>DASTOD010000036.1:0-4285 GCA_035762645.1 Binatia bacterium | reverse complement strand
CGGGGTAGTCATGTGACCGTGAACATCGACGACTTTTTGGCCATTGTACATAAAAAACTCCCTCTATTGTTTGATGTGTCTTCGTGGAAGCATCGGTTCAAAGGTTCAACGTTCAACGGTGGAGAGGGAACATTGAACGATTGAACGGTTGAACCTTGAACTCCCGCTCAATCTTCCGGCGGCGCCGGCACTTGATGAGACAAGAAGATTTCCTTTCTTTCCCTCGCCGATTGCATCAGCGCCAGGCAAACTTCCAGCGTCGCCATCCCCCAAGGGCCGGTGTGGCGAACCGGTTTGCCGAGTACCACCGCGTCGTAAAGCTCGATCAATTCTCCGCGCCGCGCCGGACCACCGCCGCCGATCAACGGAACGTCTTTGGTTCCTTCGTCGCTATGCACGTACAATCCAAACTGCGACTGGCGCAGATCGCCGTGTTCGCAGCTCGCGATCAAAATGCCGAGATCATTAGGCATCCAGGCTCGGCCCGGCGTGCCCCGTTGAAGAACTTCCCGTTCGTCCGAGCCGCCGATGCGCATGGCATCTTTGTCGGCGTTCTCGTTACGAGTTCCGTCGAGCAGCGATTTCCGGATCGCCGCGCGCTCCGCCTCACTGTATCGGCTGTTCTGTTTGCCCCAGGGAACCAATTCGGAGGCGAGGAAGTAGCCGTACCCGTTATGCATCAGGGTGGCCGGCGTGCCATCCTCGAATTCCAGAAAGCCCGAGTAGTATCCAGGAATTGGCCGGCCCTTGAACCACTGGCCAGTGGCACCGCGCACGCTGCGCACCAGGCCGTCGCCGAGCAGGCGCAAGGTGTCGATCTGGTGCGGCCCCTGGCGATAGGGAACGCCGCCGCCTTGATGGATATCCAATTCCTCGGCCGTGCGCGGGCGCAGCATCCAGTCGGTGTACGCCCAGACGTGCAGGGCGCAGAGCTTGCCGAGTTCACCCGAGCGAATGATTTTTCGCATCGTCCGGATATGCGGACCGAAGCTTTGGGTGTGGCCGCACAGAAGCTTGATCTTGTTTTTGATCGAAGCTTCGATCATCTGGCCGGCTTCCTGCAAGGAGATCGCCATCGGCTTTTCGACGACCACATGCTTACCGTGGGCGGCGGCGGTAATCGTGTGCGGCGCGTGAAACCGATTCGGCGTCGATACCCACACGGCTTCGACGTCCGGATCGGCGCAGAGCTTTTCGATGCTGTCGTATGTGCGCACGCCGTAGCGCTGCCGCAAGGTCTCGAGTACGCGCGGGTTAATATCGGCGGCGGCAACCAGCTCGAACTCCGGTATTCGCTCGATCTGCGGCAGGATCTCCGAGGCGCCGACACCGATGCCAACGATCCCGAGCTTGAGCTTCCTGGCGTCTGTCGACTTTAAGCTATTCATCGTGAGATGGCTTTCCGCCATCAACCCATAACAGACTAGACGGACACCTTGTCAAGGCGCGTCACGGATTAACGCAACCAGAAAGAATGCATAGAACGCAAGAAATCTAGGGACGGCTTCAAACCCGCGCGGTGACGCTCTTTCCAAAAACCAGTCAATTTACATGATAGAATTCCGCGCAGTTGTCCCAAAGGATTCTTCGCTTGTCGTCTGCGGAAATTCCGAGTTTGAGAAAACTCTCCACGGCGTTGGGGAATTTCGAGTCGCCATGGGGATAATCCGTCGAAAAGACCAAACGGTCGGTGCCTATATAATCGATCACATATTTGACGCCGACTTCGTCCGGCTCGACCGACACGAAGCATTGCCTTTTGAAATAATCGCTGGGCTTCATCGTTAGATCCTTCGCCCAGATATCGCCCTCGCGCTCCCAGCCTTCATCGAGCCGCCAGAGAAGCCAAGGCAGCCACGTGCAATTCGCTTCCAGGAACGCGACACGAAGTTTCGGATGGCGAGCGAGGACTCCGCCTGAACAAACGCTGACCAAGCCGAGCATCTGCTCCATCGGTTGCGCCACGGCTCGTCGCAGCATGAAATTCGGCTCGAACAAGTCTCCGGTTTGCCGCGCCGCGGAGGAAGAGGACTCATGGAAACCGAGCGGTATTTCAAGCTCCTCCAACGCGCTCCACAGAGGCTCGTAGTAATCGTCATACCAGTTGCGGCCGTTCAGCACCGTCGAGCGCATGAAGATCGCGCGGAAGCCGAGCTCTTTCACGCAGCGCTCGACTTCAATCGCCGCTCCGGGCATGTCGAACGGAGAGATCATTCCCGCCCCGAGCAGGCGATTCGGATTCTTCTCACAAAAATCGTAGAGCCAGTCGTTATAAGCTCGCGCGAGGGCGCCCGCAAACCCGGGGTCCATCATAGGCTCGCTCAGCACCTGCAACCCCCGTGTCGGATAGAGTACGGCGACGTCGATGCCCTCCATATCCATCGCCTCCAACTGCACTTCGGCCGTCCAGCCGCGTTCGGCGTGGGAGCGGTAGATCTCCTGGTTCTTGCTAAAATTTCGTCCCTGATTGGCATTTCTTTGTCCATGAGTCGGCGGCAGACCCCAAAGCCGTCCATCGGGGTGGGCCATCCGCAAGTCGCGGACGTTGAAGCTGATAAGGCCTTTGGGCGCCGCGCTTTGGAAGCGCGCACCCAAATAGCGCTCCCAGAGGTCCACAGGCTCCATGAGGTGCATGTCGCTGTCGAGAATTCTCAGTCCTTGCTTTGCCACGATTCGCTCGCCGGAGATAATTTCGCTCTATAACAGCCGCACGAGAGCTGTCAATGATCTGTTGGAGCATGATCTGTTGCAGCACGGAATATTGGAATAACGGAACATTGGGTTCGAACACCTTCCCTAGGATGAGTCTTTTTCAACGGTTGCCGAACACCTTTCATGCCGTCGGGCGATTTGCTAACCTCCCCATCATGACGTTCTTTTTCCGAGGAGGAAAGTCCTTGTGACCTACAGACTGTGCTTGCTGACGTTCTTGGCTCTAATTTTGTACTCTGCTTGGGCGCATGCTCAAGCCGCATCACCGGCATCTGCGATCACCGTTTTTGCCGACCCTACCTGAGGGTGCTGCAGTGCCTGGGTCGGGCACCTGCAAAAAAGCGGTCTCAAGGTTACAACCAAGGATGTAGACGGCGACGAGCTAATCAAGGTCAAGAAGCAGTACAATGTGCCGCCGAAGCTTTACTCATGTCACACGGCCTTGATCGAGGGATACGTGATTGAAGGGCATGTTCCCGCCGACGTTATCAAGCGGCTGCTGAAGGAGAAGCCGGCGATATTGGGTCTGGCGGTTCCGGGGATGCCGATCGGGTCACCGGGCATGGAGGGCGGGAAGCCGGAGCCCTACTCGGTTTTTACCTTCGACAAAGACGGGAAAACGACGGTCTATGCGAAGAGAATCGAAAACCGGGAATGGAAGACGGACGATAGAAAGTAGAACCCGGAGGGATGGAGCAATGGCGAATCTAAAACCCGCGCGCGTAATTTCAGCCTTGCTCTTGGTGCTGTGCGCTGCTACGCAGTTGCTCGCCCAAGAGAAAAGAAATATTCGCATGGTGTTCGTCAGCCTGGCTTGGAACAGCGAGATTCCATTTCGCGCGGCGCTGGCGCGCGGTTTTTTTAAGCAACAGGGGCTTCAGGTCGAGCCTATTTTGATCCGCGGTGGACCAGCGGCGATAGCGGCCCTTGTTTCCGGTGAAGTTGACTTTGCGGCGATCGGCGGCGCGCAGGCCGTATTTCGCAGCAAGGCTCGTGGACTGGATCTGTCGATCATCGGTTGCACCTCCAGCACCACCAATTACATTATCCTTGGCAACAAACAGACGCGCACGGTGGAGGATCTCAAGGGAAAAGTGATCGGCATTACCGGAGCGGGCACTTATTCAGAGTTCGCCATGAAAGCGTTCTTTAAGAAATACAATATCAATCCGGATAAGGACGTCATCCTGCGCGCGATCGGCGGAACCGTCCTGCGCGCCGCCGCTCTGGAGAAAGGCATCATCGCCGCCGCGCCATTCTCGCCCGAAGACGCGGTCCGGTTGATGAAAAGCGGTTATTCCTTGATCAGCAACCTGAGTGAGTCTCTGGGCATCCCACAGAACATCATCGTCACCCGCACGGAGGTTCTGGAAAAGTATGCCGAAACTAGCAAACGGGTTTTAAAGGCCTATATTCAGGGAATCCAACTTGCCAAGTTCAACAAAAAGGAGGCGATGAAGGCGGGGTTTGATTCAGGTCTGACGGGCGATCCGGAGGTGGTTAGCGCCGCGTGGGACCTTTATGCCCCCGGGCTCACGTCCGACTTGTCAATCGCCACTGCCGGGCTGCAGCA
>DASTOD010000035.1:0-3472 GCA_035762645.1 Binatia bacterium | reverse complement strand
GCGACTCGACCAGCCACGGTAAATCAACGCCTGGACGAAGACCTCGAGCAACTGCTGGTAGTCCTTTAGGTCCTGCTCCACGTTCACCATGCGTTCTTCGAGGCTGCCCTTGTGTTCCTTCTTTTTGATTCTAAAAAAGTCGTCGTAATCGCCGCGCTCTTTGCGGTTGTCCTCGATCACCATGTCCATCCCTTCCACGGTGCGCGAAGAGACTAGCGCGATTCCTTTCACATATTCATCGAGCCATTCTTCCAGATAGCGCACGCGCGCTTCGATGTTCTTGCCCTGCGGTTTTTTCGGCTTGAAGAATTGGTTGCTCCGTTTGAGCGCGGCTCGCGCGTTAAGCAAATCGTAGAACGTGACGACGCCGCGACGAATCAAGTAAATGATCCGCGGCTCCAGCCGCTTGGTTCGGTAATACTCCAGGTCTTCTTCGACCGCCCTGATGTGGGCTTCGAAATCGTGCATGTGCCCTTCGAACGGCTTGTGTTCATGCTTGCCTGACATAGACTTTCTCCAAAGAATCGGCGAGGCAGGCCTGCTGAAAAAGCCTCATATGCTTCGTTGCGCTCAATCGCCTCGCTCCAACGTACTGTGTAAGTACGCCTCCACTCGTCGATTTATCGCGCGCCTCGCCTCTGAGAGCTTTTTGAGCAGCCTGCAACCAGATTTTTTTTCAGCAGCCTGCTAGTGGGTATCGAAGATCTCCTGATATTGTTTTAACGCTGCCTTTGTCGCTTCCGTTTCGGCCGCGGTGGGCTTCGACGGGTCCGCCGCCGGCGGCAGGCAGCCAAACTTCATCAGACAGGCCATTAACAGCAATCGCGCTTTGGTCGCCGTGAGATTGCTGCCCGCGATCGCCAGCGGGTCCCGCTTGGGGTCGACGAACCCGCCGGCGTTGCCACGGCCGACTTTAACCACCGGCATGCCACTGAACGTCGCTTGCTTGAGCGCGGCGTCGACGGAATTGCTCATGGCGCCAAACGGGGCCGAACCTTCGGCGACAAATCCCGCCAACGGCGCGTCGCGCAAATTTCTCTCGATACGCGCGAGGATATCGACCTCGCGACTTGGATCGCTGGAAGTGTCTTCCGGTAGATATCGCGCATGTTTGACCAGCGTGACTCTAGGAATGGCCGCCGGCAGCAAGTTACCCTCACGATCCTTGACCGCCACCGCAGTCGCAGCAATCTTCGAGCCTTGAACCCTTGAACCTTGGATTTCAGCCGGCAGCCGGCTCAAGTTAACCGCGGACGTATGGGTGTGCCGCTTGACCGGTTTGAACGAGAATTGTGGCTCGCCCGGATGGCCCATGCGGCCGATAATCCCCCCGTGTCCCCCGGTCGCGATGTAGCCGCCGGGACGGGCGTCGGCTTTTTGCACGTCGCGCGCGGTAAAAATCTGCTCGTCGAGAATCGCAACCGCGCCGACAGAATCTCGCCCGCTGTCGTCCGCCCAGATGCGTGAGGTGATGTATTCCACGGAGTCGACGATGTTGCGATCGCCGTCGTTGCCGATGGCGCCGTGCGGGCGTTGAGAAGAATTGCCGACGATGGGAACCCTCGTGTCAATCAGCAAATTGAGCCAGTAAATCGTTTCCTCGACGAACGGACTGCCCTCAAGCCATATGGCGCCGAGATATTTGCCGCTGCTGAGAGCGCGTTGAACAATATTGGTGACGCGGGCCAGCGCGGCCATGGGAGGTTCTTTTCGTAAGTGAGTGGGGCGATAGGGAAAGAAATCCGTGCCGCGGATTTCCGGGGAAATATCGCCGGTTCCCACGTCCGTCCGCTCTCCAGCGCTCCGGCCCTTCGCGTAACCGCCGGACGGCAGCGCCCGAAAAAACTCGAAGTCTGCCTTGGCAGTGAGCAGGCAGCCCACACCTTCGTGGGAGATCCCCGAGCGGTCGATTTCTTCGAATAGGCGCGAGCCGTCAGGAAAGAAGGGCACCCGGCAGAGCTCGGCCGGCGCATTCTTCTCCGTGCCGTCCGTCTCCCACGGCCGGCCGTCGGCTTGGCGCGCCATATAGGGCAGTGGGTAAAGACCGTCTTCCGGTTTTAGCGTGACTTCGTAGACGGGTTTGTCAGCCGGGTTGGTGCGCGTTTTGTGAAAGACACCGGTGGAATCGAGATAGCCGTCCGGCGGCCCATAGAGCTCCGCTGCATCGCGCTCGAGCGGGTGGGCGCTGAATTGCTCGATATATACCGTAACGGGCGCCGCCAGGCGCTGAAGACGCAGCACGTCGAAGCGCATCGGCGAGCCGTCTCCATGGGTGCGCAACGGCAGCCCGTATTTTTCCCGCCCCTTGTTGCTGGTGACGAGCGGCTCGGTATTTTGGATCGTCGCGGTCGGCCCGGAGAAGACGGCAATTCTGGGTCTATTGCGAGTTTCCGCCATAGAAATCTCCTCGAACGTAGGTGGTATTATCGGGGGGGCGGTCAAGCAAAAGGCTGGGGCTACTTCAGCTCGTAGGTGATCTGCTTGGGTCCGTAACCCTGCCAGTATTTTTTCGTTGCCGGATCATATCGGCCTTGGAGAAAACCACCGGCCTTTTCCGCCCGAACGATGATCGCCACGGTCCGCTCCGCGCCGCTCTCCTCGGCGTGAATCTGATAGGGCGGCACGAGATCGACCTTACCGGGACCGACTTCAATCCTAAGGGTCTGGCGAATTTCAGCGTGATCAGGTTTCGAACCGTCGTCCACGCGCTCGTACCGTTCAATCGTTTCGTGGCCATCGAGGACACCGTAGAGCGTCCAGTTATGGGCGTGATCGTGAATCTGCGTGCGCGAGCGCGGCGCCTTAATCAGTCCGTTGATGACGAACTTGTAATCGGGATCTTCGTAGAAGAGGAGATTCTCCGCGCGCTCCCCGCCCTGCGAACAGTCCGGCCAGCGCTTCGATTGTTCGGCCAACGAGGGGTCGGCGAGCAAGTCTTGCATAAGCGGAGTCATTTTCTGCCAGCGCTTTACCGGATCCGTCTCGTCGGCAAAGAGCCGTCGGGCAGAAGCGATGAATCTCTGAACCGCAGTCTTCGTATTAGCCATAGAAACCTCCGATTCCGCACGCGAATTGCGTGTTTAGCCTCGCACCTTAGGCCTCACCTGGGCTGCCACTTACGCCTCACCACCTCACCCCTCACGCATCTGAGGCTTTTCTAATCCGCCGGCGCCGCCGGCGTCAAGACATAGAAGTCAGAGACTGGAGTACTGGAGTGGTGGAGTAATGGAGTGATGTCTTGAAAGCCAATACTCCAATACTCCCGTACTCCAACACTCCAATTCTGTTCGCGGGTTTTATGTGCCGTGAGCCCAGGAGGAAAGATACTTCCTTTGCGCTTCGGTTAGTTGGTCGATGCGAATGCCCATGGACGCGAGTTTCAGCTTTGCCACCCAGTCTTCCACCTCGCTTGGGACAGCGTAGACTTGCGGCGTGAGATTGTGGCGATTTTTTACCGCCCATTCAGAGGCCA
>DASTOD010000034.1:0-4117 GCA_035762645.1 Binatia bacterium | reverse complement strand
CCCTTCAACAGGCAATTGAACGTCTACAGCCGTCGCCTGCTCCATCACAGAATCCATCATGCCGAGCGAGGCAGTGGCAATCGACATGGCCCCGGCACGGAGAAAGCTCCGGCGGTCATGCTTGATCTCTTCGGACAATGACTGAATCTCCTATATTCCGTGGTTTACTTCCCGAATCGTTAAAGAGCGCGTCATAGTGCTCCTCGCACGCTAACGCCGATCAATAACCGTCGACTTCTACGACAGCCTTGGCGAAGGCCTGCGGGGCTTCCTGCGGCAGATTGTGCCCGATGCCGCCCTGGATAAGCCGGTGCGAATACTTGCCCGCGAATTTCTTTGCGTACGAACTCGGCTCGGGACGCGGCGCACCATCAGAGCCACCACCTGTGCGGCATTGCCGAAATCGCCTTCTCGCACCAGGATCTCCCTGACTCCGCAAACTTGGCGGCAACATCGATCTCAGTCGCCTTGATGCGGCCGTTGCCGCTGGCGTGGCCTTCAACCCCTGTACCGCCGCGGTAATGTTGCCAGGCGAGTATCGCCACCACACCGAGACCAGCGCCGCTGCCATCCATTTCAACCATCGCTTCTTTTGGTTAGTCATCGCTCTCTCTCCAGAGCAATCCACGAACAACGTGGCAACTCGGTCCATGGACTCCTTCGACCCGCACAGATGATTAGTTTCAAATGGGTGCTTCGACCCCCACGTCGATATTATCGCTTTCCGTGGAGTCCAAGTGGCCAGATGGCTGTTTGTTTCCCCATGTCCAGCCGCTGATCTCCGGGGAATCCTCGCCGTGCTCGTAAATGTATTCCTTGTGATCGATGAGCACGTTGCGGATCGCTTGCTTCGCATAGGCCGCCCGCGCCCCTAATTGCGGCAGCCGGTCGATCACGTCTTGCACGAGATGATAACGGTCCAGATCGTTCAGCACGCACATGTCAAAGGGCGTGGTCGTCGTCCCTTCTTCCTTGTAGCCCCGCACATGTAGATTATTGTGGTTGGTGCGCCGGTAGGTCAGCCGATGGATCAGCCAGGGGTAGCCGTGAAAAGCAAAAATGATCGGCTTGTTTTTTGTGAACAGCGCGTCGAAATCCTTGTCGCTCAAACCGTGCGGGTGCTCGTGTGGCGATTGCAGGGTCATCAGGTTGACAACGTTGATGACCCTGACCTTCAGCTCGGGAACATGCTGGCGCAGCAGCTCCACCGCTGCCAGAGTTTCCAGAGTCGGCACGTCGCCGCAGCAGCCCATCACGACATCAGGCTCGCTGACGCGGTCATTGCTCGCCCATTCCCAGATGCCGATGCCGGCGGTGCAGTGCTTGACCGCCTGGTCCATATTGAGCCATTGCGGAGCCGGTTGTTTCCCGGCAATAACGACGTTCACATAATTGCGGCTACGAAGACAGTGATCGGTTACGGAGAGCAGGCAGTTGGCATCGGGCGGTAGATAGACCCGGACGACTTCGGCTTTCTTGTTTACAACGTGATCGATGAAGCCGGGATCCTGATGGCTGAAGCCGTTGTGATCTTGCCGCCACACATGCGAGGACAACAGATAGTTGAGCGATGCGATGGCCCTGCGCCAGGGGATGTCGCTGCATACCTTTAACCATTTAGCGTGCTGGTTAAACATCGAATCGATAATGTGAATGAAAGCTTCGTAAGAGGAGAAGAACCCATGCCGGCCCGTTAAGAGATAGCCTTCCAACCATCCCTGGCACTGATGTTCGCTGAGCATCTCCATCACGCGGCCGTCCGGCGCAAGCTTCTCGTCATAATCGAAACGCTCGGCAACCCATGCGCGACTGGTAACTTCGAGCACGTCCTGCCAGCGGTTCGAATTGTTCTCATCCGGACTGAAGAGCCGGAAGTTTTTGCTGTCGAGATTAAGCTTCATCACGTCGCGCAGGAATCGTCCCATGACACGGGTCGCCTCGGCGGTCACGTCGCCGGGGCTCGTTACCTCGACGGCATAATCGCGAAAGTCCGGCAAGCGGAGATCTTTGAGCAACAGGCCGCCGTTGGCATGCGGGTTGGCGCTCATCCGCCGCTCACCTTTGGGCGGAAGGCTTGCGAGTTCAGCCTTGAGCCGGCCGTCTTGATCGAACAGCTCTTCGGGCTTGTAGCTCTTCATCCATTTTTCGAGAATTTTCACGTGAGCGGGATTGCTATGCATCTCGCCCATCGGCACCTGATGCGAGCGCCAATAACCTTCAGTGCGCTTGCCGTCGATCTCCTTGGGGCAAGTCCAGCCCTTCGGGCTGCGCAACACGATCATGGGCCAGCGCGGCCGGTCGACTCCTTCCTTGCGGCTTCTTGCATCGCTCTGAATTCGCTTGATCTCATCAATGACGCGATCGAGAGTGGTGACCATGAGCTGATGCATCTTTTCCGGTTCGTCGCCCTCGACAAAATAGGGCGTGTAGCCATAGCCGCGAAACAGTTGCTCCAGCTCTTCGTGACTGATGCGCGCCAGCACGCAAGGATTGGCGATCTTGTAACCATTGAGGTGCAGGATGGGCAGTACCGCGCCGTCGGTGGCCGGGTTCAAGAACTTGTTCGAATGCCAGCTGGTTGCGAGCGCCCCGGTTTCGGCTTCGCCGTCGCCGATGACGCACGCTACGATCAGATCGGGGTTGTCGAATGCCGCGCCGTACGCGTGGGACAAGGAATAACCCAACTCGCCGCCCTCATTGATCGAGCCCGGAGTTTCGGGTGCCGCGTGGCTAGGGATCCCGCCGGGAAATGAGAACTGTTTGAACAGTTTTTTCATTCCTTCTTCGTCCGGCGAGATGTTGGGATAAACTTCGCTGTAGGTTCCCTCGAGATAAGCGTTCGCGACCAGGCCGGGTCCGCCATGCCCCGGGCCGGTGATGTAAATCATATTCAGATCGCGCTCTTTGATGGGCCGGTTGAGGTGAACATAAATAAAATTCAGGCCCGGTGTTGTTCCCCAGTGGCCGAGCAATCTCGGCTTGATGTGCTCCTTGCCGAGCGGTTTTTTCAACAGCGGATTATCGTAAAGGTAAATTTGGCCAACCGACAGGTAGTTTGCCGCGCGCCAGTAGGCATCCATCAGTTTCAACTCTTCCTTGGATAGTGTTTGGGCCATTGTTTTCTCCTTTCAATTCGACCGCGCCGGCTGAGCTCGGTCGGGAAATTGCAAATCAAGCACTGCCAGGCTCGCTAGGATAGGAGCATGGCGTTCCACCTCTTCACCGCGGGGATGTCCGGATAGTAACCCAGAATGTTCAATGTTGCCGCATTGAGAAGGAAGTGACATCCTGCCGCCACTGGAAGTCCAAGCCATCGAGCCGCAAAAACTCTGAAGATGTGGCCGTGCTCAAAGAGAACGACGGCCATCCACCGCGCGGACTCGCGTAATCGCGCGATCAACCCGGCCGCCGATCTGCTCAGGGCTTTCCCCACCAGGACAGCCGTTGCGGAAAAGTATCCACGCGGGCACCTGCGAGCGGATCTGTTTCGGCGTCAGACCCTCGTATTCGCCGTAGTTCCATTCCATCAGATCACGATCGATCTCGGCGCGCACGCCGAGACCAGCCAATTCGCATGTCTGCCGAGCGCGCTGAAGCGGGCTTGATAAAACCAGCGCGAAGGTCTCCTTGGCCAACAGGGGTTCCAACAGCTTGGCCATTTTTCGGCCATTCTCCGTGAGCGGAATGTCGGTAACTCCTTTGTGTTACCCGCTTAAACTCCATTGCGTCTCGCCATGCCGGATGAGGTAGACTTGCTGGCGCTGCATACTCGATCACCTCTACGTTCGAGGCGGCTTCGTGTCGCTGTTGACTGCGATATGCCTAAACTGACTCGCCCGCCAAAAATGCTCTTAACATCCATGCCATCTTTTCATGCTTTTCCATCAATCCCGTCAGGAAATCGTTTGTGCCTATGTCGTGATACTTATCAGCGCACGTCTCCAGATCAGTGCGCAGTTGTCGGATGATCGTTTCGTGGTCAGCTAGAAGGTTGGCAATCATTTCTCGCGCTTTGGGATACTGACCGGGGTGTTCCGTTAGTCTGGTGTGCTGTGAAAATTCGGTCAGTGTCCCGAATGCCCACTGGTCAAGAGCGCGCGCGCGTTCGGCAACGTCA
>DASTOD010000033.1:0-8117 GCA_035762645.1 Binatia bacterium | reverse complement strand
CTGCCTGGGGGACGGTGGCGGCGAGTTGTTTTAGCGCCACACCCAGGACCTTTGGATCGGGGACTGGGACTCTTTCGTGGACGGATCGATAGACTTCGAAGGTCTTGTCGAGGATCGACCGGTCGTTGGTTTTGAGAAATCTTTGCATCACTTTGACGGTGAGGTCCTTATCGGTCTTCGCCGTTTTGATGCCCTCGATCCAGCCGCGGAGAAATCTTTTCACGATGTCGCGCTTGCTGGAAAGAAACGATCGGCTGACGACCACGGTGCTGCCGGGATAGCGAATCGGCAATTGGCTCAAATCGATTACTTTGTGAAAGCCGAGCTTTTCGGCCTCGAAAGCGGTATCGCCCGCCACAATCGCGCCATCGACGGCGCCCGCCTTGAGCGCGCCGAGCCGCTCCGGCAACCCGCCGGTTTGAATCACCGCGACGTCGCGATCGGGCGCAAGATGGTAATGCCTCAACGCTTCACGCAGCACCAGATCCGAGAGCGAGCCGTAGCGGTCGCTGCCGATCTTTTTTCCTTTCAGGTCTTCGGGCCTTTTGATCGCCTCCCGCGTCATGACGACGTGGAGCAACCGATTGGAGGTCACCCCGACGGTTACGAGCTCCGCGCCCATGGACCACGCCGTGAGGGCCGGCGCCGAGCTCAGGTTGGCGATCTCGACCTGGCCCGACAGAATCGCCGGGATAATCACGGAGCCGGCCGAAATATAAACGAGCTGGACGTCGAGTCCATGTTTCTTGAAAAAGCCGGCGTGATCGGCGATCCAGAGCGGCGCATAGGTGGGCGAGAGCGCGGCGAAGGGAACTTTTAAGGTTTGCGCTGCGCCGGGAGCCGCGGCGAAAAAAAACCCGAGAATGAGCGGTATGATTTTGAGCTTCAACCGCAAAGCGCTTTCGTTTCGATGTTCAACTGGCGGACGCCCGCTTCAGACCGGCGCCCGGCGCGCAGACCTCGAGATCTTCGGACCGAGACACGGTGACGTTAAAATTATACGCGTTGGAGCGGAACTGATGGAGGGCAAAAGGCTGGGACTGCGGGTGAACCCCGTGGATGCAGTCTTCCGGCACGATGCTGTAATAATTTCTGATGTGAAAACCGATGACCGCATGATAAACGCAGTTGCTCGAACCGATGCCGGTGACGACGATCTTGCCGCGGCAAGGCCGAAGATCCAGTTTTTCCAAAGTCGCTTCCATGGATGTCTGGTAAAAACAATCGTGCGAGGTTTTCTGGACGATCGTCTCCCCGGGCAGCGGCTTTAGCTCCGCGACGAAATCGGCGCCCGGACTGCCCAGCAACAATCCATAGGGCCGTCCGAAAACGGTAAACTCGGGGTGGTCCTTGGTGCGGACGGATTGTACGTGAATGATCTTTCCGTTGACCTCGCGAAAGCGATCGAGGAGGCGGCGAATATTGGCGATCACCGGCTTGACGCCGGGGCCATGCCGCTCGCACCCTTCGACCTGCATATCGACAATGACCAAGCCCGTAGAGTCGGGATGCAATTCGATCTTGTTTCGGGTTTCCATGTGCCGATCCTCTTCTAAAATTGGATTGTCTGGAAGTATTTCACAGCGTGTTTTGAGTTGTCAAAGGACAAAAATAGCACCGCGAGGCAATAGGCATGAGGGAGTACAGCCCGACCCTCCGGCCGGCCCCTGTGGTGTATGCGAATGACTATTTCTGTCGAAGGCTCGGATCGGCGAGCGTGGTGTCCTGACCAGGCGGCGCGTGGTCCACAGCTTCTTCGAGCGAATGTTTCGGGACCCACTCTTCGGGTGGGCGAGCTTCGCCATCCCAATCCACTTTGTCGAGCCCCCAGAAGATTTCAATCGAATGCCCGTCGGGGTCGCGAAACTCAACCGACACCTGAGAACCCGCGCGTCTCCGACCGTGAAAATCGATCGGCACGCCGTTTTTCGTGAGATGGTCTCTCGCGCGAAATACCTCGTCGATCGTCGGGACCTCGAACGCAATATGATGCAATTCGCGTTGCCTGCAGATTTCTCCGCCCTGGCCGACCAGACCCAGGCCGTGATGGTCTTCGTTGAAACGCATGAAAACCATCCGACCTTTGACCATGCTGTCGGGATATACGTCCGAGACTTTGAAACCCAACAACTGCGTGTAGAACTGAACCGAGACATCGATGTCTCGCACCACAAGTACGGCATGTCCCATTTTGCGGATCTTGAAAGGCAAATCGGCCGGCGGCAGAACCCTTTTCAACCCCTCTATGTCGGGATCGTGCAACCCGTCCAAATCGACCTTGCTCAAATCAATCCTGCGTCGTTCCATCGCCGTTCTCTCCCAGTGTAAATTCCACTAAATCATGCGTCCGACCTCGGACGACCACCAGTCAGAAAAACGTGGCATTTAAATTAGAGGATGAGCAGTGGTTTGTCAAAGAACTCTCTTATTTTAAGACCCGTTTGTCCGAAAGCTTCTGATCAAACTGGACGGGTCGGGAGATGTATGACCGGACCTCTTCCGGGGAAACTCCGCGTTCAACGCTTGAGGTAAGACGGCGCGTCCTTCGGCGGTTCGGCGCCCACGACATTTGCCATCATCGCGGTTGTATAGAAATGGCCGATCACGCCGACCACGTCGGCAAGGCGTTGATAGCCGAGCGTCGATTCGGCGGCCTTGAAGACGTCGTCGGCCAGCGTCCCGGTCGCCAACAGTTCGCGCGCGACGGTGTATACCATCTCGTCGGCGCCGTCCGTGAATTTCGGCTGTTCCCCGGCGTTAATCGCCTCGATCATCGCCCGGTCGACGCCTGCGCTCAGCGCCATCGCCGCTTGGGCGCTCCAGGGGTAAGCGGCGTTCCAGTGTCGCGCCGTCATCAGCGACACGATCCGAACCTGCGCAGGCGTCAACGAACAATTGAGGAGATGCGCACTCGATGCGTTGTGAACCCGCCAGAGGCCCGGCGAATACGCATAGCCGACCGATGGTCCCCTGCCGACCCGGCCCGTCGTTGCCACGGTTGCGTCGTAAACTTTCTGCTGCTCCGCATCCATCTCCTCTCGGCTCAACGCTGGTATTCTCGACATGTTTCCACTCCTCAATAGTAGTTCAAATCCCGTAGAGCCGTCTGGGATTGTTTCCCGGGCTCGAGTAGCAGCCAATTCTAGGCCGCGCGTACTTTCAAGCGCACACCTTCTCTTTTCTGTAAATAGGCAACGATCTCAAAAAAATTACGAGCTTGAGGATTGCCTTTCGGGCCAAGCATACGCATGAGGCTCTTTGGCGATTTCTTAGTGACGGTCGCTAGTTTGTCGAATCCGACTGTTGCATTAATGTAATTCCGCAGAACGGTCTTGCCGGTTTCCACGTCCCCTGAAAGCAAGGCGTCGACTGCCTCTCTTAAAAGCGCTTCGCGGAAGCGCGCGTCTCGGCTCGCACGCTCCTGAATGGTGTCTTTGAAGTCTCTGGTCAATGGCATTTCACTTCTCCTCCTTCTTGCGTCGTCTGTAATCGACCCAAAGGTTCTGGGCTCTGTGTATATCGTCCTGCTGGCGTTTCTTAGTCCCGCCGCCAAGCAAAATGACAAGGCGCTCACCGTCACGGCCAAATAGATTCGATACCCAGGGCCGAAATCGATGCGGTATTCCTGAATATCACCTCCAACGCTTTTTGCATTGGAGAGGTTGCCCTGTGCCATTCGAGTAATCGCGATCGCCACTTTCGCGGCGGCCGGGGCGTTCAGCGCGTTGAACCACTTCGCGTATGGAGAACTCCCATCTGCGGCAAGGTATTCACACGTCAATCACGGCCTATGGTAACACTTAAGTTACTACATTACCAGCCTGCGGACAGGTTAGCATCGGGTACGGTCGTTGCTGAGCTGGGGCCTGTTGTAGAAGCTGTGGGATTGAGAGAAGATGTTTTCGGCCCCGGTCATTTGCGGCGAAAGGAAACCTACCATGACAACGATAAGAGAGATTATGCAGGTTGGTGTCGGCATGCCGGATCGCGAAACATTCGCGCGTTTCTCTCATGACATGCTTGGTCTTCCGACCACCAACTCGCCCGACGGAACCGTAACCTATATGCGGGTCGATCGCTATCCTCACCGCCTGGCCGCGCGTACGGCTCCCGAGCCGGTGCTTAATTACATTACGTTTGACGTCGGCGGACCCGACGCGCTCGCCGAGTGGCAAACCAAGCTCGCGGCCAAAGACATCGATTGGCGGCTGGGCAGCAAGGAGGAATGTCTCGAACGCCAGGTTACTGACTTTATCGAGTTAAAGGATCCCGACGGTCATCCTCTGGCTTTATCGTACGGCTTCGAGACCGGCAAAGAGCCCGTGCGTTACACGCGCGAACTTAACGTCACAGGCTTGGGCCATGTGCTGCTCACGGTTAAGGATACCCAGCGGTCACACGACTTTTACACCGGTGTATTGGGCTTTCGCTTGAGCGACTGGGTATGCATCGACGACCATATTCGTTTGTGTTTCTTGCGCTGCAACGCGCGTCATCACAGTATCGCTTTCGCGCCGTGTATGCCGGGTAAGTCTCCCCGGCTGCAACATGTGATGCTCGAAGTTGAATCGCTCGACGACGTGATGCGCTCCTATCACTTTTTGCGGCTCCACAAGGCGCCGATCGGCATGGGACCAGGGCGACATCCCAATTGTCAGACCGTACATGTTTATGTGCAAACACCGGGGGGATTTGCCGTAGAGTTTGGTTGGGGCCACCGCCGTCTCGACGACGCCGCTCATCAACCGATCGTCTACCCGAGCGGCACTCCCGTCGACATCTGGGGCGGGGACATCCAAAGCGCGGAATTCGAGCTTGGCTAGCTCAAAGCGGCCCAGCGGTTTCAAAAAGCTCCTCGTTGAGAACTTCACCTGACGGAACCGATCGCATTCCATTCTTTTTATTTTGTCATTCCTTGATGATAGTCTACGATTTCAGCGATTTTATGCGCTCGGATAGTGAGAAGCGAACCTGGCAAAAACTCCTCTGCGTAGCGGTTGGGCGCACGGCTGCGTGTGAGGACTCGTGCATCTTGGATTGTGATCAGAAGGCAGACTACCGCTCATGCAAGTAGCGATTCGGCGGGAATAGCGAGGCGTTTGCGCAAAGACCGCATCATTTCAACGGTCAATTTCCTTTTTTTGTTGAGAATTTCTGACACTCGGTTCCGGCCCCCGAGAATGTCCGCCAGGTCCGATGGCTTGAGCTCAAGCTGTTCCATCCGGAACTTGATGGCTTCGACCGGATCGGGAGGGTCGATCCTGTGGTGTTTTTGCTCATAGGCCTCGACCAGCGTAACCAGCACCTCCAACCGGTCGCCCTTTGCGGTGTTCGGCTTTGCGTCCCAAAGCTTTTCAATCTCTTTAAGCGCTTTGTTGTAGTCTCGTTCAGTTTTGATGGGTTTGATCGTCATGTCAGACTTCCTCTGCCTTGATTTTGTCGTACTCCGCATGGGTGCCAACCGGATATAAACAACCTGAAACTCGTATTTGACGGCTACGACCAGCCGGTACGTATTTCCCTTAACGTTGAATACGACGCGGTTATTGCCAAGAATGCTCGCGGTGCGGTACGCACCCTTGATGTCCTGCGGGCTTCTCCAGTTCGCTCTCCTGGCCTCTGTATACCATGCCCTTAAGGGACTCTCGACATCCGGATGCTTCTCCCAAAAGGACTTCAGTGTCTTCACCGAGATAACTCGCACAATCTAGAATAGCCTGTTCCCATTTTGGGAACAAGCCAGTTGAATGCTCCAACCTCGGTTCGAATCGGCTCAACAACGAGTTAATCGTCGAGTCGAGCGCGGATGCTATCGATTTCTCGATCTATTGGCGGTAATAGTGGTGCTAAGAATTGACGGACAAGCAAGGAGTAAAACTATGGCTAGTAGATTCACGGGAGGCTGCCTTTGCGGCCGGGTGCGCTACGAATGTACCGCCGATCCGCTTTTTATGGGGAATTGCCACTGCCGCGATTGCCAGAAGGCAAGCGGCGGCGCGTACGAACCCGATATCGGATTGCCGGCCGCAGCGCTAAAGATTACCGGTGCGGTTAAGTACTACGACACGAAAGCAGACAGCGGCAATGCGTTGAGCCGCGGTTTTTGTCCGGAGTGCGGTTCGAGTCTGTTCGGAAAAGCCAGCGCTATGCCGGACCTTGCGATGATTACGGCGGGGAGCCTCGATGATCCCAGCCTGTATAAGCCGACCCTGGACATTTTCACATCCAGCGCCCAGCCTTGGGATCACATGAATCCGGCGCTGGCCAAGTTTCCCAAGATGCCGCCGATGGGAGGCTAAGTCGCCTTAGGATTTACCTAGATCGTTCCAGGAACTACTACATCAAAGTCTTGGCCGAGGGCCGTAAAGTCCCCGGCATTGAAAGTTAGTACTGTCGACGCCCTACCCTGTTCAGCGCATTCACCTATTACGGCGTCGTATGTCCGACCACCGGCCACGTTGTTTTTCGGAGCACTCAGCAACAACGTTTCATACGATTTCGCGTTCAGTGCGACTAGTGTTCCTAGTTTTAAAAAATTGCTTTCCAGCAGCGTCAAAGCCGTTTCTGGCGACAACCGATGCGGCGAAGGCAGGCGAGTCAGGACCGCATAAGCCTCAACCAGTGCCGGAGCCGCCACGATCATCTTGGCTCGCCCGGCGAGCCGCCTCTCGATCTCATTTGCAGCAGCCTCATGATGCTCATGCCATGAGCATACGGCGGCAATCATGCAGCTGGTATCCGGAAGAAAAGCGACCGGCATGCCTAGGTGGAAGCACCCGAGCGCTCTTTGCGCAGCGTTCTGCGGGTCCGCTCGACCGTATCCGACGTAAGCGGGGAAGTATCTTTCGTGGGGACAGCCACCAGCAATCGTCCTTTCCGTTCAAGCTTGACCGGCAAAGGAACAGGAGTAATGGCGATAGAGCCTTTTTCCCAACGAATCTCGAGCGGCATTCCTGGCTTTATCCCGGATTCGCGGCGAATGTCCTTTGGAATCACCAACCGTCCGGCATGATCAATGGTAGTTTTCATGGTATAGAATGTACCATTTATGAAACCATCTGCCAACGCATAAATGCCCAGTTACCACGGCCATTGGAATGGTTCAAGCTGTCGGTTATCGTTTCAAGGTGACCTCGCAAGACGATTGCGAGCGGCTTGACAATTCTCAGGACGAGCGATAGAGGCCGTTCGGGGAAAAGATAGTTCCGGCGCATTGGCCTGACACTGTATGGCTCAGCGCCCGCAGAGATCCAGTGACACGTAGCAGGAGGTGAAAAATGCGATCGTTGCGTCTTCTTAATTTGGGTCTAATCGTCGCGTTCGTTGTGCTTCAGCGGCCTTCTGTTGGTCCCGCCGCGCCGCTGGATGATTTGATCGCCGCCGCCAGAAAGGAAGGCACCCTGGACTTTTACGGCCCGTCCACTTTGAAGGCTGACGGCGCCCAAGCCCTCGCGCAAGCCTTCAACAAAAAGTATGGTACCAACATCAACGTAAAATTCGTTCCCTCCGGATCGATGACCCGGGACGTGGGCAAGGTTGCGACTCAGGCGGCCACAGGCGGGGCCCCCGAATGGGATGTCATGGTCGCCACCGATGCCCACCATGCGAGCCTTTGGCTCCGCAAGCTCCACAAACCGTTCGACTATAAATCCTTGGCCGTCGACGAAAAATTGATCGATCACGACGGCGGCTCGATCTCCTTTGTCCACCAATACATCGTGCCCGCCTACAACAGCAGTATGGTTTCCCCGAAGGATGCGCCGAAGAGCTGGGAAGACCTTCTCCAACCAAAGTGGAAGGGCAAGGTGGGCGTGACCACGGCGACCCACCATTTAGGGCGGCTGGCCGTCGGACCCTGGGGCGAAGAAAAGACCACTGCCTATGTAAAAGCTCTGGCACAGCAGAACCCCGTCGTGGGACAGTTGGGACCCACCTATACCCGCCTCCAACTGGGCGAGATCCTTGTCGCGTTCAGCTTGACCGATAGTTATATCTACCTCGCCAAACAGACGGGGGCTCCTGTCGCCGAGGCCGATGAGGTGCAACCGGTCATTGCTCCTTCCTATCACGTAGGCGCGCTGAAGGGCGCGCAGCATCCCAATGCGGCGCACCTCTTC
>DASTOD010000032.1:0-14086 GCA_035762645.1 Binatia bacterium | reverse complement strand
CCACATACTCGATGTATCTAACTTCTTCCCGGGCGGCGAGTCTGAGATAAAAATGCAGATCATCAAGGGCAAAGATTCTTTCGTTGAGCGCACCAAGTTTCTCAAAAATTGCCTTCTTGACCATGATGACCGACATAGAAGCTACAGGATATTCCCAAAGCAAACTCTTGGAACTGACTATTCTATCAGAGATGAGTCGTGACATCTCACGGTTGAGATGTAACTTGGGCCCCAACTCGCCGTCTCCAAAATACTGCGCATTATCGAAAGCCAAAGCCGTGGTGGAATGAGCTGAAAAACAAGTCCGTAAAACTTCCAAATGCCGTTCATTCCAAACATCATCATGATCACAAAAGGCAATGTAATCGCCTGTCGCGAGATTCACCCCTTTGTTTCTCGCGGCGGCCGGCCCCCGGTTATCCTGGTAACAATAAATAATCGCCGGATCATAACGCTTAACCACCTCAGCAGTATTGTCCGTTGAGCCGTCATCGACGACGATCACCTCAAAGTCCCTGAAGCTCTGGCGCCTGATGCCATCGAGCGTCTCCGGTAGCAAGAGAGCGTTGTTGAAGGTTGGAATAATGACAGAAACGTCTGGCATTCTAGATAATTGAGCTAAAGTATGTTCGTAGACTCACGTAACCAACGATAACTCTAACTCTATCGCTCATTCACTCCTGACCTGAAGGAAGAAGTTCTTTTTCTGTTAAGTAAGCTTCCAAAGCCTGTTGCCAGGGGCGGAGATACTCCGTTAGCGAGTGATCGACTTTTGTACTTTCCAGGCTCGAATTTTTCGGTCGGCGTGCCTTCATTGGATAAGCTGAAGAAGGTATGTGCTCCACTCGGTTAGTGAGACCAGCGAGTTCGAGAATTTTACAGGCAAATTCATACCAGGTGCAATGCCCGGCGTTGACCAGGTGGAAAAGCCCGGAAGCCTCTTTTCGAAGGAGTCCCTCCAAAGCCTGCGCTGCATCACGGGTGTAAGTGGGCGACATCCGCACATCGTTGACTATTCTCAGGGACTGGCCGGCCTTCGCTTTGGCCAAGATCGTCTGTACGAAGTTTCCACCCTTCCCGCTGGAGCCAGCCTTACCGAACAAGCTTGCCATTCTCGTGATCAGCCATCGAGGGCAGGTCTGTTGAACGAGGTATTCTCCGGCCAGTTTCGAGACACCGTAAACGTTGATCGGACCTGGGGTATCGCGCTCCGTATAAGCGGCTCCCTTTTCTCCATCAAAGACGAAGTCCGTGCTTATGTAAACACATACAGCATCAATGCCGGCGCTGGAGCGCGCCACGTTAAGAGCACCGAGGCTGTTCACACGAAACGCGTCATCCGGGTGGTCCTCAGATTCGTCCACCTGGACATACCCGGCACAGTTCACCACGACCTCGGGCCGCGCTGTTTTCAGCGCCTTTTCTACCGACGCAAAATCGGTGCAATCGAGTTCCCGATGACTGAATGGAAACACTTCATAATCGCCGGCTCGCATCAGGATCCCTACGAGGTCGGTCCCGAGCTGGCCTGCACTACCGATGACGGCAACTCGCATCACCTTCGAGCTCTGCCCCAGGTGTGCGTGTAAACAGCCTTGTAATAGTCCAGATACTCGCCGGAAGTTACCCGCTTCACCCATTCCTGGTTGTCCAGGTACCAACAGACCGTCCTCCGGAGCGCGGCTTCAAAAGACAATTGCGGCGACCATTGCAGCTCTTGGCGGGCTCTGGCAAAATTCAGCGCATAGCGGCGGTCGTGACCCGGACGGTCAGCAATGAAACGAATCCGTCGACGGAGCGCTGCAGAATCCAAATTGGCCTCTTGAGCAATCACGTCACATAGCACTTGAACGACGTCCAAGTTAGTTCGTTCCTCACCGGTACCTAAGTTGTACGTCGAGCCTATCCGGCCCCGCTCCATCACCTTGAAAATCCCCCGAACGTTGTCTTCGACGTAAAGCCAATCGCGCCGCTGCATGCCGTCGCCGTAGACCGGCAGATCATCTCCGTTGAGGGCATTTCGGATGACCAACGGAACTAGCTTTTCGGGGAATTGGAAAGGTCCATAATTGTTGGAGCTGCGGGTAATGACTAGAGGAAGCTCATAAGTGCGCCGGTAGGCCAGGCAGAGGAGATCGGCTGCCGCCTTACTGGCAGC
The DNA here is from genome assembly GCA_035762645.1 of Binatia bacterium. Classification (GTDB taxonomy): domain Bacteria; phylum Desulfobacterota; class Binatia; order UBA9968; family UBA9968; genus DASTOD01. Next base: position 11,928 of record DASTOD010000032.1, on the reverse strand, counting down.
GTAGGGACTACTGGGCTTCAGCGGATCTTCCTCTTGGAAAGGTTCTTTGCCGTCCGCATCGCCGTAGATCTCATCTGTGGAAACCTGAAGGAACCGCTCCACTTGGTGTTGCCTCGCCGCATCCAACAAAACCTGAACGCCGCTGACATTGGTCTGAAGGAATGGCGATGCATCGATGATGCTCCGATCCACATGAGACTCGGCGGCAAAGTTCACTACAGCCCAGGGTTTTTCTTTCTGGAACAGCTCACCGACAAAACTCGGGTCAGTGATATCACCTCGCGCGAAAGCGTATCGTGAGTTGTTTTTAATGTCGTCGAGGTTTTCCGGGTTTCCGGCATAGGTCAGTTTATCCAGATTGATGACCCGCCAAGCCTTTTTTTGTATCACCAGACGCACAAAGTGGCTGCCAATGAAGCCGCAGCCGCCCGTGACCAGGAGGGTTTTCACCGCTGGGATCCTTGGTATAGAAAATCGTCGCCGGCCGCTCTGAGAGGAGAAAGCCGGGCATCCTTGGGCGATACGATCGGATCCTGAACGGGCCAGCGAATTCCAATCTCCGGATCATTCCAAACGATACCTCGCTCAAGCTCCGGCGCGTACTCCTCCGTCACTTTGTAAAGGACGTCTGCTTCTTCACTGAGCACACAAAAACCGTGCGCGAAACCCACCGGTATATAAAGCATCTGACACTCCTTGGCAGAAAGGGTCCGGGCCACCCATTGACCACGAGTTGGCGACCCCTCGCGGATATCGACGGCGACGTCGAATATCTCTCCTCGAACGACCATCACTAGCTTCGCCTGCGCCTTTGGACGCTTCTGATAATGCAGACCTCGGAGCACTCCCCGAACCGAGTGGGAGTAGTTGTCTTGGACAAAATGGTCATGGATACCGTTGCGAGAAAACTCAGAGTGCTTGTAACTCTCAATGAAAAAGCCGCGGTGATCCCGCCATGATTGAGGCTCAACTAGGTAGAGTTCGGGGATCGTCTCCAGCTTCTGAAATCTAAAGGCCATCTAGAGCAAGACCTCGGCATCGTCGCCAATCATGAGCCTTAGAGCCTGGTAGTTCCCAACAACGCGGCGCACCGTGGAATTTCGACCCACGATGCTATCTGCAAGGCGCTCTACACCCTCTACTCTGACTCCCTCCAGCACCACGCAGTGCTCGAGCGCGGAGTCTTTGATGGTACAGCCTCCGCCGATGCTGGTGTAAGGCCCGATAAAAGCGTTCTCGATGATCGCGCCCTGGCCAATCGCTGCAGGTCCCCGGACCTCGCTCCGCTTCACCGTAGCGCCTTCCTCCAGCTTTACCCTCCCTACAACTCGACTTGCAGCGTCGACGCCACCGTTAATCTCGCGCCGGGTCCATTCGTCCAACACAATCCGGTTCGCGTTCAGAAGGTCATCTTTCTTTCCCGTGTCTAGCCACCAGCTCTTCAGCAGCGAGCTTTGAACGACACATCCTTTCTCCAAGAGCTTCTGGATCGCATCGGTAATCTCGAGTTCGCCGCGCCAGGAAGGCTTAATCTCGGCGATAGCGTCATGGATGCGGGGCGAGAACATATATACGCCGACCAATGCCAGGTTGCTGGGAGGCTTCTTGGGCTTTTCAATCAGGTGTCGAATCCGGCCAGACGCATCAACCTCTGCCACGCCGAACATTGTTGGGTCTTCGACCTCTTTTAATAGGATGACAGCATCGGGATTGGAACTTTGTCTTCCATCAACAAAATCTCTAATGCCGTGACCGATCAGGTTATCACCGAGATACATCACAAAGGGACTGTCCTGGAGGTAATCGCGAGCGACCTTAACGGCATGAGCCAACCCAAGAGGTTGTTCCTGAAGAATATAGGTGAAATTAAGGTGCGTGTTTTTCGACAGAAAGTCCCGAATTTGGGAGCCCGTCTCAGGTGAGATGATGACACCTACATCTCGAATGCCGGCCTCACGGATGTGCTGCATGACGTAGAAGAGAATGGGTCTGTTGGCAACCGGTATAAGCTGCTTGGGCACCGTATAGGTAAGGGGCCGAAGCCTTGTCCCTGTGCCTCCGGCGAGCACAAGAGCCTTCATTCCCAACCTCTTTCGATGCTTTCCCTCTTCATATCCGTCCTCTGCAGGGGCATCTCCTCATTATCACGCCGGCTTTTGTATTCCACGTAAAGGTGTATATATATCACAGGTGACGCGAAGGGTGATACTCTAATTGTAGTCTCATGGCTGACTAAACATCCCCAAGACGGTTCCTTTGCATTCTGGGCATGTTTGGCGCGATGACACGTAGTGCGTTACGTTATCCGGTCGCTTGCGAGTTTTTGGCGAAAGATCTTTGGTCCGCCCTTGCGGTCGCTCTTTGAAGCCGGCGTATCCAGCACTCCAGCGACTTCCTGTCGCTCGCCCGGTCCCCTAGATAATTCCTGAGCAGCGCCAGCTTCTGCGTTCTGCTGAGCCACCGGCCCAACGTTCGATTCAGCTGCACCAGATTTTTAATTCTTCTACGGTTGCTCAGATAAACGCACTGTCGAACGCCTTCGAGATCCAGCAGGAAGAAATATTCTTTACCCTCGGGGTCTGCCCTAACCAGCAGATTGGCGTCCTTTAAATCGTTGTGATAGATCGCCTTCGCGTGAAGTTTGCGCAAGACTTGAGCTAGACTCACCAGGAAGCTCTGCCGGCGGCTGACTCCGTAGGCGCCTTCGAGAGGCGCGAGAGTTGCCAACCAATGCGCGTCTGCCGTTTTCGCGGACGCAATTTCTTGGGAAAGAAAGATACTTCGCTCCAGCATGCCCCACCGCCGCCATTCAACCGCTGCCAAAGGCGCCGCGGTTTGAATCTCGGCGGCGGTCAAAATGGCCGCCCCTCGCAACGATCGGTAGGCCCCGGAGTCGGAAAATAGAGAAAGCAGTCGATATCGCCACGAAAAGGCATTGTATTTTTTTAAAAAAACAGCCGTGGATTTGCCCGCTATCTCCAGTACCAGCCGACCAACTTTAATTTTTTTTTGGTCCTTGATGATCTTACAATCGGCGCGATTGAACAACGAGTCGGCTTCGAGGAAGGTTTCGACCGTCAGTTTTTCCAGCAACTCCCGTTTAATCCAAAACCTTACGCCGCCTTGTTTGAGAAAAACAAATTCAGACGAGAGCCGGTTGTCATCCCGGGCAAACCCAAGAGATCTAAGATTTTTCGCTGCGACAGACTGTGTGAAAACTCCCTTCATGGTTCAACCGGTTCAATCGGCACCACTGGATCGTGAGGCGTCACTACTCTCGCGCCTCACGCCTAACCCCTTACCCCTGACGATATCTCTGGCTACTAGCAAAGCTCTGACAGCCAGGCCTCTAATTGTTGGAAATGATGGGTCCAGGAATACCGCTCCCCGACTTTTCTTGCCGCCAATTTCAGATCAGGGTCGCTGCAATGGCCTATCATGAACACGATCTTCTCCTCGATCTCCTTTGGGTTCTCCGGTTGGTTCACGATTCCCTCATTCAAACTCCCGCGCAGCAACTCGGCAGCGCCGACCCCGCGACTGACTACAACCGGAACGCCGGACGCCAATGCCTCTAACACGACGTTTCCGAATGCTTCCTGCACGGCCGGCAGCGCAAGCAGGTCTGCCGCGCCGTAATACTTTTCTATGTGGTCCTGTCGACCGGCAAAAACAATTCTTCCGGGCGCGATCTTCTCGGCGCGAGCGCGAAAGGCGCCGAGCCTCGCGTCTTCTCCCACAATGAGAAGATAGGAGCCGCGCAGTCCCGGCGAGCCCCACGCGGTTAATAAACGATCCAAGCCCTTGCGACGGAATCCGCTGCCGACAAACAGGACCAGCGGAGCCTCGATCGGAATGCCCCATCGATTTCGTATGGCGGCCAGCCATTTTTCGCGCAACGAAGGATGGAAGCGGTCGTGATCCACTCCGTTATAAATAACGGTGATCAGATCTTCGCTTACCGAATAGGCCATGATCAGTTCGCGCTTAACCTCCTCAGAGACTGCAACGATTTTCCGAAAATGACCGGCACTAAACTGTCGTTTCTCGATCGCGAGAAGACTTTGATGATAGATGCTCGTCCAATGCCACATCCGGCGCCACATCCCAAGTTCCTGACCGAGCTTGCGTAAAAAGAGTTGGTGCGATCCACCGCCGCTTCGCACAACGTCCTGACAAAGCATTCTGCCGAAATTGAGCATGACGTCGCAGCGCTGTTTACGTATTACGCGCGGAGCCCGAAGGGCGAAACTCCACAAACGCGCCGTTCGACCTAAACGAACTACCGGGACCCGGTGAGCGAAAGTCCCAACCGGCGGTTCCACCTCATAATTCGCGCAGAACAAATGAACCTCATGCCCCCGATCCCTCAATCCTTCGGCGGTGATGAAAAGGTCCCGCTCCGTTCCTCCTTTTTGATCGAGCGTTTTATAGCAGAGGCCGATGCGCATCTCTTCTACTCCGCTGCGCCACCTCTAATCAGCACAAGAGGACCATTGCCGTCGGGTCCCGAGCCTCGATCCCGAATAATGACCGGCACGGGCGGATGCGCATTCGACATGAACTCTTTCCATTCCACTTCCGCCATGACTACGTACTCCTTCGACCTCCGCAACTGCGAGCGAAGCGCCTCATAATTACCGGGTAAAAGTTTTACATTTCTGCCGCCATAAAACACGATCGAGGTTACATCTACCCCCTTTGGAAAGATCATGAGCATTCCCTGTCCCAGCGCGGTTTGCTTCGATTTTTGCATGAATTCCTTATAACTCCGGGTCGATGCCAGTCCGGGGTTTACAACGCCCTGGACGATCACAATGCCGAGAAGAGCCAAAAGCGTGACGTGAATAGCACTCCTTCTCATCGTCCCGTGGAGCACATCCCATCCAGACAGAACCCACAAAACCGCTGTGGCGGGCAAAATAGCGGAGATGAGCCAGATTCGTTGGTTCAGAGCTTCTCTCACGGCGGCCAACTCGCTTGCCGCATCTTCCTCTAATGGGAACGGCCAAAGCTTCAAGAGCCAAAACAAATCGTCGCTGATGAGATAACCTGAAAACAGAGCCGCAATCATGAGCCCCACGCCCATTGCCAGAGAGCTCACGGAACGAGGAATCCAGGCAGGCACCTTTGCCTGGTAAGAACACAAAGACGCCGCGATCAACAGCGCGAGCGGCGGATAAAGCGGAAGTATATAAGGCGGTCTCTTGCCCGCCGACAGAGAAAAAAAGACCAAAACCACGGCCACCCAGATGCCGAGAAAAAGCAAACGGTCGTCGACGAGCGTTCTTTTTTCACAGAAGCGCCAGATCACGATAGGCAAGAAAATCGTCCAAGGAAGTCCCAACGTGAAGAAGTAGGGAATAAAGTAGTATAGAGGTTTCTGATGTCCCGTCCCGCCTTCGCCGTGAACGAAAAATCGCGCCAAGTTTTCTTTCAAAAACTGAAGGCCGAAGAACTGTTCTCCTCCCATGTAAAGCGCTGCGCCGTACCACGAAAGGCAGGCGACAATCCCCAGGATCATTCCAGGATGGCGGGCGAACCTAAGAAACAAGTCCGCTCTTTTTTTGGTGACAAGAAACAGCGTAATGACGAGAGCGCATAGAACCACGCTGACGGGCCCTTTCGCCGTCACGCCTGCCCCGGTGACCAAGAAAAAGAGATACCACCAGACGTCATGGCGAACGATTCCGCTATAAATAAAGTAAAAAAGCGTCAGAGGCAGCGCCACTGCAAAAGTCAGGGCCATGTCTACCCGAGCTTCCGAGCCGAGGGAATAATAAACTCCGGTTGTCGCAAGAATTAAGCCCGCCCAGAGCCCAACATCGGAGTCATACAATCGTTTGCCAAGGTAATAGATAAGAAATACGCCCAGGCTCGCGAACAGAGCGGACGGGAAACGAACCGTTGCTTCGGTCATCTCCCCCCGCGCGATCGAAGCCAGAGCGCCGAGCCAGTGAAAAAGCGGCGGCTTGGAAGGAATTTGATTTTCGAGTTTCAGGGGAAATAGCCAGTTGCCGTTGAGAAAGATATCTCGAACAACCAGCGCCTCCCGGGGTTCGCCTCTATCATAAAACGGCCTGCTGTCGAGAAAAAAGAAGAATACCATCCCGGAAACCACGCCCAAGACGAACAAATTCCGCAACTCGCGGAGCCGCCGCGCGTTCATGTGTCAAACATTGTCCGCATAGTCTCTCTTCCAGCTCATCAGCCTTCTGAAGCTCCTGGCCGCGGCTGCATCGGACGCTTTCCGCCTTGCCCGGGTCTTTCGCTCAAGCCACCGAAGCAGATCCCGGTTTGCTCGGCTCCAGTCTGCTCTCCCTGAGTAAGCGCGAAAAAAGCGCATTCGGTCTTGAAGCGATATGCCGGCCAGCGGCAAGCGGTTTAACTGAATCAAGTTGCGCTTCCACAAGCGCTGGGGAAAGGATTGCGGATAGCGCCGGGTGCGATCGTTATCCATCAGGTAAAATTCAAGCCGGGCATCGGCTCTTTCCCATACCAGGATGTTGGACGCGACTAGATCGCCATGAACAAATCCCAGCCGGTGCAGGCGCCGAATTTGCCGCGCCAAACTATCCAGCCCGGCTCTTTTTTGTTTTAGAAAAATGCCATCCTGCCGAACGACGTAGCGATGTTGCAGGAAAACGGGTATAGGCTCTCCAGGAACGCCCAGCGTGAGAATGAAAGCTCGTTTCAAGATACGGCAGGACCTCTCTTCACCCGCGGCGACGGCCAAGGGAACCAAGAATTCGGCGCGAGACAGAGCGATACCCTGTCGCAGGGAACGAAAGGCTTTGGACTCTCGCCAATAGTCTTTCACGGTCGCCATGACCGACGCCGGGTGAAACAGTTTGAGAAAGAAGGGTTCGCCGTTTTCTTGATCGGGAAATATCAACCTCACGGTCTGCGGATGTTTGCTGAAGACCTGCTGCTCGATAAGCTCGAAAATCCGCGCCCCCAATCGCTCGCTCCATCTCTCCGGGAGAACTCTGAGACGCCAATTGCCAATTTTTATCTCCTGGTACTTGAGCTCAGTGCACACGGCTGACAACCTTGGAATCGGGCCGGGACAGAACGAGATCGAGCTTTGCGCGGATCTCTTCGACGCCAATGGATTGCATACAGATTCTACCGATGGGGCATTTTTTCAAATAACAGGGCGTGCAAGGCGCTTTTCCCTGAATGGCGAGTTCGTCAAAACCATAGGGCCCGGTTCGCGCCGGACTGGTCGGGCCCCATAAGGATACAACCGGCGTAGCCACGGCGGCCGCGAGGTGTGCGAGTCCGGTGTCGGGTCCCACGGCAACTCTGGCTCTCGCAATGATGCCGACGGCATCGCGAAGTGCAGTCCGGCCGGCCAGATTGACTAACTCGATTCCACTCAGCTCCTCGGCCTCCCTGGCAAGCGGTTCGTCTTGGCGATTGCCTAAAAACACGACACCAAGCGAAAACCGTTCGCGAATCATCCGCGCGCACTCTGCGATCTGAGCGGGAAACCAGCGCTTGCTCTCCCAGCGGCTGCCGACAAAGAGCACGGCGAAGGCTCCGTCCAAGCGGGCGACAAGCCGATCGACCCGGGCTTGCTCCTCGACGGTGAGATCAATGTTCCATTCAATGGGATACGGCTCGAGGCCGAGGTACTCGGCGAATTTCAAATAGTGGTCGAGCTTCGATACGCTGTCACCCAACATGGGAATGAACTGATTGTTAAAAATCCAGTTGAACTCTTTGGCGTCCTGTTTGTTAAACCCGAGCCGATTCGGCGCACCCGACCAGCGGCTGATGAATCCGCTCTTGAAGTGTCGTTGCAGGTCGAGCACTAAATCAAACCGGCGTTCCCGGATGCGGCGCAAGAACGGCCAAAGTTCTTTCCACCAACGGCTCCGGTCGAACAAAATGACTTCATCGATCGCGGCATGATGTTGGACCAAAGGCAGGGAGGCCGGTTCGACCGCCCAGGCCAAGGTCGCGGCTGGAAAGCCTCGGCGGACAACGTTCGCGAGCGGTAACGCGCGCGCCACATCGCCGATGGAGCCGTGAAGAATGATCAGAATTTTCTTGGCGTCAAATCTCGGACCCATGATAATAACGGACAAACTCATCCCAAGACGAATTGGAAAAATACTTTCGTTCAGGATCGAGTTTTCGAATCGAGCGCAGAAGCCGCCTTAAACTTCTTCTCGCTAACGGGGGAGGTAGATCCCCTAAAAGAAGTTTGGCCCTGTCAAAATCGATGATGTACCCGCGCACGCCGCCGCGCTCGCGACGGACCAGAATGTTCTTGAGATTGAGGTCGCAATGATAGACCCCTTCTCGATGCAGCATTCGGACGCTGCGCGCAACCGCGCGTAAAACCTCCCCGGTTCCAAGCTCGCACAGGAATCCGGTTCTTAGCGCCATCCAAAGATCTTGCGCGCCCGCGAGTTGACGCGTGACGATCCAGCCGCGGTAAAGCGGTCCCCAAACCTTGGTTACGCAAGCGCCGTACACTTCCACGGTCGGAATACCCCGATGACGCAACTCTTCAGTAACAGCCAGCTCTCGAAACGGGCGAGGCGGCCAGCCGAGAAATAGTCTTCCCGTAACCGCGCGAAGAAGACCGCCGTGTCGGTACGCCCGAACCAGCGCGATTTCGCCATCCGGGAGTCGAATCGCTCGGAGTTTTTCTCTGCCTTCAAATCCGGGACTATGCTCTTTTTCACCTTGCTGGCGGCAAAGGGAGATGCTGATCGAGTTCTCCCGGTCGATACGGACGACGAGGCGGCTCCCGGCTTTGTCGGCGATTTTTTTAAAACCCTGCGGAATCCGACCCCAAGCCCAATCCTCGCTCAGCATTGTTGATTTCGGGTGATATCAACGGGACCTAGTGTTCAAATAAAATCCAGGGTCCCGATCCGTCATACCCGCGAATCCGCCACAGGCCTTCGGACGCATCCGTCTCAGGCTGAAGTGGGCATCCAGAACCCCCACTACATCTCCCCCTTTGCCAAGGGGAAGACAATCAAACCGCCATGAACTCCGGTACGAAGCCGTTGCTAGAGTCGGCGCGCGCTTCGCCGCCACCGAGCAGCTTGTCCACGGCGTGGATCACGTGCTCGGGAGTAATCAACCGTATGCAATCTTCCGTCCCCAACGGGCAGCGACGCCCCCCGTGTGAGCTGCACGGACGGCAGGAAAGCGCCTTTTCCAATACGATGGCTCTGGAGGAGTAGGGGTAAAATCCTAGGGCCGGGGTTGTGGCGCAAAAAATGCTCACTGTCGGGACACCTTGGGCAACCGCCATGTGCATGGGTCCGCTGTCGTTGCTGATGAAGAGGCTACAGCGGCTAAGGGCGACCGGGAGTTCGCGGAGTGAAAGTTTGCCCGCCAAATTGATCGCGGCTCCACCGCATAGGCGATGGATATTTTGGGCCACATCGGCGTCATCCGGTCCGCCAAAGAGAACAACGTGGCAGTCGTACTTCTGCTTCAGTAACCCAACAGTTCGCGCGAATCCTTCCGGCAGCCACCGCTTGGTCGGCCAGACAGACCCGGGATTCAGACCCATGACGGGCCTCGTTGTGTCGATTCCGTGAGATCGGAAAATCTCGGTCACAGATTCCTGAACTTCCGGTTGGGTCGGAAGCTCAAACCGGCGCTCGCAAGCTTGGAGCTGAATGCCAAAGACTCCAAGGATCGACAGGGTTCGGTCCACATCGTGGGCGTCAGCGCTCCTTTTCGTTCGACGGTTATATAGGAACCAGCCCTTGCTCTGAGAAAATCCGACCCGCTGGGGAATGCGGGCAAAAAACAACAACAAGGCGGTGCGCAGCGACTTGTGCGGTGAGATTGCCATGCTAAAGCGCTTTCGCCGTAGCAATCGGGCCTGCCGCCACAACCCGAGCCAACCTTTGTCCAGCGCCTTCTTGTCATCCACGAGAATTTCATCGACCGCAACATGGTCCCGCAAAAACTCGCTCCCGCCGGGCGTACAGAGAAGGCTCAATCGTGCTGCCGGGAATCGCCGCTTGATCTCGTTCAGGAGCGGCAGGGTCAAAACCGTGTCGCCGAGAAAGCTCGTCTGGACCACCAAGACATTCTGCCATTTGTTATCCATTAGCTACAAACGAATGGCTTCATCAATCAACATCACCGGAATATCATCTTTGATAGGGTACATGAGCCGGCAGGTTTCACAAATCAAGCCGTCATTTGTCTCGTTCAGGTGTATATCTCCCTTACATTTTGGACAAGCTAAGATGTCCAAGAGCTCCTTACTTATCGCCATCGCTATACTCTCCGTTCTGGAGCCTGGTAACAGAGGCCCCCAGGTATCATTCGGTCATCAAACGACTAGCACTAGCTCGCGTAGGGGATCAAGGCGTCACGCCCGCGATGATATTCGCGCTGGGACTGCACCGGGTCCCGATTGACGAAAAAACGGTTGAACATCGGATGGCGGAGGCTACGGACCTCGTGCTCCAGGAGAAACAAGCGCTCGCCGCTCTCTGGATCGATCAACTGCTGGAATCGAAATTGATGATTGCGCACATCCTCGGCGAGTAGCCCGCGATCCTTCATGAATCGATAGGGCGCGGAAAAATTCGCCACATAAATAGCGATGTGATGCCCATCATAGGGGGCGACCGACCCATCGGTCTCTCGAAAAATCAGGGATTGGTTGCGCCCAATCTGCACCCGGCCGACGGCGCCTGGTTTTTCACTTTCCACCACAGACGGTGCGCCCATCACCTGATGATAAAAGCGCGCAATGCCCGCGGCTCTGCCCCTAGGGACGGAAAACTCGACGTACGGGATTCCAAGAGCCATATCGCCAAAACTGGGGCTGCGGCGATAGCAGTGAAAACGATTTCCCCACGGACAGGTAACGGCGATATGGTCCTCTTCGATCGACCAGGAGAATTGGGTCTGCCGCAGGCTCTCCGCTACCGATTCGAGGCGTTTTTTGAGCGCCTCAAGGTCCGGCATGACGATTCCGATATGCCCATCAATAATCTGCGCCGATCGCGTCGGCAGATGAAACTGCTGCTCGCCCGCATTGGCCCACATGTTGTTCAAACCGACATTGACGTATGGATCGCGCGTAAAGCCCATCCCGATGATATAGAACAGGATGGCCATGGGTTGGTCGGGAACCTGGACATTGACATGCTCCAAAGAGATGATGTTGCCGACATCTTCGCTTGAATAATCAGCCATGGCCCACCTCGTGCCGTCGCTCTACTATCGCCGCTCTGTAATATCCATGCTTCGCTGGCAGCGTCCATTTCTTATGACTCACCAATGCTTTTAATCCATTCCCATTCCCGTGCCAAACCCTCTTCCAACCCGACACGCGGTGCATAGCCGATCTTGGTTTTTGCTTCGCTGAGGGTAGCTCGGGTATGTCGCACGTCGCCTTTCTGGCGCTCCAAACGGTTGATGCGCGCCTTGCGGCCCGCGATCTTTTCGACCATCGCGATGGCGTTCAAGAGGCTGATTTCGCTGCCGCCGCCGAGATTGAAAATATCGCCGCAATCGGGATAAAAAGCCGCGCCCAGAATGCCATCCACGATATCGGCACAGAAAGTAAAGTCACGCGTCTGCTGGCCGTCGTCGTACATCGGGACCTCTTCGCCACGGGCCAGCGCGCGCATGAAGATATGAAAAAACATATCCGGCCGTTGGCGCGGACCGTAAACCGTGAAAAACCGCAGCGACACCGTGGGGACCGCGAAGGCCTTCCAATAGAGATAACAGAGGTGTTCGGCGGCAAGCTTCGTAACGCCGTAGGGGGAAACCGGCCGCGTGACGCCCGTTTCGCGCATCGGCAGATCGTCGGTGTCTCCGTATACTGAGGACGAGGATCCGTAGATGAATTTTTTGATCTTGGCGCCTTTGCTCGCTTCCAGGAGAATTTGCGTCGCCATGATATTGTTTTGCGAGTAC
>DASTOD010000031.1:0-2139 GCA_035762645.1 Binatia bacterium | reverse complement strand
TCTCGGTTGGCGCGCTCCCACTCGGAAGGTGGCGGCAGTTGGGTCGTCGCTGCAACTATCTCGCTCAACAGAATAATGATTAACAACAGCATTTTCATCGAGGTTCAGGCTCTTCCGGCCATTCCGCTAAATCTTCCAACGCGGGGTAAAGTTTAGCACACTTTTGGGCTAGACGGCTTTTTCTCCGGGCGCCCGAGTTTCTCCGCAACGGCTTCTCAATAGCCTGCCTACGGGTTGGAAAACTTCTTTAATCATCACCACCTAATTATGTCGCTGAGAAATGTTCTCAATGCGCTCCAGCAACGGGGTATCGGACCGTTCACATCAGGACCTTCACGGCAGCCGCTGCTTTCCGTAGCGGCTTGTCGAATGTCCAAATTGCGCACCCGGTGAGCAGCGTCGAAGCGAGAAGATGCGCATCAACCCAGCCGATGCCGCGCCCGTAAAGCCGCCGCGCATCCAGAAAGGCCAAAACCTCCTCATGCTCAAGCAGTTTTGCCTCAGGCAAGGCTTTCAACATCGTCAGAATCTCGCCGCGATTGTGCAGAGTTCCACATGCCAACTCACCTACGATAAATGGATGGCAAAGGACCTGCTCGGCAAACAACAGATCTCTTAGACGACCGCTTCCCGCCCGAAGGTGCTCGATCCAGACTGACGTGTCGACTAAAATCATGCAGAGCTACGAGGACGTCGCCTGCGAATCCTGCGATGCTGCTTTTCGGTCCCGCCGAGATTGGCCAACCGCCGCGCGCTTTCTTTCGCTATCAAGGCCTCGAGGCCTAAACGCACGAGTGAGGTTTTCTCTTTGACTCCGGTTAGTCGTTCGGCATCTCGTAAGAGAGAATCGTCAATATTAAGAGTTGTTCTCATATGCATCAGGATGCGTTCATTCATGCATACGGATCAGGCTCGGGATATGGGATCCGGCCTTCTCGCGGACCATCATTATTCGTTGCGCAGAACGCCAAAACGACAACAAGTCGTCGTCCGCCTCGAGAGCCAGCGCTCGAAGAGACTGCATGGCGTTGATTCGGGTTTTCATTCAACTGGCGGCTGCCAAATCGAAGGCAACACCTTCTTTCCTGATACCGACTCTACTAAGCTGATGATGAATGCATCCTCATCAATACCTTTTTTCTTTATCAGCATACCCATTGCCTGGTCGGCTGCTGGCATCAGCGCGGTTAGATCAATCTTCCAATGCCCATCTTCTTTCGTGAAACGATATTTCAGCGGCGTACGCCTGCCGCCCTTTACGTACTCAGCACTTGCGTCATTACCGAAGACTTGCATTTGCCCGATGTCGCTGTCGAGCACACTATTTTTCCCAATCCAGCCGTGATTGACTGCGTGGATAAAGATCTCGTCCGGCGTCATCCGCCTCAAATCATCAATAGAAAGCCGATGGCGTAAGCTCAATACCATGATCTTATTCATCGGCGTAAGTAGGCGCACTTCTTTCTCTTGGCCTCTAAGAGCCAGGGTTTTCATGCGCGCATAATACTGAAGCGTAGCTCGATTGACGAGCGAGACCGCGGATTGACCCTGCTGTTGCAGAATAGCCTCTTTATAAGAAAGGAAAGCCCCGCGGATTTGCCCCTCTTCCGGTTGCGAGACTTGAGCTAACAACGCCGAAGAAGACGTAAGGATTAGAGCCATCAACGCTAAAGATCTCATGATTTTTCCTACCGACGTGGTCTTTGTTCAATTAAATTCGGGCGAGATTCGCGATGTTTGTGGCATCGATGCTCGAAGACGGTTAAGTGAACTCATTGCGATGAGATAGTTAAGAGTCTATTCAAAGTCCCTGGAAGGATCTGCTGACTAAATGCCATCGGAACCAGCTTGGTCTGCTCGGTACGAGTACTTTTTGTATCGTGCCATCGCCTCCCTGCCTGAGCACTGTTTCTCGCTATCATACGACCGAATCCCACTTCACTCGTACTGTTTTTTACTTTTTCTAAAGCTCAACGGTCGCGCTGAGCCCCGCCGTGCGGCGGCAGCCGCGACCAGGGACAATAGGGCCTCGCCTGCTGACCAGCGCATCGACGATCCGGCCTTCCTGCTCTTGATCGAAGGACTGTCGATTCACCTCCCGAATGGGTCCGACATTGCCGGGCTTTTCGTCTCGGATTT
>DASTOD010000030.1:0-3137 GCA_035762645.1 Binatia bacterium | reverse complement strand
ATAAGATCGCCTATTTCTCGATGGAGATAGCCGTTGCGGCGGAGATTCCAACCTACAGCGGTGGTCTCGGCGTTCTGTCGGGAGATACGATCCGCTCAGCGGCTGACCTCAAAGTGCCGATGGTCGCTGTGACCCTTCTTCATAGAAAGGGCTATTTTCGCCAGACACTCGACCGAAGTGGATGGCAGAGAGAAGCTCTCGCCGGATGGGTTGTAGAAAATTTTGTAGAGGAGATGCCTGACCGAACTACCGTTACCGTAGAGGGGCGGACCGTTCGTCTCCGGGCCTGGAGATACGAAGTCCGAGGGAACGGAGGCTTTCGGGTGCCGGTTTATTTCTTAGATGCCGATCTGCCGGAGAACTCCGATTGGGACAGAACGCTCACTGACTTTCTTTACGGAGGTGACCCGCATTACCGCCTCTGCCAGGAGGTCATCCTCGGAATCGGCGGCGTAAAAATGCTCAGGGCCCTAGGTTACAAGCACATTGAGCGCTTTCATATGAACGAGGGGCATGCGAGCCTCCTTGTCCTGGAGCTTTTGGATGAAGAGATAAAGAATGACGGCAGACCATCCATCACCCATGACGATATCGAAGCGGTCCGGAAGAAATGCGTCTTCACGACTCACACGCCCGTTCCCGCTGGGCACGATCAGTTCCCCATGGATCTTGTGCAAAGCGTTCTTGGCCGGCGCGAAGTCTACGACATGAAAGATGTGTTCTGCTGCGAGGGCCGTCTAAACATGACGTTTCTCGGTTTTAACCTGAGCCACTACATCAACGGCGTTGCGAAAAAACACGGTGAAGTCTCACGATTAATGTTCGCCCGTTATACCATCGATTCCATCACCAATGGCGTCCATGCCGCTACCTGGGCGGCAAAGCCGTTCAAGAGGCTTTATGACGAGTACATTCCAGGATGGGAACAGGATAATTTTAGCCTTCGTTACGCTCTCAATATTCCCAAGCAGGAGATATGGAGCGCCCATCTCGAGGCGAAGACGGCATTGATTCAGCACGTGAACCAACAAACCAATCTTGGGATGACTGTGCAGGCTTTGACTATCGGTTTCGCCCGGCGCGCCGCGAGTTACAAGAGAGCGGATCTCCTCTTCCAAGATGTCGCGAGGCTCAAAGGGATCGTGGCGAAAGCCGGCGTCTTGCAGGTGATATATGCCGGAAAGGCCCATCCTCAGGATCAAGGTGGGAAAGGAGGTTATCCAGCGGATCTTCCGGTTTAAAGAATCGCTCAAGAACGACATCAAGATCGCTTACCTTGAGAATTACGACTTGGAAGTTGGCGCGATGATTACTGCGGGCGCTGACCTGTGGCTGAATACGCCTGAACCACCCCTCGAAGCGTCAGGAACCAGCGGGATGAAGGCTGCGCTCAACGGCGTCCCTAGTGTAAGCATTCTTGATGGCTGGTGGATCGAAGGATGTATTGAAGGAGTGACGGGGTGGTCTATTGGAGAGAACGGACGAGGCAGGGAACAATTTGCCGACCGCTCTAAAGACGCTTCTTCACTGTACGACAAATTGGAACAAGTCGTGGCGCCGTTATTCTATCATGACCGTGACGGTTTCATTGATGTGATGCGCCACTCCATCGCCCTGAATGGGTCTTTCTTTAACACCCAGAGAATGGTTCAACAATATGTTCTGAAAGCTTATCTCTACTAAGGTTGAGGAGGTTTATCGACAGCAGCGCAAACATCCGATCCGGGAGGAGTACCATTTTAAATCCGGTGAAGTCGGCAAATACCGGGAGAAAACAACGTATTGCCAGATTTGCCAAAATCATGGTGTCGGATTCGCAGTAGCGACAAAATTCTGACCAATCCCATTGATTAAGGGTATGAAAGTGGTGGCATATTTCGTGCTCACTACAGAACCTGGGTATGAATAGCCATTTTGTCAAAACTTCGGTCGTACTGATTGTTTCACTCGTGCTTCTCTACTACAGCATCGCGTGGGCTGTGTTGAGATGTTCGCATCAAGAAACTCACCCAGATCACGAGGTTGTTCTTTACGACACTGGCCCTCTTACAACGGAAGTTTCTCTTTCGTCTCGATCGCACGGTCAGCCGAATCTCGATTGCATAGGTCCAAAGTATCACACTGAGTTGTTAGCCGGAACATCAACGACCTCCGAACTTCCCCGGCTCACGCGTGACGTTGCGTCTCGTGGGAGCGTGCTGCTTGCTCTTTCGCGTATTGCACGAGACCCGGCTCAAGACCTGGGACAGAAAGGCTTGTTCATCAGAGGTTCTTCACCCGCATTCGACGTGCCGCAGTATCTTTCGCTTTCCGTTCTTCGTTTCTAAATTCGGAAATAGCACTTTTATCGGCTCTTTTCGTCAGCATCACTCGGCCGGTGTTTATCGGTTAGGCTGCACGTGAGAAGAGGAGCAAACGATTGGATCAAGAAAGGAAGACGGAAGGGATGGGCACCGAGCGTGCACGCCTGGAGCGCACCGCCCAATTCGACGAACCTCATGACTGCAAGGAGGGAAATCCGATGAAACTGTTTTTCTCAGCCTTTGTTGGCGGACTAGTAGGTACGGGGTTGATGGACATCGCCGAAATCATGATGGAGCGGCTCAGGCTCACGAGTGGGTCGGGTTGAGGAGGCAACCGGGCCATCGGTCGGTGGCTTTTGCATGCCGTCCGCGGGCAGTTTGTACATAAAAACATCATCAAGGCTGCGCCCGTCAAACATGAGTCCGCCGTTGGCGGGATAACTCATTATCTTCTGGGCGGTAGTCTTGCACTCACGTATCCTGCCCTCTACCTCGTCTCTGGTGCGCCCCTACCAGGCAATCACATGCTTCCTGGTCTCTTGTGGGGGCTGGCGACAACGCTTCTGCCCTGGATCATTTTCTATCCTGCATTCGGTTGGGGCTTCTTCGGTGTAGCAGCCCCGCAGGGCACCCGACCCGTACTCTCGCCGACGGTCTCCCATCTGGTTTACGGGCTTGGATTGGGAATCGTTTTGAATATTGTCCCACCGCAATGGAGCGTTTGAGGTCAGAGGAGGAAAAGGCAAAGGCATGGCCGAGAGAGATCAGACCGATGAAGTTAGCCTGTAATTCGACGAAGGAGGAAAGAAAACGTGAAGGTATTGAATATCTTGA
>DASTOD010000029.1:0-2313 GCA_035762645.1 Binatia bacterium | reverse complement strand
CGTTTTCCTGCCTGGTTCTTTTGACAAGCGATACTTCGAAGGCACGAATCAGAGGCTTGTAGTAACGGGAGTACAACGCCTCGAAGGCCTGAGTCGCTGGAAGGTAGAGCGCGAACAACAAACGGCTCGCGATCGGCGCATGGTTGTACTAAACGTCAACTTTTCCTATGGCGTTCTCGTCGACAAGCGAGAGCAATGGATTTCCGATGTGCATTGGGCTTGCCGAGAGGCAGGGTACGAGTTGGTGATTTCGCAGCATCCACAAGACGATGGAGATTTGTCTTCATACGAGGTTAGCAAGAAGCCCCTCTACGATCTACTCGTCGAGGCGGATTTCTTCGTGAGCCGATTTAGTGGGGCGATACTGGAAGCGTTAGTGATAGGGTGTCCCGTGATTTACTACAACGGTCACGGTGAACGCATTGACAAGTTTTATGACGGTCTTGGTGCCTACGATTCCGCCAAGACGAGGGAAGAACTATTTGGACTTTTGAGGGCCGGGCCGCAACGCGGTAGGAACTACGCGAAGTTCTTAACTGAACACGGTTGGGCCGGGGGAGTGGCGGGGAAAAGTTCTGTTGAACAAACTGTTGACGCGATCGTGGACATTCTTAGAGAGACGCCGTGTGACGCTGTGCGTTTAGAGCAGTTCAAGGCCTCTTTACTCAGTTAGCGCCAGAGGCGCGACCACTCTGGACATCACAGCTCGACTGGCGACGACTGCCGGTTGGAGAGAAGGTCGGAGATTGGCCATGAGATTTGCCAGAATGTCGGCTCTCTTGATGTCGAGACGAGTGGCTTGGCTTGCGGTCGCGACGTATGTAGCAGCGGGGATCGGGCCCGCCGAAGCAAGTGAGAGCGCGAGACGCTGGGAGAAATGGCTGGTTTATCGAACGTCGGAGATTCCGGATTCCAAAGCGTTTCCGCGCTTTGCGTGGTCGTATTTTGGTTACGCCAACCAGAACGACATCAGCCGGGATGTCGGAATTTACGCCGCTGCTGGGCTTAGTGATGTTCAAGTAAGACTGAGGGGGGATTTGCCTTCGAAGGCCAAGGACAATGGGCTTCGCTTGATACTTGGCACCTGGGAGGCTTCACTTGAGCGACCAGAGAGATTCGACGCGATCATGCAGTACGCAGGGAAGGATCGTTCCGTTTCGATGATCCTTTTGAAGGATGAACCTGACGCGAGATGGCTGGAGGCCATTGGCCAGCTGCACTCACGCATGTTCGGTGAGCTGGGTGATCACGTTTTGGCCCTGTTGACGGTTCTGCCAGGGCACGCTGCGCGCCCGGGTGCTGCGTGGCGATTTAACCCGAGCCTAGCTTGCTCCGCTGATGGTTCGTACTGTGACTTTCTACGGCAAATCCTGACGCGAGCGAAACCGAGTGCGATCCTTCCCACGCTATACGCTGTGTATGACGATGGTTCTGAGAGGGCAGACTTTTACGAACAACTCGCAACCGTCCGTGATTTGACAAAGGCCTACGGCATAGGACACTTCGGATCGGTGGTGGTGACCCCTCATTTGGATGGTTGGTCTGGCAAGAGATATCGGAGCGGGAATCGAGCAGACGTTTTTTGGCAGGCTTACAGCCACATAGCCTTCAATGCCAAGGGTTTGGCTTTCTACAGCTACCGCACGAAGCCGGAGGAGCTTTCGCGTGGGCCTTACGTGTTTGGCGAAGGCCTGGTGACTTCCATTGATGGCGACCCGACACCCGCGTACGAGATCGTGAAGGAGCTGAACTGCGAAATCGGCGGATTGGGAAAGAAATTCTTGACGCTGCAGGCGGGGAAGGTCTATGGAATAGGCATGCAAACTGGGAGGGGGCTTGAGCCCGGCTTGCCAGCAAGCCTCTCTGTAGTCGAGGGCAATACGCTTCTAATCTCTGAAATGAGGGCACGGCACTCGGACGAGACGTACCTGTTATTGGTAAATGCACGACACGGGCGTGGCGCCGAGGCAGAGGATATTGCGTTCAAGGTGCGTTTCGGCCTGCGTGCCAGACGGCATGCTGTCACGCCTCAATGTGCTTCTCGGGTCGAGTGGATGAAGCCGGCTGACGGCTGGTTTCGAGTAACAGTGCCCGCTGGGGGCGCGGTGTTGCTTGAGATCGTGAACAGTACGCGAGCTGTCCATCGGTGATCTCGGTGCGGCGGCTCGTGATGATGATCAGGGCAGCAGCAACTGAACGAGCACAGCCTGCCGAGGCACCGAGTGCTTGTCGAGGAGAACGAGCGTGCTTGGGCGATAATCCGCGCCTCGATTTTCGCGACGGAAAGCAGGTCCTTTTCGTTGGATGGCGCGC
>DASTOD010000028.1:0-12694 GCA_035762645.1 Binatia bacterium | reverse complement strand
TCCCGATCGAGGAGATCGATTTTTTGCAGGCGGTTCATGGCGCTGACCTCTTTAAGCAGCGCCTGATCTACACTACGAGAGAGGAGCAATTGGTCGATCAACCGGGCGTTGTCCAAAAGACGCTGCTCGATCAGATCATCCAAGAGAGCGTTCCCGACGATGGCGTTTCTAACACTGGCCTCCATCGCCTTGGCCAATGCGGCTCCTTTGTCCTCAGTCTGGCGCAAGAATTCTTGCTTGAGCCTTTGAGCTTCAAAAAAAACATAAAGAGAGGCTAAGATGAGGAGTAGAAGACCAGAGGCGGCAAAGTGGCGTGGCAGGAAAACTCTTTGCATGGGC
This sequence comes from Binatia bacterium, assembly GCA_035762645.1. GTDB lineage: Bacteria > Desulfobacterota > Binatia > UBA9968 > UBA9968 > DASTOD01. The sequence continues at coordinate 12,355 of DASTOD010000028.1, read as the reverse complement.
GAGAGCATTATAGGCACGACTGTGCGTCGATATACAACGACCCCCGGGGCCAGTTGGTCCCAGGGATCGTTCGTCTGTTTACCTCTCTGGCTTTAAGACGCGCTACGCGCTCTCGCTCTCTGCCAGAGCGATCGATCTTGCCCGCTACTTGCTGGCGCTGGTCGGTCCAGCTGGACCTTGCGCGCCTGCGGCGCCGGCTGGGCCCATAGGGCCTGCAGGGCCGCGTTCGCCCGCCATGCCAAAGGGGCCGCTGAACTCCGTGACGTATCCGAACTGATCAACGCGAAGGTTGCGGGTCTCAGCCGCTGGATTTTTCGCGTCGATGGAATACTCCACCGAATAGAACGATTGATACCTTCCGGTAGTGGGGCTGTCTATCTTGTAGCACACGGTGGTATACCCGCCGCCGTAGCCGAGGGGCCTCACTACCTTGAAGCCTGGCAGGTTTTTGTCTGCATACTTTTGGGCCAAGTCGCGCGCTTGGTCCTCGGTTATTTTCTCCTTCGTAATCTTGAGCTGGGGACAATTTGCGCTGACCACCTTTTCATGGCTCATGCCGCCCATCCAACCTCTCGCATCACCCTCCCTTTGAGCTATGGCCACACCGGACAGCGCCAAGATACCGGCTACGGTGACCATCGGCTTTACTAATCCTAATCTCTTCATAACTTTTTTTCTCCCTCTAGATTTTATTTGCTAAACTACTTTATAGGGCAACTCTTGTGCCACACGTCGTCGCGAAGAAAAGAGCTGGATTCCGGATACTTTATTTAGCCGGTCACTAGAAAGAAGGATAACGCTCGGCAAAAGCGTCGAGAGTTTCGACCAAAAGGTCGGATAGACTGCTGAGTTCTCACTGCGAAAAGAGAGGCTGAACGTGTACGGACGCATTTTGGTTTCTGCCCGGCCGCTGAGCAGGTTGATGATCAACACCACCGCCGCAACACCAAACCGTGTCGTTCCCACCATCTCGGACAACGGCCTCCCCTGGTTCTCGGATCAGTCCACTTCGGCGCCGCCGGTGTATGAAGGGTAATGAGTCTGAGCATTGTTTGATTTTCACCTTTCATTGTCGCCCGCTCGGCGAGTGGTTCCTTCTCGCTGCGGATGTTTCCCGGCGACCACTTCTTCCTGAACACAACTCAGCCTGGTCCTGCTCCGGGTGCTCTCCCAAGAACTGCGCGGAGACGGATGAGAACCGCCGCATGAAGGCTGCACCCACCGCCTCTCTTGTTCCTCCGCGGTGCTTGCCACCTGAAACGTTAATTTTAGGGAGCGACGAGGTCCATGTCTGGCGAGGCACCTTGGACCAGACTACGTCACAGATGGAGAGTTTCCGACACACCCTTGCCGCAGATGAACAAGCGCGGGCCGAGCGGTTCTACTTCCGCAGAGACCGCGAGCACTTGTCGATTATTTCCCCGATGGCAGTTCGAGTCGGACAGTGGCGGTACCCGAATCTATCATGTCCAAAGCTCTTGCCGCCGCCTGTGAAAGATCGATGATCCGATTTTCTGCAAAAGGTCCGCGATCGGTAATCTCGACTTCCACTGACTTTCCGTTGGCTAGATTAGTAACCTTTATCTTGCTACCGAATGGTAGGCTTGGATGTGCGGCGGTAAGCCCCGCTTGATCAAAAATTGTTCCGCTGGCCGTCTGCTTTCCTTGATGCTGCGCCCCATACCACGAAGCTTCCCCGGTTTGTGGTAATTTCGCCGGTACGGCTGGACTTTTTTTAGCCGACGGTTGAACGGGCACAAGCTGGCTCGGCGCAGGTTGGGCCGGCCTTTCGGTCGGCGCGGCAATATCCGGCGGACGTTGAAGCATTGCGCAGCCCTGAGAAAGCAGCAAACCTAAACACATCGCTAATAGACACGGGGGCTTCGCGAAAAAACCGCGGGCAACGAATCTGAGAAGCGACAAAGAGAAACCATTCGCCATCTGCACCTCGTATGGCATTTCGCCTACCTTAACAAGGTAACCGCTCGCGGTCTACCATCGAAGTTTGCGTCTGCGCAGCCGCCCTCTGCGATCTGAGCTCATACAGCAATCCAGCCGCTTTACCTCACCCACGAACTCGTCCTGCCTCATCAGTTCAGTCCCCAGAGGGAAGACCCAAAAGTAAGAATTAACCCATTTGTTTCGTCACACCTTTGGCACACTCCGCCCAATCTGGACTTCCCGACCATAGGTAGATCTGTGGCATAGTCTTTGCGTTTAATTTTTGGCCTATTATAGGAGACTAAGCCGTTGTCGCAAAAGATCCTCATCGTCGATGATTATCTTGGTGCCCTTAGAGGGATAAATCTATTTTTGCGCGAGGAGGGCTATGAGGTAGACGAGGCGCACGATGGGGCTGAAGCGCTAGAAAAACTTTTGAGACAAGACTTTGACCTGGTGCTCTCCGACTTTGTTATGCCGGGAATCGACGGCTTTCCGCTCTTGAGGCAGTTCCTCGCTCTTGCCCGACGTACCCCAGTAATTCTCATGTCCGGCTATCCAGGAATAGATCGAGACATGGTAGTTTTGCAGGGAGCAGCCGACTTTATTACCAGACCCTTTCTTCTTCGACACCTGCTACAAAAGATTCAACACGCGCTCGGGAATCCATCTTAGGTTCGGGTCTTCCCTATTTCGTTCAGGGGTAGACTAACGCGAAACACCGTTCCCTTGCCGAGTTCGCTCGTATAATCGATCGATCCGTTGTGAGCGGAAACGATCTGCTGGACGACCATAAGCCCTATGCCCGTGCCCGTAGGCTTGGTGGTGGTAAAAAGTTCAAAAACATTCAAACCTTGCGGAATGCCAACCCCTGTATCAGCGATCTCCAAGCATACCCACTCTCCGGACTGGTACCCGCGCACTGTAAGCGTTCCGCCTCCGGGCATGCCTTCTACGGCATTTTTGAATAGATTGAACAGGACTTGGATCATCTTTTTTCTATCTACCATCACCGGAGGTAAATCCGACGGAAAATCCTGTTCGACGCGAACCCCGCGCTCCATGTAGTTTGTTTGTTCTTTCATTAAGACTTCCACGGCCAACAGAGAAAGGCTACTCGGCTCTAACTCTAGACGGTGTAAGTTGGGACTCGAAACGGAGCGTATTTCTTCGAGCAGGGACTTGAGGCGCTCAATTTCAAGTTTGAGGGCTCCGACATTTTCGATAACCGTTTCTGTGCTTTCTTTATGCGTATTGAAATGCCGCTCCAGAAGCTGGGTAAGCGTGTACATACTACTAAGCGGGTTTGAGATTTCATGGGCGATTTTAGCTGTGGCGATGCCCAGCGCGGCGAACCGCTCGCTCTCCCGTAATTTTATTTGCGCCCACTTGCGCTCGAATACCTGCCCCAGCTGAACGCCAATCTGACACAACACTACCGATAATGGATCATCTACGACTTGAGCCTGTCTTGACAAGAACTCTAACACGCCCACAATTGTGTTCTTTACTACGATCGGGAAAGCCAGTCCCCATTTGATCCCTGCGGCTTTTGCTTGCTTGGCGCGCGAAACGTTCGGACTCGTAACATCTAAGATCCAGACTGAATAGTCACTACTCGGAACCCAACCCGGCAAATCGATTCCCGGAACCAAAGGGAGAGCTTCGGTAGCGTGACGGAAGGGAACAATGTCGGTGCTGTCTTCCGCGTACCATATGCTTGAGTACTTTATCTTGCCTCCCAAAGTATCGGCAAAATAGGCATGCCCGACGGCCCATCCGAAGTGAACAGAGACCTGTTCCACCGTGAACTGCAGCACATCCTCCACGCTGAGAGCGGTGTTGGCGGCGGCGGCGATTTTCTGGAGCAAGTGGGCGGCGCCGACCTGTATCATCACCCGTTTTTCCAATGTCTCGTTCAGTTCTTTGAGGCCTCTCTCGGCCCTCCTGTGCGCGGTCACGTCATCGATAGCCAGAAGTATCAATCGTAGGTCTTTGCTTTCGCTGTATATTTTTCTGGCGTTCAGAGACATAATCTTTCGGCCAACGGTGGGAAAGTCGTGCTCCATCTCGAAATCTTCGAAAGGGGCATCCGTCGAAAACACTGCCTGCAGCAGCTCCCGCAACCTGGGAATATCCCACTGGCGACTGCCCAGTTCGTAGATGAGATGACCCTCCGTCTCCTCCGGCGTGACTTTGAAGGTCTCGCAGAAAACCCGGTTGGCCGAGACGACATTCAGATTGGGATTCAGCACGATCAGGGATTCGCGGGTCGTATGAACGATGCTCTCGGCATAGTTCCGGGCCTCCAGCAGCGCTTCTTCCGAACACTTCAGGCGGGTTATGTCCATGAATGTGAAGACCACGCCGTCAATAACGTTGTTCAGCGTGCGATAGGGAAGGCAGCGCATGATGTGCCACGAACCATCCGAGGTCTGGACTTCCCTTTCAATGGGCACCAGATTTTTTAGCACGTTATCGGCAATCGCTAGAAGGTCCACGACGATGAATTTGTTTGAGATGTGGGTGACCGGACGGCCCAGATCTACGGGGATCAAATTCATGAGCTTTGTCGCCGAAGGCGTAAAACGCCTGACGCAGAATTTGGTGTCCAAGAAGACCGTTGCGACTTCGGAGGAATTCAAAAAATTGGCTAAGTCGTCATTCGTTTTACTGAGCTCTTCGACCTTCTCGTTGAGCTGGTTATTGACGGTTATTAGTTCCTCGTTAACGGACTGCAACTCCTCCTTCGAGGTTTCGAGCTCTTCGTTAGTGGACTGCAGCTCCTCGTTGATGGCGAGGACTTCTTCGTTGGCGGCCGTGAATCCTTCATGAGCGGCTTGGAAATCATCATTAGTGGCCTGGAGCTCGTCTTTTAAGGTTTTGATCTCGGCTTCGAGCTGCTTCACAAGGGCATCGTCGCTAGTCTCCGTTCCACGCGGGCTGACGGGAGAGGCCTCCATGGGTAGGCGCGCCTCCTCAAAGATCACGGCGAGCAGCCTCTCGCCTGACTTGGGCTCTACGACAGGCGTGATGGTTACGTTCGCGAAACAAGTGGAATCGTCCCGGCTGAACTCAAGGCCGTCGAGCGTTACCTTATGGTTTCCTCGGGCCGCCCTTTCAAGCGCGCGGCGGAGCTTTGACGAATGTCGACTCTCTATCAGATCGAACAGGTTTAAGCTGGCATCACCGAGGGGGTGCGCCAGGTACTTATGGCTCGGACCGTAGAAATGCAGGATATCACCGTTTTCAGCGATCAGGACTATGCTCGCATTAAAATGCTTTAAGAGAACCTGCTGATTCAGGTCCAAGAGTTTGACGGGAGGTCGCTCCGGTCTGGCGACAAGGCGAACCGGCGCGCCCGGGGGTCGTACTGGAAAATTCGCGGCCTGTACGGGAACCGCCTCCTTTCGGCGGTAAATCCGGAAGTTTCTGGAGACCGGCTCAAACAGGTTGCTCTGTTCAATGGCGCCTTCTGACTTGCCCAGAAGCAGATATCCGCCCGGATTAAGCGCAAATCCGACCAGGTTCAGAATCTTTTTTTGCATCTCCGGTTCGATGTAAATCAGGAGGTTGCGACAACTGATCAGGTCCATTTTCAAAAATGGCGGGTCCATGATCACGTTGTGCTGGGCGAAAGTGATGGCTTCCCGCACCTCTTTGTTAATTTGGTAAACGTGATCTTTCTTGATAAAAAACCGCGCCAGGCGCTCCTCCGACACATCGACGGCTACACTTTCGGGATAGGTCGCCTCCCGAGCATATTTCAGAGCTTCAGGATCAATGTCCGACGCGAAGACCTGTAGAGGAAAGCTTTTCATGCCCCGAGCAACTTCCTCCATGAGCAACATGACAATGGAGTAAGCCTCTTCTCCGGTCGCGCAACCCGCAATCCATACCCGCAAAGGAGTGTCCTTGTCCTTTTTCTGAACCAGCGGCGCGATGACCTTACCGCGCAGCTCCTCAAATGCCTCGGGGTCCCTGAAGAAGCTAGTGACACCGATCAGCATGTCCTGCGCAAGACTTGCCAGCTCCGCGGGGTTTTCACGGAGGAACCGCACATAGTCGGACATCTTGTCCATTTGGTTGATCCCCATGCGGCGGAAGATGCGTCGTTGTATCGTGGCCCTCCTGTATGGGCGAAAGTCGCTCTTGGTTTGGCTCAGCATCAAATGGAGAATCGCATTGATATCGTTCTGGATGGCCTCGGAACTGGAGTGGTCGCCGCCTTCGAAGTTGGATTGTCGCACGTATCGGAGGAGCACTTCCGGCATTTGCTTCACCGATAGCACGTAGTCCACGAGTCCGGTGGCTACCGCGCTTTGGGCCATGGAGTCGAACTGAGCGGTCTTGGGGTCCTGGACTATGACGATACCGCCCGCGCCCCGGATCTCCCGTATGCCCAGTGTCCCGTCCGAGCCACTCCCAGAAAGGAGCACGCCAATCGCCTTCTCGTGCTGGTCCTGGGCAAGAGAGCGAAAGAAAAAGTCAACCGGCAACCGTATTCCGTCATTCTTAACGGGCTCGGCCAGATGCAGCATCCCGTTTTTGAGCAATAAAAATTTTCCGGGAGGGATGGTGTAAACGCAGTTGGCATCGGTGGGCATTTCATTTTCGGCCTGGACCACTTTCATCTCCGTGCATTTGGCCAACAGGCTCGCCATATAGCTGACGTGGTCCGGGTCCAGGTGCTGGATGATCACAAAAGCCAAGCCGCTATCGTTCGGCATCCCACTAAAGAACTCTTTTAACGCATCGATCCCGCCGGCCGATGCGCCGATGCCGACTACCTGGATACTTGAATCTTCAGTGTTTATAATAGCGCCCCTTCGTCGATATTTGCCGGCAAATATATATCTGTCGTTCAAGAAGAGCAACGAAGATCGTAAGTTTCTCCACGATGACGGATGGACTCCAGCGATTTCTTTGCGGTTCCCGCTTGGCCTATAATCTCGATTTTCCCGATGTCCGAAATCATCTCTGCGAGGCGCTCACGAACCAAAGCGCGAATACAGTGTGCTCCGGAGTACGCTCTTTGCCTAATGTTAAACCCTCAATAGCATCGGCTCTTCACGAAGATTTTTTAACACAACACTCTCGAAGACAACAGAGTTAGACTCAGTAAGCAAAATATCCTACTTCTTTTTCTATCGTCAATAACAGATGGTCACCGATGTGACAGGTTCGGAGAGGCTAAAGCTCAGCTTTTGTCACTCTTGGGATAGACTTTAAGCCGGTTGATGAGCTATTAAATACAGTCGGTGGCAGGAGGTTTAACATGAACTCGCGGAGCGTTTTTGACCCAGGAATTTTACGCAAGCTAAAGAGTTTGGACTGGCTGACGGCCGCTCAGCTTGAAAAGCTTGTGCAAAACATGGTGGTAAAAAACGTGAGAAAGAAAGAGACGATCTTTGATCACGGACAGTCTGCCAATATGATATATCTGGTTATCTCAGGGACTGTAAGGCTATCCGTGCTTAATCAAGAAAATAAACGAGTAGTTGTGACTCTTGTTCCTCCCGGGAATCTTGTTGGATTGGGATTTTTCTTTCCGGAGATTGGGCAACCGTTTGATTCCGATGCATTTAGCGACTGTACCATCGGGACTTTTAAGCGGGAGATCTTTGCGGAGATCCTATTGGGAGTCCCTTCTGAAGCGTATCTCCGTTGCAGCGAGCTGACTATGGGTCGGATGTTGCGAATGCTCTTGCATTGTGTTCGAGGAATTGGACTTAATCTACGTAAGCGTCTGGCACTAGAGCTTTTGGAATTGGCCGCCTCTTTCGGAGTGGAAGACCGCCGGGGAACGATTCTTACTGTCATACCTACTCACGAAGATCTAGCCAATTCGATTGGGGCATCGCGCCAAAAAGTCACCGAGTGCCTAGCGGATTTTAAGCGCCACCGTGTTGTCATAAGGGATGGGCGTCGGCTGATTGTTGTGCCTCAGAACCTTCGTAGAATTGTGGAGAAGGGTTAAAGGGGAAAGGCGAGGGGGCAAAAACGGAAAATGTCCAATCAGGATACTCAAGTTGTCTCACCTTCGGATCAACAGTGGTTGAACGTGGAACACTGTACCTTGCGTGAATGCTCGCTCCAACTAACGCAAGATCCCGTCGGGTTCGCGCAGCCCAAGCTCCACGATTTCATCGGCGCGCGCTTGCGAATCGCTGGTAGCATAGATGCGCAGCCGAGGTGCGTTGCCCGACGGCCGTACCTGCGCGACATCGCCATTGTGGAAATAGACGCGCACGCCATCGCGTTCAGGGAAAAACCTCGGCGATAAGTGGCTCGTCACGAGCAGAGAAAGGAACTATGGCCGGACCCGGATGAGCTTCGGAATGAGGGCTGATTTGGGTCAATTGAACTATCTGGGCGCGCGTCTCAATCATCGTTGTCCCGACCTTGTCAGCACCCGCAGCCAGCAGGATTTTGTTACTATCTTCGCTTCCTGTCCCCCATCGCCCGACCACGATCTTGAGATTGGGAAACCGGGCCCGCAGTCTCTTGCAGAGGTAACGTGTCTGGGTCAGTCCGCCCGGGGGCAACGTGGCGATACAAATCAAAGCCGGACTTTTCTCACCAACCAGGGAGACAACCTCCGAGGTGAGCCTCTCGTCGGCCATAAGTTCCATTTCGTATCGAGTGGAATCAATCAACTGGTGAAACATCAGCAGAGCCAGCTCGTCCGTCTCGCCGCGCGCCGGGTACCCGATTATTCGCACTTTCCGCGAAGTGGCTGAAGGACTTTCCTCAATCACCATTGCAGCTTCTGAAGCGTTTGAAGAAGATTCGATAATCTGGGGCTCGCGAGTATCAAGGTCCTCCAGGATCTCGCGGGTTGCTTGGAAAACAAACTGTTCATCATTTTCAGTCAGCCTGCCAAGCTCGCGGTCTCTTCTGACATAGTTCAGCGCGGGGAGCAGCACGTCATCATAGATCTGGTCTGCGGGATGGGCCTTGATATGCTCGTCCACTATTTCCGCCGCTTCGTCCTGGTCCATGGCCAAAAGTCTCTGATAGTAGCTTATGTTCGGTTCCATCACCGGCTGATCGCTCATAAGCACTCCGATAAAATCCAGCTGGGGTACATATTTGCCGAGCACGACAACACAGACCGTAAGCGGGGTGGCGAGCACCAGTCCGATTGGACCCCACAGCCATGTCCAGAACGCGAGTGCAACCAGGAGTCCGACTTTTGAAACGCCCGCGCTCTCGCCATAGAGCAGAGGCTCCAAAACCATATTATTGAGAAGCTCCAACACCAAAAAGAGTCCGACAACCATGATCGGCCACATCCAACCTTGGAAAACTGCCAGGCTAAGGGCGCTCGGCATGATCGTCGCCGCAAAGGGTCCGATATAGGGAATGAAACGCAACACGGCAGCAAGAAAACCCCAGAGGACGGCATAGGGCAGGCCGATTAGATAAAGCACGAAACCGATCGCCAGCCCGAAGGAGGAGTTAATGATGGTCTGCATGAGCAAGTAGCGGCTTATACGTTGACCCGCTTCTTCCAGCGCCCGAGTAGTAACCGTGAGGCGGCCATAACCGATGAGACGGATCAGGCGGTTCCGCAGATCTTCGCGATAAATGAGCATAAAAATCACCAGCACAATCACGAGGCCAGCGCTGGCGAACCGCTCCACCGTCGGGCCAACGGCCAATGGAACGGGCCAAAACGCGAAGGATTCGTCAGCCTGCACGACAACCGGACGGCGCTGTTCTTTGGCCTTTGTGGGCTCGTCACCTTTCTGAATTTCGCTCTTCATATCCTCAACAGTCTTTTGGACTTTCTCTAGGGCACCTCCCTTTCCGGCGCCACGCACATCGGCTATTTTTTGCTTGATATTACCTGTGTATTTGGGCAGCTCGTTAGCCAGGCTTCCTAATTGAAGGGTGACGACCCAGCCGATTCCTCCCAGCAATGAAAACGTAAGGACTGCGATGAGGATGACTGAAGGGAGTCGTCCTAGACCCATTCGTTCTAAGGCTCCGGCGACCGGGCTCAGTAGAAACGTCAGCATGATCGAGAGAGCAATCGGGATCAGAATCGCTTGCGCCCAATAGAGCGACGCAATAATCAGGACGAAGCTCGCGACGGCGATCAGAGATGGTAATTTTGCGCTACTGGAACGGCTACCCAAAAAATTGCTGCGATCTCTCGGATTCTTCATTATTCCTCTTTTTCCCTCTTGACCGATCCAGGTACCGTGACAGTGCCGTCAACTGTGATAATCGTGATGTTGAAGACTCCCCCCGCAATTCACTCGCCAGTCTATGAGTGCTGGCGTTTTTCGAGGAAACGGCTTTCGATCCGTACCGGGTCGCGTAGACCTGGGTTAATTCGGCGCCGAAGAAAAACATGAGGGATGAATAGTAGACCCACAACAATAGAGTGACGAGTGAACCGGCCGCGCCATAGATGGACGTCACCGTGCTGTGGCCCAGATAAAAGCCGATTAAAAATTTTCCGACGGAAAACAGCAATGAGGTGATGGCTGCTCCGATCCAGACATCTCTCCATGCGATTCGGACATCGGGCACGAATTTATAGATGACCGCGAAGAGCAATGTGATAAACGCAATCGAGACTATCAGATCTAAAAGGTGGGCCGTAGCAGCGTCGATGGGCAGGAAGCCACCCACTATACCCGTAACTGCGGTTAAGACCGCGCTGATGACAAGTGAGACTAAGAGTAAAAAGCCCACGCTCAATACCATGGAAAACGACAGCAAACGATCGTACAAAAAGCCCCTGATTCCACGACCCGTTTTCGGCGCGACACGCCAGATTGTATTAAGAGAATCTTGGAGCTGACTTACAACACCTCCGGCCCCTAGCAACAAAAGAATCATGCCTACAGCCGTGGCGAAAAGACCTGAGTCCGGCTTTTGCCCCGCGCTTTCAATCATTGCCAGGATCGCGCGTGCGCTCTGAACTCCAACGAGATCCTCTGTCACACCGATCACTTGGCTTTGGGAAGCTTCTCGCCCAAACACTAAGCCCGCAACTGCAATCGCGATGAGCAAAAGTGGAGCCAGAGAAAAAAGAGTGTAGTAAGCCAGGGCCGCTGCCAATTGGAACGGGTTATCTTCACTCCATTGAGCAAAGGTGTCCTTGATCAGTATCCACAGTCCTGTCAGGTTCATTCGGCCTCGGGAGCCGGGATCACTGCAAGCTGGGCTAGCGAGTCTATCCATAACTCCCGGCTCCAAACTTTCCATGACCTTTTTTCGTCGAACTACGATTTCCTGGCTCCGACTATAACCAACACAATCCCACCTGCTAACGCCAATCCGCCCAAGAGAGGTGGAAGCGGGATGGTCTTCTGGGTGTCGGCGGTGGCTTGGAAGGGGCCAATGTCGATAATCTTCTCGCGGCTTGTATAGGTGATGCCCTGGTAGGCAAAAGCAACTACCGCGAGGACGATGAGAGCGACACCTACAAGCATTATCGGATTGAGACGCATAAGGCTCCTTCCTTCTAAAACCGAAATGGTTACCAGATTCTACGTCCCTGAAGGAGATTGACCACCAGCACGATCAGGGCAATGACCAACAGGACGTGGACGAACCCACCCATCGTGTACGAGGTAACCAACCCTAGTGCCCACATAATCAAAAGAATCACAAAGATCGTCCAAAGCATTTTTTAGCTCCTTTCCGGCGATAGAACGTACCACCTCGGATTCGCTATCCGCCTAAATTCTCCCGCCTTTGTTCCTCGTAGGCCTGCTTTTCGGCTTCCGGATCGGTCTTGACCGAATCGCAATGAGGGCCAATAAATTCCTTTCCCTTTTTCACGATCTTGTCGGCACTCTCGCACAGCTTTCCCGCCTGCTGAGCCAGAGTGTCAAGACCCTTATTGCTTCGCTCACGAAGATATTTCCGCGTTTCTTCGCCCGAGCGCGGCGCCAACAGTAACCCCGCGATGGCCCCAAGACCCATGCCGACTAGTAAGTAAGGAAATTTGAATTCATCATTTGTTTTCATGGCTTCACTTTCCTTTCTCATTTTATCCTCAAGAAGATAAAGTCGGCCTAGTTCTTTCGGACCTGCACGTTATTGACTACCTTTTTGACGCCCTTTACCTGCGACGCAAGCGATCCAATGCGGGACCTCTGCTCGGCAGTCTCGACTTGGCCGGTGAGATAAACAACCCCATTATTGGTTTCAACTTCCACGCGTGTCAGACTGACCATTTTGTCTGATGCAAGCTGGGTCTTCACAGCGCCGGTAATATATGAATCGTCGATGGTCTCTCCCATTGTCTGACCGGTCATTGCTTGGCAGCCGGTCATGAAGAACAGAACTACCAACGTAACTGCCAACCTTTTGAATGCCCGTACCATAAACTCCTCCTTTTTTTGCTGTAGTTGTTAGATGATAGATCCTGCCTCGATCTGTTTCT
>DASTOD010000027.1:0-4258 GCA_035762645.1 Binatia bacterium | reverse complement strand
TCCGCTACGCCCCGAACGCTGTCGATCCCTATGACGGTTCCCCCCGGCCGGTGCATGACACACTCGGGATGAAACAGTTCCTCAATAACCTCTACCTTCCCCCGGTCGAGCACCTCGTGGAAGTATCTGCGCACCACCTCTTTTTCGGCCGACAATGGATCGGCGAATTTTCTGCCGGGACTTCCCATTTCGCGCCTAACCTAGCACGCGACCGCGCCGACTCCAAGCGGTTGACAATGATAGGCTGAGGCGGATATTTCTCGCGCAAACCAAGAGGCCCGGGCGGCTTTCCTTTCCGGCTGCTTGTGGTTTTCTTTCGAATGCGTCGTTCTATAATTGCACGGTTTGAACGTTTGGCCGCTTGAACGGTTTTTCTGGATATAGGAGGCATGATGGCGACAACGCACGGTCAAGAAATCAAGAACATGAAGTTGATTTCCCATCACGACTTGAACGGATACGGGAACGGAGGCGAAGGAGTTGCGCTCCAACAGCTTCCTAATGGCCGCCGCATCTTTTGGATCGCACACGAAAGCGCTCCCAAAGATGTCACCGCTTTGGACGTGAGCGATCTGGCCAACCCGAAAATTGTGCTGCAGACCGACTTACCCTATCCCTATCTGCGCTCCAATTCTTTGGCGGTCCTCGGCGACTTGTTGCTGGTGGCCTATCAAGCGAACAAGCCCGGACTGCCGGGAGTTGGCATGGGGATCTACAACGTCAGCAATCCAACGGAGCCTAAGCGCATCGGATTTTTCGACACCTCTGGCCCCTACTCGCGCGGGGTCCATTGTCTCTGGTTTGTCGACGGCGAGTACGCCCATCTTTCCACCGGCGCGGCCGATTTCCAACCACGCAATCCGCTAGACGACCAGTTTTACATGATCGTCGACATGAAAAATCCGGCTCGACCAGCCGAGGTGGGACGTTGGTGGATTCCCGGTATCCGCGAGGGCGACGAAGCGCCGATGCCAGTGCGCCATCCGCGCTTCGACAGCGGCCACCGCGTCCACAACACTAATGTCTATCCGCAGCGCCCCGATCGGGCCTATGCGGGCTGGCTTGACTCGGGTTTTCTCATCCTCGACATAGCCGACAAGTCGCGTCCTCGGATGATCAGCCAGATCGATCACCATCCTCCGTTTGCGGGCTTTACCCATACGGTCTTGCCGCTGTTTAGCCGAGATCTCCTGGTGGTCACCGATGAGGCCAACCCCGGTTTCGAACATTGCGAGGATTATCCCAAGTTGGCCTGGCTGGTCGATGTTAGGGTGGAATCCAATCCCGTGATGATCGGCAGTCTGCCGCTTCCCGATAAGGAAGACTTCGGCAATCGTCCCGGCCGGTTCGGCGCGCACAATGTCCACGAAAACCAGCCGGTGCCGCTCTCTTTTCAATCAGACGAATTGGTGTTCGGCGCCTTTTTTAATGCCGGAGTACGAATCTATGATACGAGGAACCCGTTTCAACCGAAGGAAGTGGCTCACTTCGTGCCTGAAGTGCCTCCCGCCGCGCGCGCCAACTCAGTCAATGACGTCTACGTCGACGAGAACAGGATCGTTTACGCCATCGACCGGCTTAAAGGCGGGTTGTACATCCTGGAGTTGACCATCTAGCTTTCTTAAAGCTGCGGCTATAAAAGCACGGGGCATAAGGAACTGCTGGAAAAGTGGCTTTCTGATAACCTCGCTGGTTTTAGTCCTATGGCAAAGATCACCGTTCGCCATCTGACCAAGACCTACAACAGTAATACGGGCAAGGTGACCGCCTTGGAGGACATTAGCTTTGAAGTCCAGCCCTACGAGAGTCTCTGCATTCTCGGACCAAGCGGCTGCGGTAAAACCACGCTGCTGCGTCTATTAGATTGTCTTATAGCCCGCGACCACGGAGAAATTCTGCTGGATGGCGAGCCGGTAACCCTGCCGCGTTCGGACGTGGCCATGGTATTCCAACACTTTGGCCTGTTTCCCTGGAAAAACCTGGAACAGAACATTGCCTACGGCTTAACTCTAAGAGGGTGCCCTAGAGAGGAGATCACACAGACGGTGCAGCGGTATATCGGACTTGTGGGGCTTAAAGGCTTCGAGAGGTCTTATCCCTATCAACTGTCCGGTGGAATGCAGCAGAGGGCGGGGCTGGCGCGCGCTCTGGCGGTGAATCCCTCGCTTCTTCTGATGGACGAGCCCTTTGGATCGCTCGACGCCCAAACCCGGGAGACTCTTCAGGAAGAGCTGTCCAGAATTCTAGCGCACGAGCGGAAGACTGTGCTCTTTGTCACTCACTCCATTGATGAGGCGATCTACTTGGGAGATCGCATTCTGCTCATGACGCCGCGGCCGGGAAGGATACGTGAAATCCTCCCCGTAGAAATCGCGCGGCCGCGCGATATCAGTCGGGTGAGATCCGATCCTCGATCGGTTCGGCTTCGCGCCTACATCTGGGATCAGTTGAAAGAGAGAGCCGCGAACTAAATGAAATGGAGGATAGATGAAGAACTCGAGCTATAGTTGGGGCATTAGATTCTTATCTCTGGTGGTGGTTCTCACAGTCTGGGAGATCTATGGCCGATCGGTTAACCCAATCCTCTTCACCTACCCGACCGCCATTGCTCGCGCTTTCGTTGAGTTAGTATCCGGAGGAGAGCTTCAACGCTTCCTCCTGCAGAGCCTTGAAGTGTTCGTTTACGGCTTTGCGCTCGCCGTCGCCGTCGGCATACCCCTCGGGATCCTCTTGGCGCGCTCCAAAACTCTGTCTTTGGCCCTCGAGCCGTATCTCCATGCTATCTACTCGACTCCCACAGTGGCTTTTATTCCGCTCATTGTCCTCTGGTTCGGCTTTCAAGTTTTTGCCAAAGTGGTGATCGTGTTTCTATTCATGGTTTTTCCGATCCTGCTCAACACCCATCAGGGCGTCAAGAATCTGAACCAAGACCTCCTCGAGGTGGCCCGCTCTTTTTGTTCTAACGAGCGGCGGCTTTGGCTCGATCTCATCATGCCATCGGCGCTTCCTTTCATTCTCGCCGGCATTAATTTGGCGATTGGTCGTGGCCTCGTAGGGATGGTCGTGGCCGAGTTTTTCACTTCAGTCGCTGGTCTGGGCTACATGATCGTTCAATATGCCAACTCCTTCGACACGGCGAAGCTCTTTGTGCCGATCGTGGTGTTGATGGTCCTGGGAGTCATCCTGATCGGGCTGGTAAAAGTGATCGAGCGAAAGGCCGCCCCCTGGCAGAATCGCGAAGGGAGCGAAGTTTAGAAGGTTTTCTCCTCGAAGCGAGCTTTTGGCGGAGAGCCTCTGCCGGTTGACATGATCTTACCCGGTCAGTTAGTGTCTGGCCCGTATCGATAGTCCGGCACCAGGTCGACGTCACACTGGTAATCCGTGCTCCTGCGCTCAAAGTTCCAGCGGCCGTCAGGAAATTTTTTGCCAGCGAGCTCGGAAGGAAGGAGCAGTTTTATGAATAGGCGACTGATGACAGGGTTCCTGGTCCTAGTTTTTATCGGAATTGCCTCCTCGATCACATCCGCTCCGCCGGCGTTCGCTGCAGCCGCGACCAAGGTGACTTTGGGAATGCCCACGACGCCGCCCAATTTAGTTCACATCGGCCCATGGGTAGCGAAGGAGCAAGGGTTCTTTACCGATGAAGGCCTTGACGTTGAGATCACAACGTTCGAGGGCGGCATCTATGTGATCCGCAACGTCGTCAGCGGCGCGCTCGATGCCGGCGCCGGCGTAGGAGCTTCGGTCGCCGTCTCGGTCGCAAAAAAAGCCGGGATCAAAGCCATCTACGGCTCGGCTCCGAGGTTCGCCTCGACCATGACGGTGCGCTCCAACATCAAAACACTCAAAGATCTCAAGGGGAAGAAGATCGGAGTTCAGGAGATCGGTGGGTTCGCGGATGTTCTCAGCCGAATGGTGCTGGCAAAGGCGGGCATCAAGCCCGAGGAGGTTACTTTCATCCCGATCGCCTCGGCGGACGTGCCACCCCTGCTGGCCGGCGCGATCGATACCGCCGTGCTTCACGTGGACCAGCTGATGATGGCCCGCCAGAAAGATCCTTCATTTCACCCCCTGGTGAGATTCTGGGAGCTCGAGCCAAACCAGCTTTTCAACGTGTTTGTGGCTCAGGAGAAGAAGCTCGCCGCCGAGCCGGCGAAGTACCAGGCGTTGATTCGCGCGTTGGCAAAGGCGAACCGGTTCATGTACGCCAACAAGGCCAAGACGGTAGAGATTGCGATGAAGTACGCCAAGCTTCCGC
>DASTOD010000026.1:0-10802 GCA_035762645.1 Binatia bacterium | reverse complement strand
TAGCGTCTCTTTGGCCTGCCCACGCGCTCAAGACTGAAAGCGTGACCGATTCGGACGACCTGTACGTAGTCGGATATCTCAATTGAGTTTCCTTTGTCAAACGGTGTTTAGTCGAGCGCCATTGCACTTCAACCCCGCCTGCTTAGTTGATCTCTCCAGGGATAAGCAATTATTGGGCTAGCCTTCCAGTCACCCTCCAGCCACCCGCAACTCGCCGAAAATGTCAGAGATTATCTCTGGAACGGATCCTCAGCCTATACCATCCATGTATCTAAAGAGATACGGCAGTACCAAAAAGTGATCAGGGTCCAAATACCGTTATCTAAATGGCCGCAGAGGGATTGACTTCGAAAAGCATGTTACATTACGGTCAGGTAAAGCGATGCTGCCCCCTCTATTGTGACCCCAGTAAACCAGTTAGCGCGCAAAGGACAAAGCTAATGAGCGAAACTGTGTACAAAGGATTTCGCCGAGAGGAGCTGGAATTTCAATTTAACCCTCAGCTCTCGGTTCCGGAATATCCCCAATTGTCCACCGAGAGGCGCCAAAAGAGCCAACGCGTCCGCGCAAGAGTCAAATTCTCGGGCAACGTGCCTTACGGCGACACGCCACGTCAGGTGATGGATATCTTTCCAGCAGGTGAAACGCACGCTCCGGTTTTGCTGTACGTGCATGGCGGCTACTGGCGCGGCGGGAGCAAGGACGATAACTGCAACTTCGTGGATCTATTTACGGAGCGAGGCGTTGCGGTTGCGGTCATGGAATACGATCTTTGCCCGCAGGTCACCGTTAGGGGCATCGTACGCGAAGTGCGCTCGGCCGTAGCCTGGAGTTACCGAAATATTTCACGGTACGGCGGCGATCCTTCAAGGCTGTATATCGCTGGGCATTCCGCGGGCGCGCATCTGGTTGCGATGGCGTTGGCTCATGACTGGGAGCAGGAGGGCTTGCCGCGAAATCTCGTCAGAGGAGCCGTCGCTACTTCGGGGGTCTATGATCTCGATATGGTCATGCACGTGAGCGTCAACGCGGAAATTCGCATGACGCCGGAACTAGCACAAGAAAATAGTCCCTATCTGAACCCGCCGCGGCCGATCTGCCCGATGCTGGTCGGCGTCGGCGGCGCCGAGCCCGACGGATGGCAACGGATGTCACGGGAGTTTTTCGAGCTCTGCAAAGAACAGGGCCTGGAGTGCGAGTATCTCGTGGTGCCGGGCGCGAATCATTACTCGATGTCAAGCCATCTCGCCGACCCGGACAGTCCGCTCTTTAAGGCGATATTCAAACTAATCGGACGACCAGCGGCTTAGCGGAACGCCGAACCCGCAGCTAGAGTTCTAAAAGTTCAAATCGTTCAACCGCTGCGCTTCGTTCAAACCCCCACTTGTTTCCTCCCCCACGTTGTGCGGGAGGATGAACCAGGGGAGACGACTTGAACGACTTGAACGGCTTAAACGGTTTGAACAAGGCGGTAGCGCCTTTAGACCACCGAAGCTTCGTAGCCGGCTGCGCCCGCCTGCTGCGGCGGGAATAGCCTCCACGAGTCAATCCACCTCCGCGTCCGTTCAAAGGCTTCCCGCGGGTAAGGTTCGAAAACGATCCGCTCGCCCGGGCCGAACATGCGGACATCCACCATCCGATGGTATTTTTGCGGAAGCTCTCTCAAAAAATAATGTTTATAGGATTCCGGCTCTATGTCGATGTCATGCTGCGCGCGGCGCAACGCCCTGAAAAAGCCTTCCACGTCCTTTAAATCCGCATGTTCGGTCACTAAATGGCCGATCATAAAAGTTGTGTCGACGATCTTACGGAAGCCCAGCTGCTCCGCCACATAGAAGGGCGCGCCAAACAGGCTAGCCGCCGGAACCTGGCGATCCACGAGCAAGGCCAAGCGATCGAGAAGCAACCCGGCAAAATGGAGCTTGATTTCTTCGCGCTTGAGAAACTTTTCAAGGCCCTGCAAGGTCGAGAAATGGCTGCCGGAATGGTAACCCACCGTCACCGGCACGTTGGCCAGCTCTTCGGGCTTGCGGAGGGAGGATTCCGGCGGCACAAAAACTCCGGAGGGAGACACAGAGTAAGCATGACCCCACATTTTGCCGTGGCCCGCTGATGCCGCCATATTGACCGTCCAGTGGCAGGCCGCGCTTAGATTGCAGCCGCGGCCGTCTTCGATCGACTCGAACGCGCCACGTTGAACCTCCGACGGCGCCGACTCCACGGTCTCGACGCCGGCCGACCAGGTTATAATGGGCTTGACGATGAACTCGTAGTCCAACCCTTCGTCCCTAAAATAAGCCTTTTCCTCCGCCACCCATTCCTGAAGACGTCCATGCGACTGGATCAAAAATTTACCCATTTTGCTCTCCTACGGTTCTGCGACGCCGCGGAATCCTTTGCCTCTCAGGTCACATTTAAACCTGATGACCGGCCGCGGTCAACAATGGCCCCTGTCTTAATCTTTCCTCAGCCCCTTACCCCTAACCCCTGACGCCTCACGGTCTTTGATGAATTCTGTTGTTGCATGAGTAAAGCCGCCTGGGCTATTAATACACTCCCGGAGAAAACTGCGATGCGGTACTGCATGCCGCCCGATCCAAATACTCGCAAGCCCAGCTTCACACCGCCGGCTAACGCCTGCGATACTCATTTTCACATCTTCGGTCCACCGGAAGAATTCCCCTTCGCGCCTACACGCCAGTACACGCCGCCAGCCGCCCCGTTGGAACACTACCTTCACATGGCCGGGGTTATCGGGATCTCGCGAGGCGTCGTCGTGCAACCGAGCGTTCACGGGCTGGACAACTCGGTGACCCTGGAGGCTATTAACAAATCCCATGGACGTTTTTTTGGTGTGGCGCGGATCAGCGACAAGACACCGAAACCGGACTTGCAAAGACTGAATGATGGCGGTATTCGGGGCGTCCGGTTCAACTTGCTGAACCGGCCGCAAGGGAACATCAACCTGGACGTCTTCGATCGGGCCGTGGAGCGCGCCATCGAGTTTGGTTGGTCGGTCGACCTTCACATCGATCCGAAAAATCTCCTCGAAGAGGAGAAGCGCATCCGCGCGCTTCCCACCCCTGTGGTGATCGACCACATGGCGCGGGTCAACCCGGCGGACGGCTTGGACCAACCCGCTTTCCAACTATTGCTCGACCTGATGAAAGAGCGAAAATTCTGGGTGAAGGTCACCGGTGCGGACAAACTCTGCAAGACCGAGGTCCACTCTTACTTCGGCGTTCCATTCATCGATGTCGTTCCCTTCGCTCGCGCTTTGATCGCCGTCGCACCCGATCGCGTCATCTGGGGCACCGACTGGCCCCATTCCAATAACTTCGCGCCCGGAAAGACCCCGAATGACGGCGATCTCCTCGACCTTTTGGGAGAATTCGCTCCCGACGAGGGAACGAGAAAAAAGATTCTTGTCGACAACCCGGCGAAACTTTATGGATTTGACGCGGAACCCGGAAGTCAGAAGTAAGGGATCAGCGGCCGGCAGTTTCTGCAATGACGGAGCCCAAGCCATGGATCGCGCAACGAGCCCCATGCCGATAAACGTCGCACTCGCAGCTTTCTTCTTGCTCGTGCTAAGTTCTTCGGCGCACGCGCTCGACAGGATTCGGATCGGCGTCTCCAACCCTAACATGCCCAATCTTACGGTCGCGGTGGCGCAGCAAAAGGGCTTCTTTAAAGACGAGGCGCTTGACGCCGAGATCATCCGCATGAATCCAAACGTCGCGATCACGGCTCTCGCCACGAGCGATGTGGATTACTGCCAGCTCTTGGGCGCCGTGGTCGGCGGTGCGATCGCGGGGCTGCCGGTAAGGATTGTCGCCGGGTATCTCGACAACTGGCCCATGACTCTGATTGCGCAGCCGGAATACAAATCGCTCAAGGATCTCAAAGGAAAAACTTTGGGCATAAGTAGCTTTGGCGCGACGCCGGATGTCGGCGCGCGCATGATGTTCAAGCAGGCGGGGCTCGATCCGGAAAAGGATCTTAAGGTGCTCGCCCTTGGCTCTGATGCCGCCAGACTCACTGCGCTCAAGCAGCGGGTTGTGGATGTCGTTGTCATTTCGCCGCCCGCCGATGCCCAAATGGAGAAGCAGGGTTATCGGATTTTGGCGCGTGCCTATGAGCTGTTGAATTTCCCCTATCTCGGCCTCGGCACCCATACAAGAAAAATCAAGGAAAAGCCCGACGAAATTCGCAGGGTCATCAAAGCGACCATCCGCGCCAACCGTTTTATCCGGGACAATCGCGACGAGGCGGTCCGCCTGTTGGTCCAATGGGGCAAGGTCGAGCGCGAATTCGCCTACGCCTCGTACGACGCGCTGCGTAATTTATTCAACGCCGACGGCGACATTTCTGAGGACGGCCTGAAGCTCGTTATCGATCAGGCGCGCCGCAACACCAAAGTGAGTCGGGAAATATCACCCGCGGAAGTGGCGGACCTGACTTTTCTCAGGCAGGCGCAGGCGGATTTGGGAATTAAATCGAGATGAGCAACCGCCACAAGGGCTGAGTCTAGGTGCCGGCGCGTAGGGGGCAGGTTTCAAACCTGCCCCCTACATTTACGAAGGCTTGCCATCGAGAGAGCCAGGGATGAGGGAAACGGGGGCGTCCATTATCATCAGTAAATAGAAAGAAACCACCATGATTGTCGATTGGCATGCCCACGTCTATCCGCCGGAACTCGCGAGAGAGCGGCGCTGGGGCGGCGCTTCGCCGCTGACGATAGAAAACTTGCTGGACGCCCATGAGAAGGCGGGGATCGATCTCTGCGTCGTCAGCAATACGATTCACTATCTCAGGGACAAGACACCGGCGGAGTCTTTGGCGTTTCTGCGCCGCTGGAACGAATACGGCGCGGAGATCCAACAGAAGCACCGGGGAAGAATCGTTGTATTTACCAGCACGCTGCCGTGCGGCGGCGAACCGTTTCTCAAAGAGCTGGAGCGGGCAATTGTCGAGTACCGGCTGCGGGGCGTGCTGATCAACTCCAGCCATCAGGGCGCCTACCCGGATGACGACGAAGCCCGACCGTTTTTCGAGTTGGTCACAAGGCTCGGCATTCCCATGATGATGCACGCGCCCTCCGTCGGCTTCGGCGAAGAACGGATGAGGGATTATCGGCTGGCCTCGAGCGTGGGACGGCCATTCGACGAGTGTTTGAGCATCGCCCGGCTGATCGTGCGCGGCGTTTTCGAGAAGTTTCCCGCGTTGAAGTTCGTCGGCTGCCATCTCGGCGGCGGCATCTGTGAAGTGATCGGCCGCATGGACTACGCCTATGAGCTCGGCGATAAGGCGTCGGGGTTGGGATCTTATGAGCCCATGCTCATCACGAAGCGTCCCAGCGACTATTTGAGAACGCTTTACATGGATACCGTCGCTTATCACCCGCCCGCGGTGATGTGCGCCTATCAAACTGTGGGCGCGAAACAATTGCTTTTCGGCAGCGATGCCCCGCCGCTGTTGCCGCTTCTCCCCCGCGCGAAAAAGATTATCGAGGAGTTGGCCGTATCCGCAGCCGAGCGCGAAGATATTCTCGCCCGCAACGCACTGAAGCTGCTTGGCTAGCGATCTGTTGACACTCACCTATCGCTATGGATAACTGTGGGTTCGAGCCTGGATCCGGTTAAGGAGAACCCATGGGATTATCCTACGAAGATCTCATCCAGCCCACCATCGTAAAGCAAGTCTCGAAGAGTGTGGCGTACTGTCGCTGCACGCGCACGAAAAACCCGCCATTTTGTGACGGCTCGCATGTCGTCACCCCGATCACGCCTCGCATACTGGAGTTCGACGAGCCGACGACCATCGCCATCTGCCGCTGTTGGAAATCCAAAGATCATCCATTTTGCGACGGCACCCACGGCCGGCTGGTGAAGCCGAAAGAAAGGCCGCAAAAAAATCGAGGATAGAAATCGCCCCATATCCTCCCCCACAATCGTGGCGGAGGAAAGAGGTGGGGGTTGAATGGAGCGCAGCGGTTGAACTGCGCGAAGCGATTGAACCGCCGAGAGATTCAGCGATTAAGAGGGAGGCAACCATGGTCGAAATGAAAAATCCCGTCAAAGAAGCCACGGCGCACCCGGAGATCCGCCACCTGAGCCTGTGGCGAACGGAGTTGGCCTATTTTTGGGTGATCAACTGCGAACCGAAAGTTCAAGACGACATGCACTACCATGAGAACGATGATCATATTTTCATGGTGCTAGAAGGCGAGTGCACCGTCCGCACGCCGCATAAGGAATTCGTGCTTCATCAATTCGATACGGTTTTGCTCCAATCAGGCCAGTCTTACCAGCTCTGCAACACGGGAGAGGGCCGGCTGCTTCTTCTCGGCGCCGGCAACGCCGGCGTAAACGGCAACCCGCGCACGAGGGTGCCAAAAATTCCCAGCCATCTGCCGCTGACGGAGCCGGTTGTGGCGTGAATGCGATTCTGAGCCCGGATTCTTCACGGTGCGACGAAAAAGTACGACAGAGTGCCGAAAGCTAAAAACGCCCTCCGATCCGGAGGGCTCGTCCCTTGGATCGTTGCTGGCGCACTCAATAGTCCAGGTTAGGAAATGACGCCGTTCGCCTTCAACGCCGTCTGATAGCGGCGGGGAATTTCCGGATCCTCGTCTTCGTAGGGAATCATCCAACCGCCCTGCTTGACTCCCCTAAACACGTCATCGTCCGTTCGCTGATAGGACACCTTGAAGCCGAGCGGGTGAATTCGACTGCCGTAGCGAATCGCCAGATGGCGCGCCGGCTCCTTGCCGGCGTTGAAGTGCTGGTGAAACCAGTCTCCGGGCGGGCAGTAGATGCTCGCCTCGCCCCATTGGATCTCGATGACCTCCTCTTCGTGCCCGGTTTCATAAGGACGCAGGCCGAGGTCCTTATGCCACAGCAGGACGTACCCGACAGATTGCAGGCCAACGATAATGGCCCCCGGACCATGATAGTGGGCCTTATGATACTTGCCCACGGGCCACTCGCCAAGATGGCCGACCAGAGCATTTCCCGACATTTCGAATTGACTGAGACGCAGGCCTGCGCCCTTGACTTCAAGGTTTTCCAATAACGCGCTCTTTATGTCGGGTATGAAATTGGTTTCCCAAATGTTGATCAAGCCACTCACGTACCGTCTGTTGCCGACGTTAAAATAGTCCTGCTCGCCGTGAAAACGGTCGGCGAAACTATAAGGACAATCAAAAACGAATTTCGGATCCCGATAGATATCAAAAGCCAACGGCGCATTGGTGACGGCGAGAAATTTCACTGGCTCGCGGCTGCCGTTGACGAGCCGATGCGAGGTGTTCATCGGCGGCGCGAAGAGACTCCAGGGCCCCCACTCGAACAGCTGCTTGTGGCCGTGATCGTCCCACACCTCGGTCGCTCCCTGCCCCTGCAAAATGCAGACAACTTCTTCGTAAAGATGGCGCTCGGGCTTCAAAGCGTCGCCGGCGGCGATCTCACCCACATAAGCTGCCGTTATCCCTTGCATCCCGTAAAGGTGAATGAACGCGGCCTTCCCGCCCATGCGGTCATAAGAAGCGATTTCCAGATCCCGGACATCGCGCATGCCATGGCCTTCGTGTACCGGAATCCCCTGGCTTCGAATCCAGCGCATGTAAGGAGTTTTTTCGTAGATTGGGGCTATGCCAGCCATGGTTCCTCCCGTAAAGTCGCTGTTTATGAGGACAAAAAACTCTAGTCGCGGATCGCCAACGCGCCGCCGTCCACCGGTAGGTCAACGGCATAGATAAAGTCCGATTCATCGGAGGCAAGGAAAACTGCCGCTTTGGCGATATCGATCGGCTCGCCGCGGCGGCCGGCGAGATTTCGAACGAACCGGTTTTCCGGCACGACGTCTTGGCCGACCGGCGAGCCGATGCGATTGGGCGAAATCGAATTAACGCGAATCCCATGCGGCGCCAGCTGCACGGCAATAGAGCGCGTCAAGTTGAGGACTCCGGCTTTCGCTGTGGTGTAGGCGGTCGCCTCTTTTCGGCCCCAGTGGCCGGAAGTCGAGGCGATATTGATAATCTTACCCTTTCTTTTTTGCTCGATCATGACCTTCGCGGCGGAGCGGCTACAGTACCACACGCTTCTCAAGCAAACATTCATGACGCGATCCCACTCTTCTTCGGTGATATCGAAGATCGTCTTGTGATCGGTCCAGGCGGCATTGTTCACCAAAATATCTACGCCGCCGAATGTCTTACCGACCGTTTCCACCATCTTTTCAACGGAGGCGGGCGCGGCTACGTCGCACACCACGGAAATAGCGCGGTGCGCCCCGGCGGCATTGATCTCGCTCGCCACGCGACCGGCTCTCCCCTCGTCCAGGTCAACGACAGCCACCGAGGCGCCTTCGCGGGCAAACAGTTTGGCAATGTCTTCGCCGATGTTGCGGCCCGCGCCCGTCACAATGGCGATCTGATTTGCAAGTCTCATAAGGACCTCCGACGTTTCATGTTCCGGTCCATAGCAGAACCTGCCTGAAAGGTCCAGAAGTCTGAAAGATCCGGAGGTTGGGAAAGTGTGGCGAGATGGAATTCGGAACCAGGATGGATCAGCGCTGGGCCGACCGGAAATGGTTCACCGGCGTCAGAGGCTGATTTTTTCCGTGTAGAGATCCTTGAGAAATTTGCTTCCTTTGAGCTCTTCGAGGAAACGGGATTCAACAACGTCCGCGGGCTTGAGAGATTTGGCCCTCTGATCGACCAGAGTGGTGACATCAACGAGCGCCTGAATGGCTTCGGTGTTCAAATCGGGCAGCGGCCTCAACTGCGCGGCAAAATTGTCATACATCCCATCGACCGTCGTCGCCTGGTTGCTGGGGAAATATTTTTTCAGGATCCCTACGGTTTCGCCGCGACGCGTTACGAAATAATTGATGGCGGCCGCATACCCTTTCATGAATTGTCGAAGCACGTTTTCTTCTCTCTTGATAAAGGAGCGCGTGGTCACGAGCAGATCAGTGGTTATGGGGACAGGCTTCATTTCGATGATTTTGATTCCGAGCCTCTGGGCCTCGGCGGCGACCTGCGCGCTGAGCGGCGCCCCCTGGACCAAATTCTTTGATAGCGCCGCCGCTCTGGCGGGCGTCAAACCCGCGGCCACCATTTCCACGTCCTTTCCCGGGTCGAGCCCGGCTCTTCGTAGCATCACCCGGGCAACGAGATCGGACCGGGCACCCAGAGCAGAGACTCCAACCTTTTTACCCTTGAGCTCCTTGATAGCAGAAATGGAAGGAACCACGCCCATGCCATATTCATCGAGGCTTACATGGGAGCCGATAAAAGTGATCTCGGCCCCACCCAGCAGCGGCTGAATCACGGCTAGCGGATTGCCAAATCCAATGAGGAGATCGATACCAATGAGAGATTGAACGCCGGCCGAAAAGGTGTCCCGCATCGGGATCTCTTCGATATCCAACCCGTGCTTCTTGAACAGACCGGAGTCGACACCGACATAGGAGACGGCCGTTCCCAGCTCCCAACCGGCATACGCCAACCTCAGTTTTTTGGCATTTGTACCGGCTCCGTCCGCCGCTCCCGCGGCCAGTAGCAACGCGATCAAACAGAAAGAGAGCCTAAAACCCATGAATGATCGTTCGAAAGTCATGATCCCTTATATCTCACATTGAGTGCCTATCCAAGCGCATTCTGCAACGGGTTGAACCCGGCGAGCCGTTGCTGCTAAGTTCGATATAGCCAATTCGGGGAGGGCGACGATGAAGCTTCTTCACACGATGATCCGGGTCAACGACCTTGAGGAATCGATTAAATTCTATTGCGACCTGCTTCGGATGAAGGTTCTGCGCCGCAAAGAGTACCCTTCGGGGCGGTTCACCCTGGCCTTTGTCGGCTACGGATCAGAGTCCGAGACGAGCGTTGTTGAATTGACGTACAATTGGGACACTCACAACTATGAGCTGGGGAACGCCTTCGGCCATCTGGCCGTGGGGGTGGAGGATATCTACAAGGTCTGCGATGAGTTGCGCGCCAAGGGCGCAAGGATTGTGCGCGAGCCGGGTCCCATGAAGCACGGCAGCTCTGAGATCGCGTTCATTGAAGATCCGAACGGCTACAAAATCGAACTCATCGAGATGAGAGGAAGGCCGTAATCCGGCTAAAGCACGTCTCGGGTTTCGACCCTTCGGTTCGGCTCGCCATCGATTTGCAACGTTGCAGCATTTCCTCTACCATAATTCTGTTTTGACGCCGCTGATAATTCCGTAGCAGTTCAGAAGGAGCGAAGAGCATGGCCACGATGATTACCAACGAGTGTATTAACTGTGGGGCTTGTGAGCCGGAGTGCCCTAACAACGCCATCTCGCAAGGCGAAACCATTTTTGTCATCGATCCAAAACTATGCACCGAGTGCGTCGGTTTTCATGATTATGAGGCCTGTGCCGCTGTCTGCCCCGTAGACTGTTGTGTTACGGATCCGAACAACATCGAATCCGAAGAAGTTCTAATCGCGCGCGCTCAAGCGCTCCATCCGGAAACCCCATTTCCGGATAATTTTGAGTCCCGCTTTCGTAAGGGCGAGGGAAAGAGCGCCGCTCCGGCGAAACCGCCATCGAGCGCCAAAGTCGACGGTCAACCGGCTCCCGGCGCCGAAGCCGCCCGCGAGCGAGCGGTCCCGGCGCAACGCGGTCACGAACCTACCGAGCCGGCGGTCAGTTTCGTGACCTTGCCTGACAGCAATTCATGGAGTATCCCCGTTCGCTGCTTCAAGTGCAGCCAGATCCATGTCGAGCCCGTCCGCAGCTTCATGATCGGCAATGTCATTTTC
>DASTOD010000025.1:0-3735 GCA_035762645.1 Binatia bacterium | reverse complement strand
CGGTATCACTCTTTCGCTCTCATTTTATTCTACCGCTAACGATGGGACTAGCCGGTCCAAGATCGTTGGTTTCCTTGAGTAGAATTCTCACGTTTTCTTTTCACGCGGGTATCCCGCATCATCTTTATCTCTCCGTTCTCCATATCTGATTATACCTGACTAATCCGTCACATTTTTGTTCTTAGGTCCGTCCAGCTAGCGGAGCTCGGCCTAGGGATCAATTACTTTCTTGATGTCTTTTTAAATGAAAGGGGACTTTCATCATGCCCAGAGTAGAAGTTTATGTAGGATTGGCCGTTTTTTTCTCGTTTGCGTCAATTTTCCACGTCCCGGCTGCAGAAGTTGAGATGCATCACCCTAAAGGATGGACCTTTACCATGCCCAAGGGAGACGCGGTTAAGGGTCGCGCGGTGTTTGACAAATTCAGCTGTTATTCGTGCCATGAAGTGCGTGGAGAAAAATTTCCTGCCCCCGATAAGGGGCAGGCTGTCGGCCCCGAGCTGGCCCAAATGGGCCCGCTGCATCCGTTGGAGTACTTCACGGAATCAACGATCAACCCAGACGCCGTTGGCGCAAAGAAGTATCGTAGCCCAGACGGCAAATCGAAAATGCCCACTTTCAATGAGGACATGACCGTTCAAGAGCTGATCGATCTATCAGCCTACATGGCGTCCCTCAGGCCTAAAGGCGTGCCAAAATTGGTCAGCGGGGTAGGCAAGGTCATAGCTCTGGTTCCTGAGAACCAACAAATCGTCGTTGACCACGAAGAGATCAAAGGGTTCATGGATGCAATGACGATGGGCTACACAGTTAACTCGAATTCGCTCCTGAAAGGACTTAAACCCGGGGATAAGATTCGCTTCGCCATAGATACTGAGAAGCGGGCGATAACGAAGATTGAGAAACTCAAAGGCTGATTCAATTGAAAGGAACAAGACATGAAATCCAAGGGAAAATATCTAGTAGCGGTTGTTTTGTTACCGCTGACAGCATGCGCTGCATATCAAATGCAGCCGTTAAGCATGAACCATCCGGCCAATCCTGAGGCAGCAGCAGTTCCAGTGCGGACTGTTTCTAAAACACTCGCGTACACCCGAGCCGATATTCCTTCGCCGCAACCTCTCGCGGCTGCCACAATGCCGCAGGGCCAGGGGGCTCAACAAACCGCACAGAGCGAAAAGCAGACTGTGGTGGGAGAGGGAAAAGTCGTGGCTACAGTACCAAACGCCGGTCAGATCGTTGTCGATCACGAAGAGATCCAAGGCTTTATGGAGGCGATGACAATGGGCTACCGTGTTGATCCTCCCTCTCTTCTTGAAGGACTGAAACAGGGCGACAAGGTTCGTTTCACAATCGACGTTCCAAGAAAAGCCATCGTGAAGATCGAAAAAGGCCCAGCGTTGGCGGCGGTACCGAGCGCCCAAAAAGGGCAGGGATCTCCTGCAGGAGAACAATCGGGCGCGCAAAAGACAGTGGTTGGCGAAGGAAAAGTCATCGCGACCGTCCCGAATGCCAGTCAGATTGTGGTCGAGCATGGAGAGATCAAAGGCTTCATGGAAGCGATGACCATGGGCTATCGTGTCGATCCTCCCTCACTTATGGAAGGACTGAAATCCGGCGACACGGTTCGCTTTACCATCGACGTTCCGAAAAAAGCGATCGTCAAGATCGAAAAGATTAAATAGGGGCAGGCAAAGGAGGTAGCCACGGATGTTATTGGGACGGAACGCCGGATGGCTGTTTGCGTCGCTGATGTTTCTAAGCGGGTGTACGTCGGTAGCCCTCAATGCGGGCTTCGATGACGTCAGAGCCGCCGTCGAAGAGCGTGGCGCGCTCAAGATTTTTTGGAACAACGGAACCGATCTGGATAAAGAAGCTACAGAGAAGATTGGTTCCTTGCTGAAAAACAAACTGACGGCCGATGAGGCCGTTCAGATCGCTTTGCTCAACAATCGCGAGCTTCAGGCCGTTTATTCGGATCTCGGTGTAGCACAAGCAGATTTGGTGCAAGCCGGCCTGCTCAACAATCCGATCTTCGACGGGGCCATCACATGGGCGACACCCGGCGGAGGCAAGCCGGACCTGGAACTCGCCGTCGTTATGAATTTTCTCGATATTATTTATTTGCCGCTGCGCAAGCGAGTGGCGACCGCCCGCTTCGA
The DNA here is from genome assembly GCA_035762645.1 of Binatia bacterium. Classification (GTDB taxonomy): domain Bacteria; phylum Desulfobacterota; class Binatia; order UBA9968; family UBA9968; genus DASTOD01. Next base: position 1,573 of record DASTOD010000025.1, on the reverse strand, counting down.
GGAAGCGAAAACTCGGGTAAGCGGGCTAGTCTTGGACTTTGCGGCGCGAGTTCGAACCGCCTTTTTCTTGCATCAGGCAAACGAGCAAATGCTCGAGTTGCGCCAGACGATAGTGCAGGCGCTCACCGCGTCATTTGAGGTCACCCGCCGGCTTCATGAAGCGGGCAACATCACCGAGCTCGACTTTGCCCGCGAAAGGGCGCTGCTGGAGGGAAGCAAATTGGCGCTCCGATCTGTCGAGGTCGCCGTCCGGCAAAGCCGTGAAGAGCTGAACACTTTAATGGGTCTATGGGGAAAACAGACCGAATGGCAAGCTGACGAACGATTACCCGAAGTGCCGCAGCAGCCTGTCCAGACGGAGGATGTCGAACGGGTGGCGCTCGACCGCAGTGTGGATCTTTTGAACGCTCGGCAACGTGTAGTGTCCGCCGGCGAGCAGTTAGGACTGAACAAAGCAACAGCTCTTATTCCCGAATCGCATATGGGCGCGTTGGGCGAGCGGACCGAGGGAGCGTGGGAAGTCGGACCAGTTCTGGAGTTTCCGATTCCGCTATTTGATCAAGGACAGGCGCGCACCGGCCGTGCCGCCGCAGAGCTCAGGCGTGCCCTGCAGGAATATTACGCTCTGGCCGTGCGGATTCGCTCCACGGCTCGCGCCCTTCGTGATCGGCTAGAAGGAAGTAGAGATCGGGCGTTGTATTATCGTGACATTTTATTGCCGCTTCACGAACGTATCGTCAACGAATCCCAGTTGCAGTACAACGCGATGCAACTTGGACCCATTCAATTGCTGCGCGCGCGCGAGCAGCAGATCGAGACCGGCGCTGCCTATGTCGAAGCGCTGCGTGACTATTGGTTGGCTCGGGCGGAGCTAGCACAGCTCTTGAGCGGTCGATTGCCGGGAGGTGACGGTGCGCGAGCGGGTGAGGCAGGTGGAGCAATGAGGGGCGCTCGTACACAAGGGCGTAATCCAGAAGGGCATTAATTATCCAAGGAGTCGAAATGAGTAACAAATTTTCGAGACGTCAGATATTGGAATTAGGTGCGGCTGCAGTAGCTGCGGGCATTGCTTTGCCGAGGAAACAGGTACATGCGATCAATCACGGCGGCTCGGGAGCGGCGTATCAACCGTTCAGGGGCTATAATCCTCCACGCGGCAGCTCGCGGCCTTATTGGGAAAACACTTACAGCGGTGGGCCGGTGGACGTTAAGCCACTAGCTCCGGTACTCCCCGGTAAAGGTTACAAGCCTGTCGTGGTCCCGAACGGCGCCGCCCTACCCTTTAAGATTGTGGACGGAGTGAAGGTATTCCACCTGATTGCAGAGGAAGTGGACTGGGCATTTGACTCTGGCTTACGAGCGAAGTGCTGGGGATACAATGGTCGTGTGAATAGCACGGTTATCGAAGCTGTTGAAGGCGAGCGAGTGCGGATTTATGTGACGAACCGTTTGCCCGTTTCGACATCCGTCCACTGGCATGGTTTCAATCTTCCGAATGGCATGGATGGCGTAGGCGGGCTCACGCAACCCCACATTAAAGCCGGCGAAACAGTTAAGTATGAATTCACCCTGC
>DASTOD010000024.1:0-3686 GCA_035762645.1 Binatia bacterium | reverse complement strand
CTGAGTCACAGCTATCCGATTCCGAGTTTGAGCCTTGCTTCTTCGCTCATTTTGCTTGGATCCCAGGGCGGATCCCAAACCAGATCAACATTGGCCTCAGTGACTTCGTCCAATTGAAGGATCTTCTGCCGGGCATCGTTTGCGATCATTGCCCCCATGCCGCAACCGGGAGCGGTAAGCGTCATCTTGACGGCCACTTTGTCGTCATTCACTTGCACGTCGTAGACGAGACCGAGATCGACGATGTTGACAGGAATTTCCGGATCATAGCAGGTTTGCAGGACTTCATAGACTTGTTCTCTGGTCACCATAGTTGCTCCTTATAACTTAAATCATAACTCAGAGGTCACTGGCTGTTGCTCGGTGCCTCAACGTTGTACCTCCACCTTGCTCAACTAGACACGATCTTTAAACCCTGAGACCGCCCCGCTCTTTCGGCCGCAATGGAAAGCTGCCCGGCCAACTTGCCGGCAATTTCCAAAAAGATTCTGCTCACTTCCGATTGCGGATCTTGAACGAGGATCGGGAGCCCTTTGTCGCCGCCCTCTCGCAGCGCCGGAGTGATTGGGATTTCTCCCAAGTAGGGAATCTGGAAGCGCTCCGCAGCTCGCTGGGCGCCGCCACGGGAAAAAATTTCGTGCTTTTTGCCGCATCCATCACAGATGAAATAGCTCATATTCTCGACAATGCCGACGATCGGGATCATGACCTTGTCGAACATGTTCTTCGCCCTGATGACGTCGGCCAGCGCCACTTCTTGAGGCGTGGCCACGAGAACTGCGCCGCTCACCTTCAACTGTTGCGAAAATGTGATCTGAACATCCCCCGTGCCGGGGGGCATATCGACAACGAGATAGTCCAAATTTCCCCAGTGAACATCGGCCATCAACTGGTGTAAGGCTTTGCCTAGCATAGGGCCGCGCCAGATTACGGCCTGGTCAGGGTCAAGGAAAAAGCCGATCGACATCACCGGCACTCCATGCGCCATAGTCGGAGCAATCTTGTAGCCGCCATTGACCTCGACTTTTCCCGGCTCGCCCTTAACGCCCATTATGATAGGGACTGAGGGACCATAGATATCGGCATCGAGCAATCCTGTGGCAGCACCGTGCAATTTGAGCGCCACGGCCAAATTCGCCGCCACCGTGGATTTGCCCACGCCACCTTTTCCCGCCGCTACCAAGACGACATTTTTTACGCTGGGGAGCAGATCTGTCTGGCCTGCCCCGGCCTTACTGCCGCGAACCTGCGCGCCAAAACTGATTTCAAGGCCTTTAATACCCGGGATCGCGGCTAGTGCCCTCTTGCAGTCAGTCTCAATGGTTTCACGCAACGGGCACGCGGGAGTTGTCAGCTCCACCGTAAACGCCACTTTTCCATCGTTTATGCCCAGGTCCTTGACCATACCGAGGCTGACGATGTCCCGATGCAGCTCAGGATCTTCGACTGTCCGCAATGCCTCGAGAACCTTTTGTTGTGTAACAGTTTCCACGACTCACCTTTCATTAACTACAACTATTTGACTCTAGACCTATAAGGTCCACGATGTCAATAGCGGGTCGTAACCTTTGCTGTCCCGCTGAGTCTAAAAGAATAGAGGAGAATTGGCGGCAAATCTGAGCCCAAGAACCACCGACGGGCCCGCGCCAATCATCCTTTAACTTGATGGGAGAGTCTCCGTCTGTTAAACTTGCTGCGGTTATTAGACGGAAATTCCGTCACGTTTTATAGGAGGACTCATGAAAACGATCTTCACTGCAATAGCGGCCTTTCTCGTCGTTTCTGCAGTAGGATGCTCTACACCGCTCAGCACCAGGGAAAAGGGTGCCGGAATCGGCGCATTGGGCGGAGCCGCCGCGGGCGGCCTCATCGGGGCTGCCGTAGGCCGTCCGGGCGCAGGCGCAGCCATTGGCGGCGCATTAGGGTTGGGTGCCGGCGCGCTGGTTGGAGACCAGCTCCAGGGACAAGAACATATACAGGCTGATCAGCAACGGCAGATCGATGCCAATCAAGCCGAACTGGATCGCCAAAGAAGAGAACTGGAAAGAATTAAACAGCAAGGTGAATATTAACCCAGGTGCTCGGTATCGATATGAAACATCGTAAATACTCGTTGTCCGCAAAGTTATTACTGATCTTCCTGCTCGCGGTTTCATCCGGTTGTTCGACGCCGCTCACGACCCGGGAAAAAGGTGCCGGCATAGGTGCTCTGGGTGGTGCGGCAGCCGGCGGCATCATCGGGGCGGCGGTGGGCCGGCCGGGCGCGGGGGCAGCGATCGGCGGCGCGTTAGGTTTGGGCACAGGCGCTTTGATTGGTGATCAGCTGCAAGGTCAAGAACAGACGCAGGCGGAACAGCAAAGGGCTCTTGACCAGCAACGCGCCGAGATCGAGAAGAATCAGGCATTGATCGAGGAACTTAAGAGGCGCAATATTGAGGCGCGCGAAACGAGTCGCGGCGTCGCGGTCAATCTTCCCAGCGTCAATTTTCAGTTTGACAGCGCCGAGCTCACGCCCGACGGCAGGGATCGAGTCAGTCAAATCGCGAATATTCTTAAACGTCAGGCGCCGGATCGAAGGATCACGGTTGAAGGTCATGCCAGCAGAGAAAGCGCCGCCCAAGAGTCTTATAATCAGCGCCTTTCCGAACGGAGAGCGGAAACTGTCGGCGACGCGCTCGAGCGAGACGGAGTTGGCAACAACCGCGTTACGACTCGCGGTCTCGGAACGCGCTCGCCGGTCGCGTCGAATGACACCGACGAGGGCCGGCGGCAAAATCGGCGCGTCGAAGTCATTATCGAAAACTGACTCACTCCTTTGCTAAAACAGCGACCCAGAGCTTGCATTGCTACTATCAGAGTCGTTACCTACTAACAGGAGCGAGTCACCCTGAGCCCTTCGGCTTTGCTCAGGGTAGACTCCGCGAAGGGTCTAGCACGCTGCTGAAAAAAGACAGGAATGTCTTCGGCTTCGCCTCAGAAGGACGCCAGGGTTACCATTCTCGAACGAGACCCTAAGAGAAAGTAAACTTCGGCTCTGTGCCTCCGCGCAGCCTCTGGATGTTGGTGCGGTGACGGAGAATGATCAACAGGGCGAGAAAGCCGCTCATTGCAACGACAACCGGAGAATAAGAAAGTCCGAAGGCGATAATCGGCGCCGCAGCGGCCGCGGCAACCGAGCCGAGCGAAACAAACCGGCTCGACAGCACAACCACGGCAAAGATCAGGATCAAGACCAACGTCGCCAGTGGCGCGACGGCCAATAGAACGCCAAAAGCCGTGGCCACTCCTTTTCCTCCTCTGAACCGCAAAAAAACTGGATAAAGGTGGCCGAGGAAGGCCGCGACTCCCCCCAGCGCTGCCACCGATGGAGCTATGCCTAACTGGAGCGCGACGAAAACAGGCAGCCATCCCTTCGCCGTGTCTGCAATGAGCGTCAGGATACCCTGGCGTTTACCGATCACTCTGGCGACGTTGGTCGCGCCCAAGTTGCCGCTGCCCTCGTTCCGAATATCTACCCCCGCGAGCCTCGCAACGAGATATCCGCTCGGTACAGAGCCGAGCAGGTAAGCGGCTATAATCAGGGCGACTTCCATCGTGGAATTTTACGGCCTGGAACGAAAGTTCACAAAGGAAATCCGTGGGGGGCCGCACGTCCTGCGGGAAACCGCAAAAAAAAGCCCCAAACC
>DASTOD010000023.1:0-53957 GCA_035762645.1 Binatia bacterium | reverse complement strand
AACAATCCGTTGAACTTAGGCAGCGACACTCTTGCCTGGCGCAGATACGATTAGAAGACATCATCCTCAAGGAGGCTTTTTATGGATCATCCCACTTCCGCAACATGGCAGGAACCGGCAGACAAGAAGACGCGGGCCGGGCTTGGCAAGTTTCTGCGGCCCAATACTCCGTATGACAATTTCATGGAAGCTCAGGGAATACCCATTTATCGCGACATCGGCGTGCGCCGCGTCCAGGACCTGCCGCGCAAACCCTGGAAGCGCATGGGCGGCAACGGCACTTTTATCCAGCTGCTCGGCACCGAGGGACTGTGGGGCTGCTACATCATTGAAGTTCCGGGCGCCGGCGCGCTGAACGCCGAAAAACACTTGTACGAGGAGCAATTTCTCGTCGTCGAAGGCCGCGGCACAACGGAGGTTTGGACCGACGGCAACCCGAAAAAGCTTACCTTCGAATGGCAGAAAGGTTCTATCTTTGCCATTCCGATGAATGCTTGGCACCGCATCGTCAACGCGACTTCGAGCCCCGCGCTGCTTCTCGCCGGAACGACGGCGCCCAACGTGATGAACCTGTTCGCGAGTGAAGATTTCGTCTTCAATTGCCCCTATCACTTCAAGGATCGGTTCGATCCCTCGGATGATTATTACAAATACAAGGAAGATGTTACGCCGGACCCGGTGCGCGGCCTCGCGATGCGGCAAACCAACATCATTCCCGATGTGATGAGCTGCGAGTTGCCTCTCGATAATCGGCGCTCGCCCGGTTATCGGCGCATTGAACCGCATATGGCGGGCCAGCAATTTTACTGTTGGATCGGCCAGCATGAGACCGGCCGCTATTCCAAAGCCCACGCTCATGGCTCAGCCGCGGTGCTGATTTGTCTCGGCGGTAAGGGCTACACGTATACGTGGCCCAGCAGTCTCGGCACACATCCGTGGGAAAGCAGCAAAACCGACCTGATTAGACGGCAGGATTATGAGCCCGTCGGCATGGTGAGCGCGGCGCCGATGAGCGGCAACTGGTTTCACGCCCATTTTGGCGCCAGCAAAGAGCCACTACGGCTAACCGCATGGTTCGGTCCCAACGCTCCCGGACGCGAGCGGGGACGACCGGGCGAAAAATCGATCGATTATGGCGCCATCGACATGAAAGATGGTGGCACGGCGATCCCTTACAATGAGGAAGACCCATTCCTCCGTAAAGAGTTCGAGCAGACGCTCGCGAGCGTGGGTGCGAAATCCCGCATGGAGCCGGAGCTCTACGAGAAATCTTATTAAACGCCGTTTCTCATAGGGGCGACCAGCCGGTCGCCCCTGCAGACTTTCGTCCAAACCAAGGATTTGCATGAATAGCACCCCGACGCGAGGTTCGTTTTCTAATGCCAACCGCCACATGCAGGAGGAAGAAAAGCTTCAGCTCACCAGCGTGGGCGTGGATATCGGCTCCTCGACATCACACTTGGTCTTTTCTCGGCTCGAATTGACCCTCGAGGGATCGCGCTATCGGGTGACCCGGCGCGAGGTCTTAAACGAGTCGGAGATCTTGCTCACTCCCTATGTCGACGAGACCCGAATCGACGTGGAGACTCTCGAATCGTTCATTAATCAGCAATACAGAAAAGCTAACATCAAGCGCGACGAGGTGGACACCGGGGCTTTGATCCTGACCGGTGTCGCGGTGCGCCGGCGCAATGCGCGCGCGATCGCGGAGCTATTTGCCAAAGAAGCCGGCCGGTTTGTCGCGGTCAGCGCCGGCGATGGCCTGGAGGCCACCATGGCCGCTTACGGGTCCGGAGCGGTCGCGCATTCGGCAAAGATCGACGGCGTCGTTCTTAACATCGACGTCGGCGGCGGAACGAGCAAGTTGGCGGTCTGCAACAGCGGCAAGGTCCAGGAAGTAACGGCTATAGACGTGGGAGCGCGGCTCGTCGCGTTCGATCCCGACGGCGCCATCGTTCGTATCGAGGAGGCGGGGCGCAAGCACGCCGCGTCGGCCGGACTCGTACTGGAACTCGGCCAAAAAAGAACCCTCGATGAGTTGCGGCCCATGATCTCGGCGATGGCCGACAGGTTGTTCGAGTTGCTCAGCCCCAAAACGATCGGGGATAGGACGCGCCCGTTTCTACGCTTGCCGCCCCTTGCCTATCGCGGTGAGATCGAGGCCATCACCTTTTCCGGAGGCGTGTCGGAGTTCATTTACCGGCGTGAGAAAACGACCTTTGGCGATTTGGGACCGCACCTCGCGGACGAGATCAACCGGCGGATTCAAACGTTTGGAATACTGGTGATGGAACCGGCGGCGAGAATTCGGGCCACGGTGATCGGCGCCTCCCAGTATACGATTCAGGTCAGTGGCAACACCATCTTTATCACCCCCCTGGAGGCGGTGCCGGTACGTAACGTGCCGGTGGTGGCTCCCGCGCTTTCCCTCGACGGCGAAGAGATCGATCCGGCCGCGGTCAAACAGTCCATTCTCAGCTCGTTGACAAGACTGGATCTCCTGCAGGGCAAGCAGCCCGTCGCTCTTGCCTTTCACTGGGAGGGCTCGGCGACCTTTGCTCGCCTGCAATCTTTCTGCGCCGGCGTGGCGGATGGCCTCAGAGACATTCTGGCCAAAGGCCATCCGCTTGCGCTCGTCAATGATGGGGACATTGGAGGAATTATCGGTCTTCACTTCCAGGAAGAGATGAAGATCGCAAACCCGATCATCTCGATAGACGGTATCGCTCTAAACGAGTTCGATTACATCGACATCGGGTCCTTGATCGAGGCTTCCGGTTCCGTTCCCGTCGTGATTAAATCGCTGATTTTCCCCGCCTCGGCGTAGGGTTAAAACAGTTTCGAGTCTCGGGTGTGTTTCGGGTTCAGCAAAGACGCCCTGCCGGTTGCGCGAAGGCCGCAGCGCGATTTCCCGATCGACAGGGTCCAAAAACGGCGCCATTTCGGGAATGGATTCAATGATGTGACCATCACAATCGAACATGACGGATCGCGGGAAAGTCTTCACGCAGCGCAACGCTGGAGCCGCGCCTTTTTTCCAGGGGCTTTACGGCTCAAACAGCGGCGTTGGAGGTGTGGGCTTCGGTAGAGATCGGCTGCGGCGGCTGTTCGGAAACGGATTTTTGCAGCTGACACGGAATTCGCAAGGTGAACGTCGAACCCTCTCCGGGTTTACTGTCGACTTGAATGGTCCCGTCCAATAACGTTGTGTACTTCTTCACGATGTAGAGGCCCAAGCCGACGCCGCCGTGGGCCCGCGTATCCGAGCTATCCACCTGCCGGAAGCGTTCAAAGATCGTCGCCAATTGATCCTTTGAGATGCCAATCCCCGTATCCGAGACTTTGAACTCCATCATTTTTCTCCCCGGCCGGTAGCGCGCGGAGAACGTCACGGTGCCCTCGTCGGTAAACTTGATCGCGTTATTCACGAGGTTCTCGAGGATGTGCTTCAGTTTTCCGCGGTCGGTACGGACCGCCGGCAAGTCGGTGGGGACTTCCCAAACGAGCTTTACCTCTTTGTCGACCGGGTAATCGTAGGAAGACCGTAACTCACAAATAAACTCCCACAAGTTGACATCGTGAATGTCCGGCTCGAGCATATCCGCCTCGATGCTGCTTACCTGTAATACGCAGTTGATCAAACTGTGAAGCTCTCTGGATTGTCGCGCGACGGTTTGCAGCGCCTTCTCTTGGATCGGGCTAAGCTCGCCCAGCATCGCCTCCAACAGCATATTCGTGTAACCGGAAATCACATTGAGGGGGGTTTTGAGCTCGTGTGAAACGACTCCCAAGAATTCGTCTTTCACCTTGTTGGCGTTTTGCAACTCGCTCGCTTGTTGACGTATCTGATCGAAAAGCTGCCCATGGTGCACGGCGATCGCCGCCTGCCCGGCCAGAGTCGAAAGAAAACTTACCTCCTCGGGGGAAAAATCGTGTTCGTCCCGGGTCAAAAAAGCCAAATTTCCCAGGACCTCCCCGTTCGCGATCAACGGTACTGCCACGACCGAAACCAGGCCCTCTTCGTGTAACCCTTTGACGTCTTCCATACCTCCATCTCTAGCGGCATTGCGAATGATCAGGGGCGATTTGGTGTCGATCACTCTGTCGACAAATGCATAAGGGTCGCCTGATGGGTCTGGCGCCTTTTTCACCAGTCCCTTCTGCGCCGCTGTTTCCATCGTTCGGCTCGCGTGATTTCGTAAGCGGATAAGCGCCGCCGCGTAAGGAAGATGAGTCAGGGCTTTTCCCAAAAAAATATTTAGGATCTTTACCGTATCGATCGTCGAAGTCACTGCAACGTTGACTTCATGAAGAACTTCGAGCCGCTGGCGCTGCCGCCTGATCTCGTCGGCCGCCCGCTGGTATCGCTTGGCTTCCTCCTCATGCTTCCGAGCGACTCGCCGGAGGCGCTCGACCTGCGCAAAGTAGCCGTAAAACATCGCGATCACCAACGGAAAAGGCAATCGTAGATACGTGCTCGGATCGAGAGTCGCGCCGGATTGAAATATGACATAGCCATAGAGCAGCGGCGAAACAAAAGTAATCACGAGCAAGCCGCGCGAATCGTTGCATATACAGCTCAACAGCAGAGTGAAAAAACAGGCGATATAGAAATCCGGCGTGGCGCCACCGCTCACCGCCAGCGAGACAGCCAGAAATACCGTGTCAAAAAACAGCAGCGGCCCGTAAAAATAGGGTGAGTCAAATAGCTCGTCGGCCATCAGGTACAACGAAACGTTGGTAAGCAGGTAAAAGACGAGGATGGCCTGCGTCTGAGCCGGGGTCAACCAGGTTTCGGGGGAATACAAGAGCAAATAGCAGCAGAGAATGACGAGCGGCCAGCGTAGCTGAATGATCGTTTTCTTTTTCGCCACCTCGAATAGACGATCCAGGGGTTGTAATCCTGCCCCGGAGGCTGATGAGTCAACGGTGTGAAGCGCATCCATTCGGTGCCGTGAAGAAACAATGACAGTAAATAAATTCGGCTATGGTGCATATTATATGCCAATGATTTTGAAGACCTTGAACGTGGCGGCTTATCAATTACGACAATAAATTTAAGGCCTTAGACTTCAACGACCGTCAGCATGACATCGCGATCACTGCGTGCCTGCACAATCGGAAAGGAGATCGGCACAAAATTGTCTGACTCGCCCCGCGAGGTAACCCCGTTCACTGTTGACAGACATCGCCATCTTTGAAAAGAATTTGCAGCGAAGGAGGGCCTACACCGATGTTTACAAAAATTAGACACATCGCCGTCCAGACGGAAAACCACGCCCGGGAGGCTATTTTCTACAAGACGGTTTTCGGCATGAAAAAAATAACCGAGGGAATGACCGATGAGCACGGCAATTATGATAAAGACCGGGGTCATCTGAGCGACGGGGTAATCGGCCTCGCCCTGCTGCAGCGGCAGCCCGGTTTCAGCGCGGGACTGGATCACTTCGGTCTAGAGGTGGAGGATGTTCAGAAAGTGCGCGACCGGCTAAAGCAGTTTTATCCCGACGTGTTCGTCGCGCAAAGCCAAAGCCATGTGCCTTTCGCCGGCCTGAGGACCCACGATCCCGACGGTAATCAATTTGATCTCTCGCAGAAGGGAATGGCGAACGTCCGTGAGGGCTATTTGGAAGGAGGCTGGGATCAACCGCGCTGGATCAATCACATCGCGATCCGCAGCACTCGCCCGGCGTATCTCGCTGAATATTATCAGAAGGTCTTCGAATTGCGGCCGGTGGAGGGCTTGTCGGGTGACAACACCTATTATCTTTCGGACGGCAAAGTAAGTTTGGCGTTGAAACCCTGGGATATGGTTTCTTATCGAGGGTTATGGGCCGGCCTGGATCATTTCGGCTTTAAAGTGGAAAATCTCGAGAAAACGAAACAGGACATTGACTCCCTGTCCGCTGCCGAACCAACCTCTGCGGCGCGAAAAATCGCGATCGGGCGCGACGGTGCGACGCGGCAGAAAAATCTCGAAGCGTGCAAACTCTGCCGCCATGCGCTTTCCGATCCGGACGGCATATTACTCGACCTTACGGATTGAAAGCGCGCCGAAGACAACTCCCCGATGTGCCGTAAGTCGCTGACATAATTCGACGTCCCTCTGACCCCTCTTTGTCTCCCCCTTTGAAAAGGGAGATTTTGTGGGGGTTTTGGATTCCCTAAAATGACCAAAACGAGCACCAACTCTGCCAACGCGAGACACGAGACCCGAGACTCGGTTAAAGAGATCGTCGAAAGCTACCGCGCCGAGTCTCCTCTCGCTGAGGCATCCACGATCCCGGCACCGTGGTATGTGGATCCGCGGGTATTACAGCTAGAGCGTCGCACCGTTTTTTCCCGCTCGTGGCAGTTGGCGGGACGCGTGGATCAGGTGCGCCGAGCGGGTGAGTATCTGACCTGCGATATTGCCGGCGAACCGGTCCTGGTCGTCCGAGGAAACGATGGCGTTCTTCGCGGCTTCTTCAATGTCTGCCGCCACCATGCCGCCATCGTGATGCCACGGTCGGAGGGGAAGACCCAGAATCTGCGCTGCCCGTATCATGGCTGGACATACACACTGAAAGGAGAGCTGAAAGGAACACCGGATTTTGCCGGCGTCTGCAACTTTGATCGCGCGATGACGGGTCTGGTCCCCGTTCAAGTAGACGTTTGGGAAAAGTGGGTATTCGTAAAGCTTGAAGCCGTTGGATCCTCGCTTGCGGAATTTTTGAGCGGTGCTCTGATGAACCCAATACGGCGCTTGGGCTTGGAAAAGCTCCACTGGTTGGAACGGCGGCGATACAGCCTTAACTGCAACTGGAAAATTTTCGTTGACAACTACCTCGACGGCGGCTATCACGTGCCTCTCCTCCATCGAGGCCTGAGCAGCGTTCTAGACCGCAGCCAATACACGATTGAAACCGGCGAGCGTTTCTGCCTCCAGTCCAGTCCGATCACCAAGCGCGGAGGTGATGTTCGCATGAGCGCCGTCCGTAAAGGAAACCGAGCCCGCTACTATTGGATCTATCCAAATCTTATGGTCAACGCGTACCGAGGGGTCCTGGACACGAACCTCGTCTGTCCGAGCGGAGTGGATCGGACGGAAATCATCTTCGACTTTTACTTCGCCGATATTTCCGAGCGAGCCCGGGAACGCGACCTCGCGAGCATCGCCGCGAGCGAGCGAATACAGGAGGAGGACGCCGCGATCTGCAGCTCAGTCCAGCGGGGGCTCGCCTCGCCGGCTTATGTGGCCGGGCGACTGTCAGTCCGCCGCGAGGCGGGAGAACACCTGTTTCACCGACTACTGTACAGTGATTTGAAAACGGGTTTGGATGGCGCACTCGGCCGATAGCCTATGGCTTATAGCGTATGGTTCAATCCATACGCCATCAGCTATCAGCCATGTGCCTAGGAGCCCGTTGCGCTTTTCGCGAATGGACGGGAATCGAATTGATCGTTGACGCCGATCTCTTCAGCCCGCAGCCCGAGTCGCTTTGCCTGCCGGTAGCAGGAGTCGCACACTATCATGTCCAGCAACCGAACGCCTTCTTCCTCGCTGGTGACCCGATAGGTTCTGCCGACTCTCAACTCACAGCAATGCTGGCAGATGAAATTCATGTTATCGAGACGGAGCAAGGAACATGCCAGATAAAACGGCACGATTGAGTCATTGCCGAGGTAGTTGCACCCTGTCCCACTGGCGGGATTTTTAGATAAAATATCCGTCCGGCGTCTCAGGGCTGGAACAAATCTTATTCAGGCAATTCCAAAAACAAATCGTCGTCAGTCTTTGGCACGGGCGGGAGAAGGAAGAATCCACCAGACAATGCAGCCGAGCAGAGCGGAACCCAACCCGCTGACCGCATAGAGCGCGTCAATCCCCGCATGGTCCAGCAACCATCCCGATCCCAGGTTCGATGCGATCCCTGCGATCCCTACACCGACCGTGGAAAGCATGGCTTGAGCCGTGGATCGGAGCTTCTCCGGCGCGATTCCGTCGAGATAGAGCGGTCCGCCCATGAGCAGACCCACGACCGTAACGCCGTGAAGCGTCTGCACGTAGGACAGGAGCTGCAGGTCCGTCGTGACGGCGCACAGCGTCCAGCGCAGTCCACCGACGAATACGCCGATGCCGAGAAGACCGCGCGCGCCCAGGTGCCGAAGACCGCTACCTGAGGCCAACACCAAAGGAATCTCAACCGCGAGCATGTAAATCCACATGCTGCGAATCGCCTCGATATCTCCACCGCGGGAGCGTACGAAAATGGGAAAAAGCCACATGGGTCCCTGCGACAAAAGGTAGGCTAGAAATGAAAACGCTAGAAACCGCAGGTACACGCTATTGCCCAGCAGCGATCGCCAATCCCTTCTGGCCGCGCGCATGGCAACAACTCCTTCTTTGGGCAAAAAAAAGCCGATCACGGCCGAGATCGCGGTCAGCACAGCCGTCACGATGAACATGATCTCCAGCCCGGGATCAGAGATGTCCTGCCGTTCCACCAGACCTTGAGCGGCTTGGTAGCGATTCAAAATCCAAGGAAAACTGATGATCAAGACAAAATATCCAAGGGTGCCCCAAACCCGCACGAACCCGAAGGCGTGCGGCCCGGCATCGCGCAGAAATGCCAAGCTTACGGAGATGGTAATAGGCAGCACCGCGGTTCCAAAAGTCGCGAGCGCTGCCGTGGCGAAAAGAATAGACCAAAAATCTTTCGCCGCTGCGATTGCCAAATAACCCATGGCTGATCCGATCGAGAGTAGCGCTACCATGCGGCTGCGCGCGCCGGTCCGATCCGCAACCTGTCCCCAGAACGGTTGGGCGATGACGCTTACGAGCGGAAGGATGGCGAGCACCCAGCCTAACTGAGTGCCCGAGAGGCCGGCATTCTCTTTTAGGTAGAGGCTATAGTAGGGAAGAACAATCCCCACAGAACCCATGTAGAAAAACCAGAAGAGTGTCAGAGGTACGGAACGCCACATGGCGCGATCCTAGCACATCCCCTTATCTTTCAGATCAGCCATGGTTCGGTTATGTTGATCATCATGAGCTGCGATTCGCCACGAGCTGTGCATACCATCGGCCATTCCACGCGCCCAATCGACGCCTTCATGAATTTACTGGCAGCGCATACAATCGAGCTGCTTGTCGATGTGCGGCGCTGGCCCGTATCAAAACGCCATTCGCAGTTTCGCCGCGAGGCGTTGGCCGCGTTGGTGGAGAGTCGCGGCATCGATTACATCTGGCGCGGCGACCTCGGCGGATTCCGCCAACCCGGGCGCGATTCGCCGAATGGAGCGTGGAAGGTAGGAGCGTTTCGTGGCTACGCTGATTTCATGCTCACGCCGGAATTCGATGCCATCATGAAGGAGATGGAAGCGCTCGCCGAGAACAAGCGACTCGCGATCATGTGCGCGGAAGCCGTTCCATGGCGTTGTCATCGCCAGCTCCTGGCCGATGCCCTTCTTGTTCGCGGCTTCCCGGCGCGCCATATTTTGGACGACGGCTGTCATGCGCATCGGTTGCCGCCCTTTGCCCGCCCGAAAGGGAAGAAGATTTTCTATCCAGTCACTAATGGCATATAGCTGATAGCTTATGCCATTCCACGTTTCTGGTATTTTGAATTGGGATTTAACTATAAGCTATAAGCCATACGCCATAAGCCAAGAGTCCTCCCCTTTGACTTTCTGCGAACCGGAAACGTAGAATCTAAGCAGCAGAGCCACAATGGGAGGCTATCATGGCGGAACCGCTCGTTCTTGAAGTTTTTTCCGATTTCGTTTGACCGTGGTGCTATCTCGTCACCGGGCGTGTCGAGAAACTCAAAGCCAACTACGATCTCGCGATCAAGTTCACGCATTTTCCTCTCCATCCGGAAACTCCGGAAGAAGGCAACGAGCGCGGACCGGAATATGCCGCTCGGAATCAGCAGATGAAGATGAATATGGATCGCGAGGGATTGCCCTACAATGTCGAGCGCAACATGTCGTACAACAGCCGGCTCGCGCAAGAGCTGGCGAAATGGGCCGAATCGCACGGCAAGGCGCAACCGATGAACGACGCCCTTTTCCGCGCCTATTTCGTCGACGCCAAGAATATCGGTAAGACAGAAGTCCTCAGCCAGATTGCGGCGGACGTGGGATTGCCCGCGGACGAAGCAACTGATGTCTTACGGAGCCGGACCTATGAGAAGGCGGTCGATGAAGACTGGCGACGGTGCGCCGCTATCGGGGTCCACGCCGTGCCGACCTTCCTTGCCGGCCGCTATCTCATGGTCGGCGCCCAGCCCTATGGCGAGCTGGAACGGCTGGTGCAGCACGCAGGGAAATCAGCGTCGCAACAAGAAAGCCCGTGAAGGACAAATTGCTCGATCTTAGAACGAGAGCGGCCGCAGCCGCTCCATGAGGTCGATGTTTGCTCTTTTGGCTTGCTCAAGGATTTGTACTTCGTTCAAGCGCAGCAGCTGTCTTTGTTTCATCACGATCTCGCCGTCTACGATGACGGTCTCGACGTCGCTCGCTTTGGCGCAATGCACCAGCTGGCTGAAGGTGTCATTGACCGGCTGATCATGGATCCTCTCCAGATTAATCAGAATCAGATCCGCTTTTTTGTCTACCTCGATCGTTCCGCAGGCCGATAGACCCAGAGCGCTCGCTCCGCCACCGGTCGCCATGCGCAACACCGTATAGGGGTCTATAACGCTCGCGTCCTGATGGTGAACTTTTTGCAGCAGAGAGGCGCATTTCATGGTTTCAAAAAGATCCTGCGAGTGGTTGCTGGCCGCGCCGTCCGTACCCAGGGCGACGTTCACTCCCCGTCTAAGCATTTCGATGACCGGCGCGACCCCGTCACCCAACATCATGTTGCTGACCGGGTTGTGCGACACGGACGCGCCGCGTTCTTTGAGAATACCGATCTCAGAATCCGACACGTGGACGCAGTGCGCAAATAGCGCAGCCGGACCGGGAATGCCGTAGTCGTCGAGAAATTCGACAACGCCTGATTTGCCGTGCTTCTCCCGAGTGAACTCTACCACTGATTTCGATTCCGCGACGTGGGCGCTGATGCCGAGCGATCTCTCCTCGGCAAAGCGCCGGATCTCCTTCAGCAGCGCCGGAGTCGTGTTCAGCGGCGGGGTATTGGGACCCGTCATGATAGCAAGCCGATCGTTTCCGCCGTTGGCGGTAAGGAGGTCCTCGACATGACGGAATGCTTGTTCCGGTCTTTCTTTGACGCAGTCCGGCACGATTTCACCGGCGTCCATCACTGTTCGCGCAAACACGGCGCGGAGCCCTGATTCGCTGATGGCGCGAATCGTTTCAGATGCGCAGTCCGGGTGAGGATTGAGAAAATTGTGCTCGCAAACGGTCGTCACGCCGCTTTGAATCGCCTCAGCGCAGCCGAGCAAACTTCCGGCGTAGAAATGCTCGGGCCGAAGAACTTGGGCCGCGCCGTAAATGCTCTTGAGCCAGGCCATGAGCGGTAGATCCTCCCACACCGCGCGCAGCAAGACTTGGTAGAGGTGCGTGTGGGCGTTGACCAGACCGGGCATCAGAACGAACCCCCTAGCGTCGATTATCTGTTCCGACTGGATCCATTCTCGCGGCGAGCCCGTGCTCACCTCCGTAATGAGGCCGTCCCTGAAACGGACGAATCCGTTGAACGACTTCCGCTCCTCGGTCATCGGAATGATCAGAGCGTTGGTAATGATCGCTGCGCTCATGTTACCTCGTTTCTTGTTTCAGGTTGCTGGTTTCAGGTTCCCCTCGATACGCGCTGCGCGCTACTCGGGGTTTACGGTGTCCCGAGTAGGCCCATAAGGCTGTAACGAGGGACTCGGGATAAACGGGAGGGAAGTAGAAACACGCAACTCGGCACAAGAAACTATTTTCGCCCAACGAAGTAGAGTGGACAGCGGGAAGACTGGATGAATCCCTTTTCACGACCGTGTCGAACAACAGCGGAGTACTACAGACGAAGCACGCAAACCTGACGGTCTGTCGTCTGTAGTCGGTGGTCTGTCGTCGGTCGCCTACATCAGTTCCCTGATGAGCGCTTGGGCGGTCTCCGGAGGCACGCCGAGGGAGCGATGGGAAAGAGGACCGCCTTCCTCGAGGACCGGCTCCAGCTGATCGAGGCTCGGCAGATCCTCACGTTTCCAGAAAAGACCGATGGGAATCACCTCGCCCCACATATAACCCTGCTTCATAGCCGCGCCAAAATCCGTCGGATCGTGGCCTATCTCCTCCAGCTTCTTGGTCCTCTGCTTGAAAAACTCGTGGCTGTTATCATGGTTGTAGGTCACGCATGGGCTGAAGGCATCGATCAAAGCAAAGCCCTTATGTTGAATGCCGCCCTTGATCAAATCCACCAGATGCTTCACCTGCCCCGTATACCCGCGCGCTACATAGGTCGCTCCCGCGGCGATCGCTAGCGGTATAGGATTGATGGGATTTTCCACGCTACCGAAAGGCGTGCTTTTCGTTTTCATGTCCTTGAGACTCGTGGGCGAGATCTGACCCGTGGTCAGCCCGTAGATCTGGTTGTCCATTACGATGTAGGTGAGATCCACATTGCGCCGCATCGAGTGGACGAAGTGGTTCCCGCCGATTCCGTAGCCATCGCCGTCGCCGCCCGTGGCAATGACCTTGAGTGTATGGTTCGCAAGCTGCGCTCCCGTGGCGACGGCGAGCGCGCGGCCGTGCAGTGTGTGCATGCCGTACGTATTGATATAGCCGGGGAGGTTTGAGGAGCAGCCGATCCCGCTAATGACCATCACCTCGTGCGGGTAAAGACCCAACTCTGCGATCGCTTGCTTCAAGGCGCTCAACACGCCGAAGTCGCCGCAGCCGGGGCACCAGTCGGGTTCGCTCTTGCCCTTGAAGTCCTTGATGGTGAGCTTGCCGCGCTCGGGTCGCGGCCCGCCCGGGCCCCGCGTTTTAAGTTCTGTTTTAGCCATCGGTATACTCATAGCGCTCTCCTTAAACCATGATTTCGTGAACCGGCACGTAGTTCTGCGTGCTGCCGGCCAAAATCGCTTTAACGCCGTCGACGATATGGTGCGGCATGAACGGCTCGCCGTCGTATTTTCGAATATGACCGTCCGCCACAATGCTGGTCTCCGATCTGAGATAGCGAGCAAACTGACCGCTATAATTATTCTCCACAATGACGAGTTTTTTGGCGCTGGAAAGGAGCGCCGTGATCGCGTCGGCGTGCAGCGGCACGAGCCATTTGATCTGGAGATGGTTCGCGACGATGCCTTCCTGGCTTGCGAGTTTTTGCATTCCCTCGCGGATGACTCCCTCGGTTGAGCCCCAGCCGACAAACGTGACCGCAGCGTCAGGCGGCCCGAAGAGCCGCGGCGGATCCAGCTGAGGGAGGATCGCTTCCATCTTGCGCATGCGCTTCTCATGCATCGCCTGGCGCTTGTGAGGATCGGTAAATTCGTCGCTGATCAGCACTCCCTCTTCGTCGTGCTCGTCGGTGGCCACCACGTGGGCGTAACCCGGAGTCCCCGGAAGCGCGCGCGGGGAAATGCCGCTCTCGGTGACGCGGAAGCGCTGGTAGCCACCGTTGACGGGAGGAGCCTTTCCGTTGAGCCCGATGATCTCGCCCCGGTCGATGGGGACGTTAAAATTCAAATCGGCGGGATCTACACTGGAGCGACCTTCCGAGAGTAAGAGATCCGTGAGGATAATCCCCGGACACTGGAAATTATCCACCAGATTGAAAAGCTGTGGCACAGTTTCGAAACAGTCGACTATGTTGGTCGGCGCGACGATGATTCGGGGATAATCTCCCTGGCCGGCGCCCATGACTTGCCAGAGATCGCCCTGTTCCGTCTTGGTCGGCACTCCGGTGGCCGGGCCGGCGCGTTGAACATTGATGCATACTACCGGAATCTCCATCATAGCCGCGGAGCCGAGAGCCTCGCTCATCAGCGCAAAGCCCCCGCCGGAAGTAGCGCACATCGCGCGGCAGCCCGTGTGCGCGGCGCCAATGGCCATGTTGATGACTCCAAGTTCGTCCTCGACTTGCCGCACCATAATACCCAGTTGTCGGGCATGCCGCGCCATCCAGTGAAGCACGCCGGAAGACGGGCTCATCGGGTAAGCGCAATAGAAACGGACGCCGGCTGCGGCCCCGCCCATCGCCAGAGCCTGGTTTCCCTCGAAAAACCCCAACGGCTTGCCCGTATTGGGGAGAGAAAAAGGAAACGGCTTGAAATGCCCGGCGGCGTAGTCATAGCCCGCGCGCGCCACACCGACGTTTTCGGCGACGACCGCCTGTCCTTTTCTTTTGAACTGCAGTGTCAGAATTTCTTCCAACACCTTGAACTCAACGCCGATGAGTCGCAGCACCGCCGCCAAAGCAATCGTATTTTGCACCAGATCGCCCTTGATCGCGGGCGCGAGCTCTTTAACGGAAAACGGGCAGAGCTGGACGCCGTCAGCCGTGGTTCCCGGCTTGATCTTATCGCTGTTATAAAGCACTGCCGAACCGTCTCCCATGAGCCGGAGATGGCGATTCATGGTGTCTTGATTTAGCGGAATGAGGACATCCAACTTATCGCCGAAGCTAAGAACCGGTTCGTCGCCGGTCCTGAGCGTCAGGAAGATGTGCCCGCCGCGAATGATCGACTGGTAGGCGTTGTAGGCATTCAGATGCAGGCCGCGGCGCACGAAGATACGCGCCAAAATATCGCCCGGAGTGGCGATCCCCTGCCCCGCGGCGCCGCCGATTCCAATTGAAAGATCGATTTTTCCCATGGCACCCTCCCGCCGGGAATGATCCAAAACAACAACAAAGAACCGTTTAAGGAATCCTGGCTAAAATCTTGGCCACCTCGTCGGCATTGTAGGCCCGCATGGTCTGCGTCCGAATGTTTCCCAACGTTCCCAGGCTCAGGGCCAGGCCCGTCACGGCCTCATCGTTCGGAGCATCGGCGATAAACAAAGCGTCGTAGGCCCCCATGGTCCAGTAAATTTCCTTGACCTTAACGCCGAGATTCGCGGCCGCGTTGATCAAGCCCTTTGCTCTTTCCGTGGTTTGTTTGATTTGCCGGATCCCTTGATCCGTAAAATTAACCAAGGCGACATAGGTCGGCATAGAAATTCCCTTTCGCCGTGACTTAAAACAAAAAAGCCAGCCGCCCCTTGCGAAAAATTCGCAATAGCAACTGGCACTGCTCACCGATATTCCCGCACCGAGGAATGCTTACGCTCCTCTTGTTAGCCCATTGAATCAGGCTCATCACTACAGACGCGGGACATTGATTGCCGTTATGTACACGTACGCATCAAATACCAACCTAAACGACCAGAGTCAAGCTTTTTCGCAGTTCGAAGCCGCATGTTAAAGTATAGTTGATGAACTTTTCCGCATTTGCAGCGCTCTGTTACGAGCTTGAGAAGACGCCGAGCCGGCTGGCGAAAGTCGCCGCCGCGGCGGCGTATCTCCAGCAGCTTCAGCCCGACGAGATCCGCCACGGCGTCGCTTTTTTATCCGGCCGCCCTTTTCCGGTGTCCGACCCTCGCACTCTCGACATCGGCGCGGGGGCTTTCTTTGAAGTCGGAAAAATTCCCATGACCCAAAATTCGGCGCCGACGCCGCTGACGATTCACGACGTGGCGCTCAG
Source organism: Binatia bacterium (assembly GCA_035762645.1). Classification (GTDB taxonomy): domain Bacteria; phylum Desulfobacterota; class Binatia; order UBA9968; family UBA9968; genus DASTOD01. The sequence goes on along the minus strand of DASTOD010000023.1, from coordinate 38,331 downwards.
CTTCGCCAAGATTTCCGAGGCCAGCGGAAAAGGCTCGCGACGAGAAAAGTTTGCCCGGCTCAAAGAACTTGTCGAGAGGGCGGGGGCGAGAGAAGGGCCAATCCTATTTCGCCTGCTGCACAACGAACTTCGCATTGGCCTGCACGACGGGCTCATTCAGGAAGCGATCGCGCGCGCCGCCGGGGCCGATTTAAAAACCGTGCGGCGCGCGGCTCTGTTTCTTTCCGACCTTGCCGAAGTCGCTGCGGTTGCGCTGGCGGGTGGAGCCGCGGCTCTTCAGCAGGTCGACATCAAGCTCTTCGTTCCCGTTCTCCCGATGCTTTCCGAACTGTCGCAAGATTTCGACGCGATTTTTGAAGCCCATCAGGGGAAGACGGCGCTGGAGTTTAAATACGACGGCGCACGCATTCAGATTCACAAAGAAGGTGACCGGGTGCGCATCTGGAGCCGCCGCCTCTCCGAAGTGACTCGGAGCATTCCGGAAATCACCGATCTCGCGCGAAAGGATCTCCAGGGAGATTCTTTCATAGTGGACGGTGAAGTCGTGGCGATCGGAAAAGATGGGCGGCCCTTTCCTTTTCAAGAACTCATGCGACGCTTCAAGCGCATTCATGGAATAGAATCGGCCGCCATCGAGATTCCGCTCGCGCTTCATCTGTTCGATTGCCTCTTTTTGAACGGCCGCTCTCTCATCGACGAGCCTTATGAAGAGCGCTGGTCGAAGCTCGAGTCCATGACCGGCGGGAGATATCTGGCGCGGCGGAAAATTACCGGAGATAAACTCGAGGCGGAAGGTTTTTTGAACGAAGCCCTCGCAGCGGGCCAAGAAGGCTTGATGGCGAAAGCCTTGAACAGTCTTTATATGCCGGGCAACCGCGGCAAACTCTGGTTTAAGATCAAGCCCGCCGAAACGGTCGATTGCGTGATCACGGCCGCCGATCGCGGTTCCGGGCGGCGCCGCGGCTGGCTCTCCAATTACCATCTCGCGGTAGCCGACGGAGCAGGAGGATTCGCTCCGGTAGGCAAAACCTTCAAAGGATTGACCGACAAAGAATTCGCTGAAATGACCTCCAGGCTAAAAGAACTTGAGCTGGCCGACGACGGCTATACGGTAACGGTAAAACCGGAGGTCATCGTCGAGGTGGCCTATAACGAGATACAACGAAGCCCGCAATACAGCTCGGGCTTTGCGCTCCGTTTTGCGCGGATCAAGCGAATCCGCGACGACAAAAGCGTCGCGCAGATCACGACTCAAGCAGAGCTCCAGGCTCTCTATGAACGGCAGTTCATTTCGAAGAGCAGGAGAGATTCAAATAGTTTCTAGTTCCTCTAACTCTCCCCCTCTTTCATCTCCCCCGGCGGCGACCGGGGGAGATAGAGAGGGGGGCTTAGTTTGCTTTCGTGAGATCCGAAAGTTTTCCGGCGCGGCCGGCGAAAGCGAAGTTTGGCCATTGTTCGATTTGAGCGTCACGGTAGTTATCGCGATACCATTTCGCGACCTCACCGGCGGTGGCGAACCAAACTTTGCCGTGGCTCTTGGCGTAGCGAAGGAACTCCCGGAGCAGAAGGGCGCGAAACGGCCGCCCGCCGACAAACGGGTGATTTCCCCACACCATGAACTTGGGATCCGTCGCCCCCTCTTCATAAAGGCAATCGAAGCAATCTTTCCACATCTGAAGAAGATCTCGCGGCGTTCTGCCCGCGCGCTGATAACTGGAATAATCGTTCAAATCCTGGAAATACGACAGCACGGTCAATTCTTTGCCTTGCAGCTTGAGGGTGTAGGGGGTCTCTTGATGTTGCGGGTCCATCCAGTAAGTGTAGCCGCACTCGACAATGACCTCGGGAGTGTTGACGCTCGGGGCAATGCCCGTCGAGAGATAGCCGGCCGGCGCTTTGCCCACCACTTTTTTCACGACCTCGACGGTCTTCTGCAGATCCTTCTTTTCCTGCGCGCGCTTTTTCATGTAGCTATAGTCATGAATCCAAGTCTCGGTGCCCACTTCGTGTCCTTGCTCGACGATTTCTTTGAAAATCTCAGGATAGTTCTGAACGGTAATGCCCGTGGGAAAGAAAGAGGTCCGGATGTTTTCTTTTTCGAGAATTTCGAGAAACCGATAGATTCCCACGCGCTCGCCGAACTCGCGGTCGGTAATGACGCCCAAATCTTTCTTGGTGAGCGCGTTTTTGGGAAAGGCGCGACGGTTCTGCTGCTGGCGCGAGAACGGGCCCCCTAAATCTTCAGGCCAAGTCTCAAACGCCACGCACGGGGTAATAGCGATTTGCGCCCCATCGGGCCACTTGATCGGTTTTCGCTTGGGCCTTACCTTCATAACGCCTCCTTGCAGTTTTAAAAATTTTCGTTACTCATGCCATACTTCCAACGACTTGCCAACCCAGCTTAAATAGAGCCGGCAGTTTCGAGTCTCGGGTTTCGAGTCTCGAGTTTCCTCCGCCCCAACGCGAGACACTCAACGCGAGACCCGAGACCCGATTCCGGCCTTGACTTGCGCGGGGATGCCGGTTAAGTGAAAAAAGCAGGACTAAACCGAGGGAGGCTTGAGCTATGGCAGAAGGCAAAATGATCGAATACCGCGTCGATAACGGCGTCGCCGTCATGGAGATCAACCGGCCGCCGGTCAATAGCTACACCACCGAACTTTTGAAGGAGATGGACGCCGCGATTCTCGATGCGCGTTTCGACGACAACGTCCACGCCATTGTGATCACCGGTAAAGTTGAGAAGTTTTTTTCCGCCGGCGCGGACATCAACATGCTATCCAGCAAGTCTTTGGCGTTCAAAAATAACTTTGCGCTGCACGGACATGAGGTGCTGATGCGGTTGGAAAACACTCCCAAGATCGTCATCGCTGCCATTAACGGTCACGCGGTCGGCGGCGGTCTCGAAATCGCTATGGCCTGCGATATCCGGATTGCCAAAAAAGAGGGGGGCCGCGTGGGTCTGGCGGAGATCAATCTAGGCGTGATGCCGGGTATGGGCGGCACCCAACGTCTGCCGCGGTTGGTCGGCAAAGCGCGCGCCATGGAGCTTTGCGCCACCGGCAAGACCATCGCCTTCGAAGAAGCCCTCGAAATGGGACTCGTTAACTACATCTACGACCGCGAGAATTTCATGGGACAGGTCTTGGACTACACGCGCCAGTTCATCGTGCCCAACAAGAGCAGTTTCGCCGTCGGCAAAGTTAAACGCGCCATTCAAACCGGTCTCGAATTGTCTTTGCCGGACGGATTGGCTTTCGAGCGCGAGTTGCTCGCTCAAGCTTTCGCCAGCGAGGATGGCCAGGAAGGCGTGAAGGCCTACCTCGAGAAGAGAACGGCGCAATTCAAAGGTAAATAAGGATTCTGCTGAAAAACTTTAAGAATGCTTCGACAAGTTCAGCATGAACGGGAAAGATCTCCAATGTTTCGGTCGCTCCTCCGTTCGTTCCTTCGATGAACTCAGGACGGGCTCTGAGGTTCTCGAAGGATGAACGGAGGATTTTTCAGCAGGATCAATAACCAGTCAAAAGCATTCAGCAACTGCATGACTGCTCGCTGAAAACAATCCCGCCGCAGTTTTCGATGACAAGCGGCGGCGATTTCACGGCGCGCGACATGTGAAATACCGAAAAGCGGAGGTCACGCAATGGCAAAGATGTTAATTGGCGGAGAGCTGGTGGACTCGGTCACCCGAGACAAATACGAGGTTCGTAATCCAGCAACGGGCGCGGTTGTCGACACCGCGCCCAAGGGAAACGAGAAGGACGTGCAGCAGGCCATCGACGCCGCCGAAACCGCGTTTAAGGAATGGTCCGATACCACGGCGGAAGATCGCGGCCATGCGCTGATGAATGCCTGCGAGCTGATCCAAAAGAACAGCGCGGAAATTTCTCAGTTGCTCACCCAGGAACAAGGCAAGACTCTGTTCGAAGCGGGTCTGGAGATTCATCACCTGGTGCACGGTTTGGAATTTTACGCCGGGCTGGCATCGAAAGTGCGCGGCTCCCACGTCCCGCTGCCGCAGAAAGGCGCGTATGGCATGGTGGTGCGCCAGCCCATTGGAGTTTGCGGGGGCATCGTGCCGTGGAATTTTCCGCTGACGCTGATGGGCACGAAGCTCGGTCCGGCGCTCGCGGCGGGCAACACAATCATCATCAAGCCCGCCAGCACGACTCCGCTGGCGACCGTTCGCGCGATCGAATTGATACAGCAGGCAACCTACGGCGAAGGAAAAGCTCAAAAGACTTTACCGAAAGGAGCGGTCAACGTGGTCACGGGTCCAGGCGGGAGCGTCGGCGAGGAGATCCTGCGCAACCCGCGGATTCGCCGCATCGCTTTCACCGGCTCCACGCCCGTCGGCCGCCACGTCATGGAAGTTGCGGGTCGCGAGATCAAACGAATAACGCTGGAGCTTGGCGGCAGCGATCCGATGATCGTGATGGAGGACGCCAACCTGGATATGGCGGTGAAGATGGCCGACGTCGGCCGTTTCTTCAACTGCGGCCAGATGTGTCTCGGCGTAAAGCGGTTGTTCCTGCAAGAATCGATAGCCGAAAAGTTCCTCGGCGGGTTGGTCGAAATTCTGAAGAAAAAGACCTTGGGCAACGGCATGAACAAGGAAACCCGCATGGGACCGATTCACCTCGAGTCCCAGAGACAAGAAGTCGAAGAGCAGGTGCAAGAGGCAAAATCGCGCGGCGCCAAGACCCTCTTTGGCGGCGAGCGGCCCAAAGGCGGGGAGTTGGACAAGGGGACTTTCTACATGCCGACTCTGTTGACTAACGTCCCCGATGACGCGCGCGTGACCAAGGAAGAGGTGTTCGGCCCGGCCCTGCCGGTCTACACTTTCAAAACGATTGATGAAGCGATCGAGAAGGCCAACGCCTCGGAGTACGGACTTGGGTCTTCGATCTGGACGCGCAATCTCCTTTACGCGAACAAGGCGATCGACAAACTCCAGGCCGGCAATGTGTGGGTCAACTCGCTTCACTACGGTTATGACGAGCTTCCCTTCGGCGGGGTAAAGTCCAGCGGCGTCGGTCGCGAGCATGGCCCCGAGGCCTTGGATTATTATCTCGAGCCCAAGGGCGTTGTCGTCGTCAATGTGTAGGGGGCAGGCTTCGGTTGACAATGAGCTCCCCTATCGAATAGCCTGCCGCTCAGCTTACCGAAACAACGGAGGCCGCAATGTTTGCCCAAATGAAGCACTTGGCGATTGTCAGCAGCAACGTTAATGAAGAGGGCGATTTTTACCGAGATGTATTTCGTCTAAAACGTTCGGGTGTGGCGCGAGCAGGCGGCGCCGTGGTGGTACGCGACGGTTATGTCGGAGTCAACCTTAACCCGCGCGCGCCGGGCCGCCAAGCCGGCTTTGATCATTTCGGCTTCGAAGTTGAGGACGTGGAGCTGGTCTTCGCGCGGTTCAAGGAAAAATATCCGTCCGTTCGCGTGCTCAAACGGCCGGGAAACCGCCCGTTCGCCGGCATCAGCACGCACGATCCGGCCGGCAATGTCTTCGACCTATCGCAACAAGGAATGGAAAATCGGCGCGACCTCTACGTCGAAAAAGATGAAGAAATGCCGCGGCGCGTCGGTCATTTTGCCTTGCGCGTCGTGGAGCCCGAAAAAATCGCCGAGTTCTACCGCACCGTCTTTGAATTGACGGAGCTGGAGAAACCTGCCGGCGATCCGAATCATTATTTGTCGGACGGCCGAGTCACTCTGGCGATTTTTCCCTGGCAGATCAGAGACTACGAAGGTTCTGGGATCGAGCGGCCCGCTTTGGATCACATCGGCTTCAAAGTCGAAAGCCTCGCCGCCTTTAAAGCCGATCTGGAAAAGGTTAGAAGCAGGTATGCGCCGCAAGACGATCGCCCGGAGAAGAACCCCGAGCGTGAAGCCAGGCAAAAACTCTTCGCCAAATGCTGCTTCGGCCAATTTCAGCTGGCCGATCCAGACGGCGTGTTGATCGATGTGGCTGAGGGTTAAGGTTTCTATTATAGCTTCTGGTTCTAACCCGGATTATTTCACCCGCCGGCAACGATCAAGGAACGAGCCCTCCGATAGCTTCTCGGTTTCGGGTCTCGGGTCTCGTGTTTCGGGTTGGGCGAGGAGGAACTCGAGACTCCAAAACCCGAAACGCGAAACTGCTTGTGTGCCTTCGCTTCTCCAAGCTCATCCCTTGATCGACACTCTGGCAACCCACCATCCGATCCGGTTGAATGCTCCCCTACCCATCGATTTCTCGTAACGCTCGTTAGAATCTAGCCCTGTTCCGCGTCAATGAGTTGACGGCGGTCCGCTGACAAAATAGGCTGCGACCCAACAATTAAAAGGAGGCCGGACCGATGACTATTCTTGTCGATTACCTCAAACTAATAGGATGGGGCGCTGTTGGCGTTTTCACAATGGTCCTTTCCCTCTGGATACTGCTGTCGGTTTTCACCTGGCTCACTCCCGTGGATGAGTGGGATGAATTGAAGAAGGGAAACCTTGCGATCGCTATCGTTCTGGCTTCTGTGATCATCGGATTTGCCCTGGTGATCTCGTCGGCAATCGCGCCCCCACCCATAACTCCATGAGCTGTAGCGATCGAAAGTATAGTTCGCTGCGGTTTCACCGTGCGACGCTGGCATCGCATATCTCATCGGTTACCCCGGCGGGGCCTTTTTACTCCATCTCCCCACACCTAGTCCGATAGCAATTACCGCGACAAAGAAGGACAGCGCTGGAAGCATGGCCGCGACCTGAGGCTCTACGCCAGTCACCGACAAATACCGTTCCGTGCGGACAGTTCGGTAGCCTGGGATCTCGGCGCTCGCGAGAACGCGGTAATTCGCGCCGTCGCTAAAATGAAAATCCATCGAGAATTCTCCCGCGACCCAAAGCCGCTCCACGGCAAATACGATCTTACTTTTTTCCAGGTGAGTGATGGTCAGCGTAAGCGCTGCCCGCGGCCGCCCTCCGCCGCCATTTTCCGACAAACGCCAATGCACGCGCGTCGGTTTACCCACTGTCGCCGCGTCTACCCCCAGCCATCCGGAGTATTCTTCTCGCGCCGCCAACGCCGCTGATGAGCCGGAGCAAACGAACGAGAGCAATAGACACGCGACCAGTTTGTCTTTAGCACCGCGGGAAGCACGCGTGAAAATCCGTCCCGCGACCATACCGCTGGCAAACAGCGCGAGGGTAAAGATCCCGAGGAAGGTCCACTTATTTGTGTGCTCTCTGACTTGAAGTGAAAAAGTCCGGGTCGCCTGCTTTCCTTCCGCCGTGACGAAGTCAACGCTGATTTCATACTTACCGCGGATCGGAAATAGGTATGTCCACTCCGCCCTGCCGCTCCTGAGCGGCAACCGCATCTCGAGCAATCGGCTCCCCTCTACCAGTGGAAAATCCGTCGAGAAAAACCCACTCGGCTTCGGTGCGTCGAGCCGAATCTCCAGCCATCCTTGCGTGACCGGTCTGCCATCCGCGGCCGTGACCAGGAGTGACAGAGTCGTCGGGTCGTAAAAAGGACGCAGCTGCTCGACAGGCGGAGAATTCTTAAAATAGATCTGGGGCTCGCCAGCCCGCAGGGCGGGGATCGCCGAAGCAACGATGAATAAAAACCCGAGAGCGGTCTTCAGTGACAAGGCACGATGGCCAACCCATGACGGAAGTTGTGAAGCGTGTCGTGGACGGCCGGATAGTCGGCGGCCAGCAAAACATACAAGATCGCCGCGCATGCAGTCAGAAAACTTCCTGATTTGATCAAAAACGAAACCTGCTCCGGTAGAGCGACGCCGCAACCGCGAGCTAAAGTCTTTTCCATGATGTTTCTCCTCAACTCGAATGACGCATTTTCATATCAACCGCTCGTTGATGTCAAGCCGGATGGTAGCAGGGACGGCGCAGAGGCCATTGATCTGTATCGTCGCTACTGCCGCGAGATCGACGTGGCGCTATTGGACATCGGCTTACCTGGATTTTTGGTTTAACCCTCGGCTCCCCCGCTCCTGGCGTTTTCCCTCCTCTTTGCGATTTTTTTGACTGCGTTTCCACCTCGATCCTCTCTCACCCTGATCCGCTTGATTTCTTTCTTCGCGGACCTTAATATGCCGCTTCGTGTCACGCCGGCGGGGCGGCGGTCTGGGCCCGTGAGTGTTCGCGAGCGCTCGGATCCGGCAGTCCGAACCATTGTCTAAATACTCGAGGCGGGCGCGAAAGGATAGTCTAGAGGTATGAAAGATTCCGAACCGTCTTTGTTAGAAGGGTTTTTATTGTGCCTCTGGGACTCACAAGCCGTCCGCCTACAAACCAGCCGTTGGAAAAGGAGCCTGCTCGTGTTCTCGAGCGGAGTTTGTCTGGAAATTGCCGCGCTCCCTTATGTCATTTCTTGGCTGGGTTATCACTTTACATGGCCCGCCTGGCTCCTTACGTTGTTGTTTTTGCCCCTGGGCGCAATCGGTATCTACGCGAGTAAATTCGGCACCGATCGGTTAGTCGAGTCGCTGCTCGTCATCCCGAAGTTTGACCTCAAAGCGTAACCCTCCCCGCGTTTGGCATCGTCATTTCCCGAAAGCACGTTCCGAGCGTTGGTTTGGTAATCCTCTTTTCCCCCGTTGTCAAAGGGGCAGGATTTCCGTTGCAGTTTGAAATCGCTATCTACCGCGGAGCCCGCCGGCCTCCGAATTTGAGCGCAGTTAGAAAAGCCTCGCTTGAGTGTTATCATGTTATCGGGCTCAACACCGTTGGAATCGGGGTCACGGCGGCTCAAGAGGTTAGACATATGACGATCACATCGCGCTGCATTTTTGCGCTTTGCACTTTAGTGGCTACAGTTGCCACTAGCGGCTGCTCGGCGACAAAAATGCTTGTCAACGAGTGGAGCAATCCCGCCTACACGTCCCGCTCCTTCAACAGAGTCCTGGTGGGTGGAATGGGCGGATCTCCCAGTATCCGGCGGAACTTCGAAGATGAATTCGTGGCCCAGCTGAGAGCCGCCGGCGTCGACGGGTTGCCGAGCTATCGGTATAGTCCGGAAGATGAAAAGCTCGACGAGGGCAAGCTCAAGCAAGCGGCCCAAGAGGCCGGCGCCGACGCTGTGATCATCGCCCGGTCTGTCAGCGTGGAACAGAAGACGGAAGTGAGCCCGAGCTATTATCCGTCCCCGGCCTTTGGCATTTTTGGCCGTAACGTGTCGGCCGCTTGGTACGGTCTGTACGGGGTGCCGAGCGTCTATCGCTATGATGTCTATACGTCGGAGACCACCCTCTATGATGTGGGTAAAAACGAAGTCGTCTGGACCGGCACGCTCAAGACAACCGCTCCGGACAATCCCAATACGGCGATCAAGAGCTATGTTCAAACCGTAATAAAATCGCTGAACGAGAAAAATCTCCTCGGCGGGGGACGACTGAGGTAGGTTCACCACAGATTGCATATGGCTGATAGCTGATCGCATATAGACCGACAAAGGACCATACGCCATAGGCCATAAGCCAGGTAGCCCGAAGGTTATGCTATAAAGCTTCAAAACATGCTCACCATCAGGCGCGCCACAGCAACTGGCCTTGAGACCCTCGGTCGAGATTCCGTGCTCGATTGCCTGCAGCGCGCTGACTCCAACCTGTGGTTTCACTGCGATACGCCGACCGACGAGGAGACCCACCTACTCCAACAGTGGCTCAAGATCCACGACCTCACATTAGAGGACATCGTCAAGCAGAACCAGCGCCCGAAAATAGAGTCATTCGAAGATTACGTCTATATCGCCATTCATCCGTTGCTGCGCCACGGCAATTGGGACATCGAGCCCTCCGAGCTCGATCTGCTTCTGGGGCGCCGCTGGATCGTTTCCGTTCATTATGGCCCTTTGCCGGGCCTGGTAGAGAATTCCCGGTTTAACGAGAGAATTCCGGCCGCTCTCAGCCGAGGAGTCGATTTTCTTCTCTACACGCTCGTGGATTTGGTCGTCGATAGCTACTTTCCGATTCTCGACGCCATCGAAGACGAGATCGACGCGCTTGAGGACCGGTTGCTCGCGCAGGCCCGGCCCGAAGACATGAATCGGCTTCTGCGGTTAAAGCGCAGCCTGGTCCATATCCGGCGCGCGGTCATGCCCCAGCGGGAAGTTTTCAACCAGCTCACCCGCCATGACTTCCCATTCATTCAGCCGGCGAATGTGGTTTACTTCCGCGACGTCTACGATCACTTGATCCGCATTGCCGAAGAACTCGACAGCCTCAGGGACATTCTCTCAGCGGCCCTAGAGATCCACCTGGCCTCCACTTCCAATCAGCTCAATTTGACGATGAAGCGGCTTACGGCCTGGGGCACGATAATTATCGTCATTACCACTATTGCAAGCATCTACGGCATGAACTTCAGATTCATGCCGGAACTGGAGTGGCGGTACGGTTACTTCGCCGTCCTCTTGGTCATGGTATTGGCGTCACTGACGTTGTATTTTTACTTCAAGAAAAAGGGTTATCTGTAAGTTTGCGGCTTCGACGGGCATGTGAAACTGACAGCGCCTGACTACGTGATTCTGATCGTCGCGGACCTCGACCGCGCGCTGCGCTTTTACACGGAAGTGTTGGGCCTCAGACTCGGACATCGGTCCGGCGATTACGCTCAACTCGACACAGGCGTTACGCGCCTGGCGCTGTACACGCGCCGCGCGATGGGGAATATCTTGGGAGTGTCCTTAGAACCGCCGGCTTCGAACCGGGCGGCGTTTGAGCTCGGCTTCAAGGTAGCGGATGTCGATGGCGCCTTCGGCGAGGTCGTGGCGCGCGGCGCTTTGCCCGTCGTGCCGCCGACCGACCGGTTCTGGGGTCAACGGACGGCTTACGTGCGCGATCCTGACGGCCATCTCATCGAACTCGCACAAGACCTCCGCCAACGGAAAAACTAAGCCCACCTCTGTCCTCCCCCGCGTCACGCGGGGGAGATCAAGGAGGGGGTCAGCGCTGCTCTTTAACGTGGTCGAATATCTTTGCGGCGGCATCGCTAGCGGGGAGGTTGGCCGTATCGATTTTTAGCGTCGGACGGTCCGGCGGCTCCATTCGATGAAAAACGACGTGCAGCGCTTTTTCCGAGATGTTCGGGCGCCGCTTTCTATTTCGCTCCAGAGCGATGTCCAAGGCGCACTCCAGGTGCACCGTTATGACCTTTTCATCGTGTGCGAGCGCTTCGACCTGCTCGCGCCAGGCCTTTTTATAAAAAGTTGCGTCAAGAATGACGAATTCGGCTCGCTTCTGATCCGGCCCAAGCGTCTTCAACATTTTCCGATAGACCGGAGCTTTGAGCTTGTCCGAACTCAACAGCTGAACCCGCCCTAAATCACCAAGCCGCGCCGCCAGCAGTTCGGCTATAGTAGTTTTGCCTGAACCCGGTATGCCGCAAAACATAATGATCATACAGCCGCGACAGATCGGAGGTTCTCGCGCTAAGCCACAAAGCATGGCCTGAGCCCTTCGGCTACGCTCAGGATAAACTCCGTCGAAGGGGATGCCAAGGAATGAGAAAGGGCGCGCGTCAGGACAAACTTTTTTTTCGGCCCGCCGAAGTCTTTTCCAGCAACTCGTCCAGAAACCCTACCTGACCCGGCCGAATTTTTCGTCTGGCAACCTCCAGGTTAAACCATCCTGCTTTATCCACTTCCGGAAATTCCTGGCGGTTACCGGAGCGCGGCGGCCACTCCAGTGAAAACGTATTGCTCTTGATGGATTCCGCTTCACAGTCTCCTTCGACAGCCCACGCATGTACAACTTTGCCGCCGGGTTGTTTGCGGGGCGCCAACTCGATGAAGTCTCCCTCCACCGGACAGCCTGTCTCTTCCTGAAACTCCCGCTTCGCTGCGTCGAGCGGCTCTTCATGCTTGTCGAATTCCCCCTTGGGAATCGACCACGCGCCGGCGTCCGTATTGCGCCAAAACGGACCGCCGGGATGGACGAGAAACACTTCGAGCGTTGAGCGGCGCAACCGGTACAGGAGCATGCCCGCGCTATTTTTCTTGGCCATAATGTCCTACGGCTCGCGGAAATGCTTTCTGGCCAAAACCGCTCCGGTGGTTCGAAGTTCCCCCCCTTGTCCCCCCGCTCAGGCGTCGCGCAGGCGGAGGAAACCGATGCGGGTCCGCGACGGAAGCGCCGCGATGACTACGGTCGCATTCCCGAGAACGCATTCACTGTGGCGTGTAGGTTGCGAGCGAAATCGTTTGCCGCCTGCGTGTTCATGCTGAAAGCGGACCGGGCGTACTCTTTGGCCGCCAGCAAAGCGGGAAGCGGAGTCCTCTTGACACGCTCGACGAGGGCAGCGACGGCGTCCTCGAGTTCGCCCGCCGGGACGACGTTGCTGACAATGCCGAACATGAGCGCCCTGTAAGCGTCGATCTCCTGCGTCGAGTAGACCAAGAAAGTCGCGGCCTTGCGCGGCACCCGATCGACCAGCGCGGACATCGCGATCGTCGGCATGATATGGTGGGCCATTTCGGGCAATTGAAAGCGCGCCTTTTCGCTGGCGAGCGTGACGTCGCATAGCGCGGCCAGAGCGCATCCGAGACCGACGGCACGGCCCTGAACCACCCCGAGAATGGGAATTTTGGAGGCGCGAAATGCTCCGTAGAGGTCGAAGATCGTCTCGCTTCTCTCGCGCATGGAGTACGCCTCGAGAACCGGCGCGGGCTGGCCCATCGCCTCGCGGCCCAGGCAGAAATCGTCCCCCGCGCCTTTGAAGACGATCAGGCGCGACTGCTGCGCTGCGGCGTGAATCATTTGAGTGAGCTGATTCCACGTGCCGTCGGTCTGCCGGTTCCCGACCTCGGGCCGGTTCAGGATGATCGTCGTTATGTCGCCGTTTTTTTGCTCAAGAATGGCTTCTGGCATGAAGATTACCTCCGGATTGTCTTGAGGCACTGTAGAAAAGCCGCGCGAGATTTGTCAACGCCGCCAAGCTATGGCTTCGAGGAGAAAACCTGCGGCCCGAGTCAATGGGTCGGCGCCTCGGAACCAGCAAAATCAATGTCTCGGGTAAGCAAGGCGTACGGGAATTTACGTCGGCCTATTGATGATTTTTGATGATTTTCCAGTCGACTGAGCTGGCCGAAATAATGAGCCGGTCAAAATATGAAGAGCTGGTTTTCGGGAGGATCAATTGTCGCATCGGACGCCGGAGCAGTGGGCGAGCATGGCAGAAACTCGCCACCCATGGAATTGGCGTGTGCCGATGCGCTCCTCCAAACGCGGCGCGGCTCCGTTGAGCGCGGCAATGTCTTTACGGCTCCGCTCGAGCCGCAGGAGCCACAGGTCTTCCCGCCAGAGCTCCGGACTGTCATAGCCGCGGACAACGAGCCTTTGGGCCGCCGATCGGTCGGGCTTCTGGGTTGGCAGGGGGACGAGCGTCACAGTCCTGTTTGCCTGCCGCTTCCGCCGGCTGCGGTCGACGAACTGTTCATGCGCCGCACATCCGACAAGCGTGATCACGCACGTGAACGCCAGCGCGAGGAGACACCAAGGCAAAATGTTTGCCGCCGTTATGGGATCCATAGATCCTTTCTGTTGGTCTGCCGACGCATCGTCGCTTCGCCCGGAGCGCTCGATCTCACCTCGATGGCTATCATCGGGCTGCCGTTCCGTCCACGACAACCAGTCAAATCAAACATGGGGAGGAGCTATATCTCCATGCCCGGGCGGGTGTCAAGCGCTGTGACCCTTCGCCCTTGCTCCCGGCCAGGAAAATTACTTCGACGGTTCCTTGACATTGCTTCACTTAAGACTAGTCTCGTTATAGACGCTCACTGTTTCTAATAAATTGAGGTACTCGATATGGCGGCCGGCGATTGGGATCTTGTCATCTGGCAACGCGCGAACGACCTGCTCCGGCAGGTAGAGCGCATCCACAGGAATTTTTTACAAATAGCCGTGGGGACTCATTACCGATCCGCTCACGCCCGTGGTCCCCACTGGGAACCGCCGGTAAACATCATTGAGAGCGAAGAAAGCTTATGGGTGGTTTCCGCCCTGCCCGGCGTGGCAGCCGATCGGGTAAAAGTACGATTGGAGAATGGCGAGCTCGTGATCGCTGGTGAACGCCCGCTGCCCAAATGCTGCAAGGACGGCGAACTCAAGGTGTGGGAGATCCCGCTGGGGCGTTTCGAGCGGCGTCTCAGCTTGGTCGCCGGCCGGGGCTCTTTGTCCATAGGAGAACTCTCCCTTCAGGACGGACTGCTCGTTATCGAGCTGAGGAAAAATTCATGACGGCAGAAGCGAAGGACAACTCTCAAGCCCGGCCGCGTCTCGTCATCCCTGCGGGGGCATTGGCGATCTTACCTCTGCGCAATATGGTGCTCTTCCCTTCAACGGTCATGCCGTTGTCGGTTGGCCGCCCGGCGAGCCTGCGCCTGATAGAAGAAGCGGTTCGCCAACAAATGGCGGTCGGCTTCGTCTGCCAGAGGGATTCGAGCATAGAAACACCCCAGCCTGCGGATCTTTTCAATATCGGCACGGCCGCAGACGTGGTTCGGCTTTTCGCGCTTCCCGATGGCCAGCGGCAGATCATCATTCAAGGCCGTCAACGCTTCGAAATCTCGGAATTCATCGAAACCGAGCCGTTCCTCATCGCCCGCGTGACGATGGTGGAGGAGAAAATACCTCAGACCAAGCAGTTCGAAGCCAGAATCTTGAACCTGCGACAGGAAGCGGCCAAAGCCTTATCTTTGTTGCCTGAGCCTATGAACGAGCTGAGGTCGACGATCGAAAGGATTGAAAATCCGCTGTCGCTGATCGACATGATCGCCTCGACCTTGGATCTACCGCTCGTTGACAAACAGGAACTCTTAGCGACGCTCGACCCGGAGGCGCGCGCGCAAAAAGTATCGGAAAAGCTCGCGCGGCAGATCGAGCTGCTCGAGCTGAGCAAGAAAATCGGCGAGCAAACCAAAGAATCGATGGACCGGGCGCAGCGCCAGTATTTTCTTCGTGAACAGTTGAAGGCGATACAAAAGGAGCTGGGCGAGGAAGACGGTCACAGCGTGGAAGCCGCCGAGCTGCGCAAGAAAGTCCAGGAAGCCAAAATGCCGCCGGAGGTGGAGAAGGAAGTGCTGAGGGAGATCACCCGGCTCGAACGCATCCCCGAAGTGGCCGCTGAGTATTCGGCGCTGCGGACTTACCTCGACTGGATGGTGGAGCTTCCCTGGGGAGTTTCCAGCGAGGAGCAGATCGATCTTCCGAAAGCGCGCCAGATTCTCGACGCCGATCATTACGACCTCGAGAGAGTGAAAAAGCGAATTGTTGAATTCCTTGCGGTCCGTAAACTGATGCCGCAGGGAAAAAGTCCGATCTTGTGTTTTGTCGGTCCTCCGGGCGTGGGCAAGACATCTCTTGGGCAGAGCATCGCTCGGGCCATGAACCGGAAATTCGTGCGCCAGAGCCTTGGCGGCGTCCACGATGAAGCGGAAATCCGCGGCCATCGGCGCACTTACGTGGGCGCGCTCCCGGGAAACATTATCCAAGGCATCCGGAAGGCCGGCACGAAAAATCCGGTTTTCATGCTCGACGAAGTCGACAAGCTCAGCGCGAGTTTCCACGGCGATCCCTCGGCCGCCTTGTTGGAGGTTTTGGACCCTTCCCAAAACGCCACGTTTCAGGACCATTACCTCGGGCTGCCCTTTGATTTGAGTCAGGTTTTGTTCATTGCAACGGCGAACGTGCTCGACACGATCCCCGCTCCGCTCCGCGACCGAATGGAGATTTTAGAGATCGCCGGATATATCGAAGAAGATAAATTGGCGATCGCCAGAAACTATCTGATTCCTCGGCAAATCGCCGAAAACGGCCTGCAGCCCGGCGACATCACATTTACAGACGACGCGGTTCGCGAAATCATCCGGTCCTATACGCGCGAAGCCGGCGTTCGCCAACTGGAGCGGGAGCTCGGGTCCGTGTGCCGCAGCGTGGCGACGCGCGTGGCGGAAGGATCAAAGGAAAACACCATCATCGACCGCGAATCGGTCCGGACCTATCTCGGCCCGCAAAAGTTCTTCAATGAAGTCGCGCTTCGCACCAGCTTGCCGGGCGTCGCCACGGGCTTGGCCTGGACGCCGTTTGGCGGAGACATCTTGTTTGTCGAGGCGACCAAGATGCCCGGGCAAGGGCGGTTGCAGCTCACCGGACAGCTCGGCGATGTGATGAAAGAAAGCGCGCAAGCCGCCCTCAGTCTGGTGAAATCGCGCGCGGAGGCGCTGGAAATCGATCCGGCCCTGTTCAGGGAGAACGACCTGCACATCCATATCCCCGCGGGCGCGATCCCAAAAGACGGGCCAAGCGCAGGGATTACGCTGTTCGTTGCTTTAGTCTCGTTGCTCGTCGGACGACGCGTCAGCAAAGACGTCGCGATGACCGGCGAGATCAGCCTCCGCGGTTTAGTGCTGCCGGTCGGCGGCATCAAAGAAAAGGTACTCGCCGCTAAAAGGGCCGGAATCTCTTGTGTCTTGCTGCCGGAGTTGAATCGAAAGGACATGGAAGAGATTCCACCTGCGGCGTGCGCGGGTATCCGCTTCGAGTTTTTGCAAACGGTCGACCAAGCGCTAGCCCTCGCCCTCGAGCCTCAAGGCGCCGACGGCCTGCGGGCAGCCGAAGCCCTCCCGACCGGTCCCGCCCTGTAGAAGAAGCGCGGGAATCCCCGTCCCAAGGTAGCGGCACTCAAGAGCCGGTGTAGATCGAGCGGTGAGTCCTTCCGGGTCGACGCCAAAGTGTTCTCGTTTCGGGTCGCGGGTCTCGTGCGCGGCGCTGGCGAGGAGAACGTGAGTCGCCTCCAGAGTGTTTTTGCGAATTTTTTTCTTGACAAGCGGAAATGAAAGTGATTATGAATTGTTCCTCACGCCACGTTCAGCAAAAAATATTTCATCTCGTACGACTAAACAAATTTAGCGCCGTCCCGAACCGCTGACCGGGAAGGAAGGACAGGTCTAAGAACCGTGCGCCGGGGTCTACTTACAAGGAGGCCAGATATGATCGAACTGGTTAACTCTGACCAGCACAAAACGAGTTTTGAGAGTTACTTCGGTTTTAGAGAGACACCGTTTGGTGTAACACCGGACCCCCGTTTTTTCTACGGCAACCCTCTTTATCTTGATGGGCTGTCCGCGCTTACTTACGGCATTGAAGGTAAGAAAGGCTTCATGCTCCTCACCGGAGAAGTGGGAACCGGCAAGACCATCCTGCTGCGCAAAGTCATGCGCCAGCTCGAGGCCAATGTCCAATTTGTCTTCGTTTCAACAAGTCACTTGACTTCCTACGGACTGGTGGAGCTCATCATCCAGGATCTCGGTATCACCAATGCCGAAAGAAATCGGCTAGATATGATGCATGAGCTAAAGGAATACCTGATAGAGCAAAACAAAGCCGGCCAGACGGTCGCTTTACTGTTGGATGAAGCCCAAAATCTGAACGATGAGGCGCTCGAGGGTTTGTGCGGCCTGTCGAACTTGGAGACAGCCGAGCAAAAATTGCTTCAGATTGTTCTCGTCGGCCAGCCGGAATTGGCGATCAAATTGGGTAAATCTTCCCTCCGCCGGATAAAGCAACGGATCGCGATTCATTATCGCCTCCATGCCTTGCAGACGGTCAACGAGGTTGAACAGTATATCCGTCACCGTTTGCAGGTAGCGGGTTACACCGGTCCAGAGATTTTCGCCAAAGAAGCAGCCGAAGCCATCTGGTATTATTCGTCGGGGACTCCCCGGCTGGTCAACATCATCTGCGATAACTCACTTGCCATGGCCTGCGCAGCGGGGAAAAAAAAGGTCTCTGCCTACACGGTGATGAAGGCAGCCAGC
The DNA here is from genome assembly GCA_035762645.1 of Binatia bacterium. GTDB lineage: Bacteria > Desulfobacterota > Binatia > UBA9968 > UBA9968 > DASTOD01. The sequence continues at coordinate 20,510 of DASTOD010000023.1, read as the reverse complement.
GGCCTTTTATTGGAGCGGGGGCATGCGATTCCGAAGATCGGCGTCTCGGAGCCACCGGCAAAAGCGAAAACTCCAGCGGCAAAATTGAGCGCAAAGCGAAGCGAAACTAATGGGGCAGAGGTAAAAGCCCGCCGCGGCCTTGAGGCGCCAACGGCCTCTCCTTCCGCCGCTCCTCCCGAGGCGGCCTCCGAGACCGATTCGAAAGAAGCTCCCGTGCCGCAGGAATTTCTCGATTTCATGACCCGCGCAGCCATCCAAGCCATGGGTCCTATGGCGCAGCTGGTCGTTAGCGATCAAATTTCTGCGCTCGGCGAATCGCGCGACGCCTTCCCGGAGGTAAGAATTGGAGAGTTGATCGAGCTGGTCAGCCGGGAAATTCTGAACGAGGCGATGAGGGTGCGCTTTCAAAACGAGATGTTCCGAGAAATTGCCGCGCTCAAGAATTTGTAGCTATTTCCGCACGGAGGGAAAATGGATCTAGAATCGCGACGTATCGGGCTCAAATGGAAAATCGGCGGCACCTTTACGGGGGTCATGCTGCTGTTGGGCATCTTCGTGCTTGCCGCGGTGTACCAACTCACCAAGGGCATGCTGCGAGATCAACTCGACAAACGCGCGATGGCGATTGTCACGAACTTCGGTGATGCCGCCGCGGGCCACATGGTTGCGAAAAATCTCCTGGCACTCAATGTTCTGGCAAGAAAATACACGCTGTTCGAAGGCGCGGCCTATGCCTTTATCGAGGACGGCAGCGGGCAGATCGTCGCCCATACGTTCGGCACGTTTCCAGCGGAAATCCGCCAAGGACTTACGGCTGACGGGCAGCGCGTCATCCGCCGGCGCCAATTGTCGCTGCAACAAAGGCCAGTCTACGAAACCGCCGTTCCGGTCCTTGAAGGACAGGCGGGGAGCGTTCATATCGGGTTTTGGGGCGACGCTATAGAGCGGGAAATCCAGCGCGCCCTGCTCCCGCTCATCGGAATCGTTGCCCTCGTGCCACTGGTAGGCGCGCTGCTCTCGTTTGTGGTGGCCCATTGGATCGTTCGACCCATCGTCGGTCTAACCAGGGTCGCGGACCAAGTCACGATGGGAGATCTTGAAACATCGGTTAGCGGAGAATGCGTTCAGTCGCGCGATGAGATCGGCGATTTGGCTCGTTCTCTCGAGCGCATGCGTTCGAGCCTGAAAGCAGCCATGCTGCGTCTTGGCCGTGAAACCGCGTAAGCAATCGAGTCTTATATCGAGTTTCATAAGGAGAAAGAGGATGTACACGCAAAACAAAAAGTATCCCATTCGGCTATCGGCTCTGGCTTGCATGCTTGCCCTACTAGCGCTCCGTGGCCCCGCCGCGGCGCAGACGCCCGCAGAGCGGCCTCTAGAGAAGATGACCATTGCCTACAGTTCCATTTCCGGCAACATGGCGCCCTTGTGGATAGCCTACGAGCGCGGCTTTTTCCGAAAATACGGCATCGATCCGCAGCTCGTCTTCATAGAAAGTGGCAGCACCGCCGTGCAAAGCCTGATTTCTAAAGAGGTGGCGTTTGCGCAAATGGCGGGAGCGGGGGTGATCCAAAGCCGCCTCCGAGGGTCGGATGTCTTGATGATTGCGGGCTTCCTCAACACGTTGGACTATCAGTTCATGGTTGAAAAAAGCATCACCCGGCCCGAGCAGCTCAAGGGGAAGGCGGTCGCGGTGAGCCGGTTTGGCTCATCGTCAGATTTTGCAACGCGTTACGCTCTGGATAAGTACGGACTGGTGCCGGAAAAGGATGTGACGATTCTAGAGATCGGCAGCCAACCGGCCCGATTTGCCGCTCTCGAGTCGGGAAGAATCCAGGCCGCGATGGTCGCAGTGCCTACGACGGTGAAGGCCAAGGCGCTCGGCTTTCACGCTCTTGCCGATCTTCAGATGCTCGGACTCGAATATCAGCACACCGGTTTGGCAACGACTCAGGCAATGATCAAAGCGCGCCCCGATCTTGTCCGCAACGTGATGAAAGCCTTTGTTGAAGCGATTCATTACTACAAGACCCAACGAGCCGAGTCTTTTGCGATTCTTGGAAAGTATCTAAAAACCTCCGATCCGGCCATTCTCAAGGAAGTCTATGAAGATATCGGATTGACGCTGCTTCCCCAGAAGCCGTACCCCACGCTCAGGGGAATCGACGTGATGCTCCGGGAGTTGTCGGCGCGAGATCCCAGAGTCAGGACCGCGCGGCCGGAGGAGTTCGTGGACCTCACCTTCATAAAAGAACTGGACAGCTCCGGCTTCATTGATAGCCTCTACAAGACCGCGCCCGTCGTGGCGAGCCGCGAGCCGGCACGTCCCGCGCCGACACCCGTCACGGTGAGTAAACCGGCGTCCCTGACCGAAAGGCCGAAACCGGCGGCGCCGGCGGTCAAGGCGGTTGTGACTCCTGCGGTTTCGGGGGAGGCGCGCGAATACACGGTTGAGCGCGGCGACACACTGAGCCACCTGGCGGCTCGATACTATGGAGACTCCAATAAATGGCCCAAGATCTTCGATGCCAATAAGCAGACGATGAACAATCCCAACTATATATTCATTGGGCAGAAGCTCATGATTCCTTCTTCCTGATCGTGGCCGCCTGGGCCGGAAGTGATTTTCGTGCGCCAACGGCAAGGTCAAAGAGATCTAGGCGGGAGGTTTGCTAAATGAAGCCTGAAAGGTTCTATCAGTCTCTTCTACATACACTTCAGGAAAATGAAGTTCGCAGACTTACAAAGTGCCTGGAAGAAATCGATCAAAAGCTATTAGATTGCCGCAAATCGTTGGAAGAATACCAGCGGGCCCGATTAGCCTTGGACAAGATTAACGAGCATCTTTCCCGGCTCCGGGCCAAACGTCCGCCGATGACTGAGCAATTACCGACCCCCGAGCTGCAAGAGATCATCAAGAGCGGCATCGAACATTTCAAATCTTCCGGTAAGATTTAGGTTTCAGAGCGCCGCTCGCCTCTCTATAACTCGTCGATCTGGCACACGTGCCTGCCCGCATTACAAAACGGGCACGGTCACTATGCCACCGGTTACACCCACGGTGCGCCCTTTCGAGCTTATGTGCAGGCTAAAAAACGCCTTCGATAACCCTGTGCTCGTCACGCTTCGGATCGATTGAAGCAAATAGTCGTCCGCACCTTCTTAACCGCCTTCCCGCGGTTGCAAAAGGCCACACACCAGTTTAAGAAAAGAGGGATTTCTCATCCTGTTAGCCGGATTATTCATGGTCCAAGTAAAAACGATGACAGACTGTCGATCGGGGGATGAGCTTGGAGGAGCGAAGGCACAGAAACGAACAGCTTCAATGACGTCTATGGTGCTTGGCCGTGCGCTCGAATTGCTTACCTGCAATCTGCTCCAGAACTCAAGTTTGCCAGCCGCCTCAAGGTACAGGCCCATTGCCTTCGCTCCGGAGGGCTCGCCCCTTGATCGTTGCTGGCTGGTGAATAATCCCGGTTAGCAACATGTTGATGGTAGAGAAGCTGGCGAACCAGCTGAGACTCGCACGCGAGACGGACTCCCTGCTATGGCTGATCGCCCTTGGCCATACCTTCACGCACTGGTGCCCGGCGACCTTTTATCTTCTCTTACCTTACCTCGTCCAAGAGCTCGGTCTCACTTACAGCCAGGCAGGTTTCTTGGTCACGATTAGAGCGGTGGTAAATCTTGCGGTCAATATCCCCTCGGGGATCCTGGTCGATTTAATCGGCAAAAAAGCGCTGCTGATGGCGCTGGCGCTTGTGGCCACCGGCGTGCCCTACTTTTTGGTCGGCCTCAGTCACAGCTTTTTCTGGGTGGCTCTGTTCATGGCGTTCGTGGGTGTGGGTAATTACCTTTGGCATCCGGCGGCGATCTCGACGCTGTCTGAAAAATACCCCGAGAAGCGTGGCTTTGCGATCGCCATTCACGCAATCGGCCCTAATATCGGTGAGAGCGTGGCCCCGCTGTTGGTAGGTGTCCTGCTACTTTTTTTGTCTTGGCGCAGCGTTCTGTTCGTTAACCTTGTTCCCGGAATCGTCATCGCCTTCATTCTCTGGAAGTTTCTCTTCGGCAAACTGGAAAAACGGGCCGCCTCCAAAAAAGGCCTTTCGTTTGCGGAGTATCTCGCCGGCATGAAGCGGATGGCGCGAAGTCCAAGTATTTTGCTGCTTGTCTTCGTGGCCGGCATGCGCTCGATGACCCAGCAAGGGTTGCATACGTTTCTCCCCATTTATCTGACTCATGACCTCGGACTGTCCAGCGCTCTGGCCGGCCTTTATCTCTCTGTGACCCAGACCGCCGGTATGATCGGGACACCGATTGCCGGTACTATTTCCGATCGGAGCGGCCGCAAGCGGGTGTTAACGGCAGGGTTATTTTCGACGAGCGTCGTTCTGTTCGTTATCGCCTTCTTTCAGATGCCCTGGTTGTTTATCACGGCGCTCGCCTTTCTGGGATTTTTTCTCTACGCCGTCAGGCCTGTAATATGGGCTTGGGTACTGGACCTCGGCCCCAAGGAGTTGGGCGGGAGCATGGTGAGCTTCTTTTCCGGCTCACAGTCGCTGTTGAGCTCGCTGTCGCCGGTGATATGCGGCTTCATCGCCGACCGCTGGGGAATTCTGACGGCTTTTTATTTTCTCGCCGGCACGGTTCTTATCGCCAACTTCGCGGTTCTTGCCATTCGAGAGGTGGAGCGAGAGTCGCCGGCGATGGCGGAGGATCCCGCGGAGGCCCGCTAGATTCTTCACGGAAGCACAAATACGAGGCAAGCCTTTCCAGCCGCGGTCAATAAGCCTGTGCCTTGTAGGACCCGCCCGATCCACTCCAATGGTGGCTGTTCCCGCGCGCGGGGCCTGAACTCAACCTCCACGTCTCTATGACCCGCGGCTTCCAGGGCTTGCTCCCGTCGGCCTGCCTACTAACAGGGGAAAGCCAGGTCGATACGAAAGCCGGCGCACCGAGACGCTACGCTGTCAAAGACCAGGGACGTGGCGACTTAGCCACCGTGATCGGGCGCTTGAAAATTCAGGGTACGCCTACTTCACGGCTACTGACGATGAAAGAGATCTCAGGAGACTCGGTGCGATTGGATAAGAGAGGCAGAGACCCATTGCGCCGGGTTGAGGAGCGGCCCGGCTTTCCCTAATCTTTCCTCTAATCACACACGAGCCTGAGGCTCCCGTTTCCGCTACGCCCATTCGACGTCTCGAGATCACGTCCAGGCTGGAGGTATTTAAAGACAGCGGGTAGCTCCATCGGCTCGTGCGTGATAAACCGTCATTTTCGGACGCTGGCATCCTAATACTCTTGTTGTTGTCGCAGCCTTTGAGTCTCCTGGCGATTGCGTTCGATGACGCGCTGGTTCTGCTGAATCTGCTGATCGTTCGATTGCTCTTGCCCTTGCATATAGTCTCCAACAAGGGCTCCCGCGCCCAATCCCACGGCACCACCGATCGCCGCGCCCGCGCCCGGATGGCCTACGGTTGCGCCGATGATTCCGCCGGCAGCAGCGCCGCCCAGCGCGCCGATCCCCGCCGCTTTCTCCCTGGTGGTCAGCGAGCCACCGGAACAACCGGCAAAGACAACGGCAGCCAAAGTGGCGGCCAATATTTGGATTGAGAGCGGCTGTCTCATTCTGTTTGTTCCGTTAAGTCTCGTCAGCGCTTATCAAACGGCTTTTCCACAAGCGCATCTACAGGAGCAATGCCTAGGCAGCAATGCCTATGCCAAATCGTATAATGGCTAATCAGGGACTTTACGCGGAAAAAATAGGTAGCAAGCAAACCGCTGGCTCGCGGTAGAAATCGCCTCGCCTGCACGAAATTGTACCGCAGACCGTGGGCGACACGACGGTACAATGCCACCAACCGACAGGTCTCTTTATCCGCGGCAGGAGATCACGGATCCACACGGGAGTTCGCGCCGCCTGGAGGGGCAGGCCCGACCGTTCTGTTACGGCTGGGCTAAATCAGTCCCAACTCTCCACAAGTAAAGCGTGTGCTGCCTGTCGATCCCTTCGATCTTGCCCGGCTCCAGGTTTACGACCAGGGTCGGTTGCCAGTCGTCGATATCGTAGTCATGAGCGACGATGCGCGATCCGGGTTTTAGTTTCTGCAACTTGGGCCGAATCGCGTTGTTGAACCATTTGAACATGTAGAGCATGACAACCGTGGCATTGGAGATATCCGTCTTGGTGCCGTCTTCCGCGCGGAATTGAAGGAGATGGCTCACGCCCTCCTCTTTCGCCTTCTGGGTCGCCTCCTCGACTCGTTGCGGATCGAGGTCGATGCCGACGCCGCGTGTGCCGTATTTCTTCGCCGCCCGAATCAAAATGCGTCCATCTCCGCAGCCGAGATCGTACAGCACATCGTTCTTCTTAACTTCGGCCATCTCGAGCATTCGATCGACGACCGCCATATGAGTCGGCACGAAAGGTATGGGCTCGCCCGTCCAGGCGGTGCCATTAAGGCAAACCAACAGTAAAGCTGTAGTTCCGGCATGTAGTAGTCTCACGTGAGTACCTCCTGATGCGCCAGATCATATCAAAACTTCGCTCCGGCACAATGGGAGTTGAAAATCGGTCGGTTGGAGCCGCCTTAGCCGCGGCGTTCACATTGCCGAACAGGGGCGGGAGTCGGAGAGGCGGTCAATGATCCTAACGGATATCCCGGGCCCGCGGGAGCATCACATGGATAGCGAGCATGGCCAAGGCGCCGGCCGTGCCCATTAAAGCCACGGCCCACCGGGAACCCCAGAGCGTGGCCAGCGCGCCGATAAACATGCTTCCCACCGTCAGTACGACATTGCTCATGTGAAAGATGGACATCGTTCGCCCGCGAAATTCAGAAGGCGAGTAGGTTTGAATTACGGTCTGGACGAGCGCGTGGGAACAGACGTTGGCAAAACCGACGACCACCATCAGCGCCAGGGAGAGTTGAAACCATGACGAGGCCGAGAAAGCCGTTACACTCACCCCGTACAGGGCGACGCCTCCCAACATGAAAATTCCCCTCGGCAGTCTGTCGCCGAAAAACGCGATGATGACAGCGCTGCCCAAGGCGCCGACGCCCATCGCCGTGAGGAGAAGCCCCTGCCCTGTCGCTCCCACCGCGAGGATGTCGCGGGCAAATACCGGCAATAGAGTTGTGAACGGGACGATGAACAATGAGGCAACCATGACCACCAACAGCGCGGTGCGAACCGTCTCGTTATTCCAACTGAACTTCCACCCTTCGATAATGCTCCGGGCGAAAGAAGCCCCGCCGGCGAAATGACCGCCGGCCGTCACAGAGGAGCCCTCGGCCGGGCGCAGCTGCACGGTCCAAACTGTCGCCAAAAGATAGAACAGAGCCTGCATTGCAAAGGAGCCGGCGGTGCCGAACGTCCCTATGAGTATCCCCGCGACGGCAGGACCGGTGCTTCGCGCCACGTTAAAGATAATCGAATTGAGACCGATGGCGTTGGTCAGGTGGCTCCGTGGCAGGACATCGGCAATCATCGCCGCGCGGGCCGGCTGCTGAAAGGTTTGGACGACTGCCATACCGAAAGCGGTCGCGTAGACATGCCAGGGCTCGACATGGTCCATCATAATGAGCAGGGCCAGCGCCGCCAGCATCAAACCGTCAATGATCTGGGCAACGAGTATCTGCATCTTGCGGGAATAGCGATCGGCAGCGCTGCCGGCTACTGGCGACAACAGCAAAGTCGGGATCGCCTGAACTCCTCGAATTAAGCCGAGCTGAAGCGCCGAATCGGTCAGCTCATAAATCAACCAGCCGCGGGATACTTGATCCATCCAGAAGGCCATCGACGTGAATGAATGGCCGAGCCAGAGCAAACGAAACTCACGATGGCCAAGCACCTCAAAGGCGCGAAGTCGCAGGAAGGCGGTGAGCAGTCGATTCATCGTTGTCAAACAAATTGTCCAATCGCAGCGATACTCTTAACCCTTGACGGCCGCTACTGCCCTGTCATAGCTTCCTCTCACGCGTTTCGCCAGGGAACCGCCAATGCAAACCGATCGTTACGACTACTCACCGATTATCCGGCGCAGGCAACTGAAGTGGCCCAATAACGCGAAGGTCGCCTTGATGGTGGCGCCGAACATCGAGCTTTTTCATATTGACAAAGTGATTCCGGGCGCTCCGAGTTCTCAGTTGCCGGACGTGACAGGTTACGCGCTGAGAGATTACGGATCGCGGATTGGCGTTTTTCGCATGATGGACGTGTTGGACAAGCATGCGATACGGGCGACGGTGCTGCTGAACGCCGATGTCTGTGCCCATCATACGGCCATCATAGAAGAAGGCAACCAACGCCGATGGGAGTGGCTCGGCCACGGCGTAACCAATAACATTCGAATGAATGAATATCCGTTGGAGGAAGAACGCGCGGTCATCGGACAGATTAGAGAAGCGATTGCGGCGGCGACCGGCCGCCGACCCCGCGGTTGGCTCGGCCCCGGCGGTGGCGACGAGAGTCCCAATACTTTGGATCATCTCGCCGCGGAGGGTTTCGACTATGTCTGCGACTGGGGTTGTGACGATCAACCCGTCGCGATGCGCGTCAAAGCCGGGCGCATGATCGGGATTCCGTACCAGCAGGGACTCAACGACATCCGGGTGATGTTTCAGGGAGGCCACACACCGAAGGATTGGCTGCAAATGGTTTGCGATCAGTTCGACACACTCTATGCCGAGGGCGCGACGCAGGGACGCGTGATGACCCTTCCGTTGCATCCGTTCGTTATCGGCCTGGCGTTTCGCATTAAATATCTCGACCAGGCCCTGGAGTATATCTGCGCGCACGAAGGAGTCTGGAAAGCCACGGGCGCTGAGATCGCCGATTATTTTTACGCTAACTACTACTCAAAACCTTGATTGCCAGGAGTGAGCCGCGCACCGGAGGCGGGTTATGGCTGAATTGCACATGTTCTTGTTGACCGCCGATAGGCTGGTCCGCTGCTGCCTAACTCTTCGCAATGACCGAGGATTCCTTTGGCTTTGCCCAGTATTCTGCGGCCGCTTTTGATTCGGCCAAAGCCTCGGCAGTTTCAAAGCCGGGCGCCATTCCCGCCGAAGTCCCAGCCAGCAATTGATGGTGTTCGATATTTAGCAGGCGAAGCCAGCTCTGCTGGCCCATGGTCAACGCGATGAAGCATCCCAGCTCGACCAGCTCGGGCTCGGAAAAATGTTTGTACAGTCGCTCCCAGAACGCGTCATCGGTTTCAAGCCGCCAGGTGATCGCTTCGGCGTAGGCGAGGGCGGCCTTTTGCTTTTCATCGTAGCGATTGGATGCCTCGAAATTGAGGAGATCGTCGTATTGCGCTTCTTCGAGTCCCGCCTTGGCGGCCTTCAATGATCTCTGGTTGCCGCAGTACTCGCAGCGGATCGACCGTGAAACATAGACCCGGCAGAGCTCTTTTATGCTGTGATCGCACACGCCATTTTTGAAAATGTCGCGCCACGAATTGGCGAACGACCAGAAGCAAGCCGGCACGTGCGCGCGGATTGCGGAACTCTCCGGCCGCGGCGTGCCCTCGCGCCGGCACCGATCGAGCTCTTCGAGCATAGCGGGATTGGTAATAGTTTGTGGATCCACGTAACTGATGCGCTGCTTAGCCATAGTAGCCTCCTCACGCACATTTATAGGCGAAACGCCCGAAATAGGGAAACCGGCCGCCCCGCCGTCAATTCGTCCGGTACGGAATCGGCAGAGCCATTGTCTATTCTGCTTGATAACTTGGGAACTCGCAGTGTTTTGCTGATCATGGGTGGATGAACCCGCAGTTCAACCGAAACCGTCGGTTCCAAGCGGCCAACATTGTCCCCCATTGTTCATCACTGTCAGGGGATTACCCGCCACCCCAACCTAAATCACAGGTTACACCTCCATAGTTTCAATAGGTTATCGAACTCCGGGACAGATGTTTGGCTGGTATAGGAGTTGCTCCGCTATACCGCGGGACCCGTGCGGGCTCCGGTCTAGAATGAAGCACGGAGGTTGAACCATGAGCGAGGAACCCGTCCGGCGTCGGATGGTGGAACGTGAAAGCGAGAATGGAGCTGATTCCGGACTTCGTGGGACGCCCAACCAAGGCCTTGCCCGAAGACGGGAAAGCGATTCTCTTGTCAGCATTCTAAACGAAGCGGCACCTGCAGCGCAGCAAGCGGAATCTCCAGCGCGCCAATTGAGGGAGCTGAGAGCCGAGCTCAGCAGGCTCAGGCTCGAGATGGCTGAGCGTGAGGAATCCGTTGCGGCCAGAGAGGCTGCTCTGAATCAGCTCGCGGGAAATTTCCGGGTAAAGTTCCAAACTCTCCAATTACGGCTGCAGAATGCCGAAGCCAAGTTGGCAAGCCGCGAGACAGAACTAAAGGAAAAAGCAGGCGTGATCGAAGCCGCCGCCTCGAGGGAAAAGGCCATCGGGAAGTTGGTCGTTCGACTGTCTGCGGAATGTGAAAAACTAACCGCGCAACTTCATCAAAAGAGCTTGATCATTGCACGACTGGAAGAAAAGATAAGACACCCGATCGGTGGCAGCAAACTGTGGAAAAAAGTTCTTCGCCTGCTGCAACAAGAACCGCTCTAGCTGCTGCTAGGATTAAGCGCCCAGCCGCTTCCTGAGTCATAGCTCAGTCCTCATTACTCAGTCCTGGTTGCTCCTCCCGCTATCGGATGAGCCGCGCGCGCGGCAGCGCGATATAGATCCCCACCATCGTGAACGCGCCTACAGCGCCCATTGAAGCCACGGCGGCCGGCGCGCCGATTGCCGACGATAGCGCGCCAACCAGCATGGCGCCCACGGTCAGGACGACCTGACTCATATGAAAGATGGCGATTGCCCGCCCGCGGAATTCGGCAGGAGAGTGAGATTGGATTACGGTTTGCACCAGCGCGTGAGAGTGGACATGGCAAACCCCCACGATGCCCATCAGCACCATCGAAACGCCAAACCAGGGCGATGCCGCAAACAGCACGTTGATCAGCCCATAGCACATCACGCCACCGAGCATCAGCATCCCTCGCGGCAGCCGGTCGCCCATCGACGCAATCAGAACGGAACTGCACAGAGCTCCCGCGCCCATCGCCGTTAGGAGCAGTCCCTGGCCCGTCGCGCCGACATCGAGGATGTCTCGCGCAAAGATCGGCAGGAGCGTTGTGAATGGCACGATGAACAGCGAGGCGAACATCACAATGAGAAGCGCGGTGCGAACGACCTCGTTCCGCCAGCTGAATTTCCAACCTTCGAGAATACTCTGGCCGAACGATTCACGATCCGTCGCCGGACCGTGAGAGCGGCCGAAAGCGGGCCGAGCAGAGCGAAGCTGCACCGTCCAGACGGTTGCCAAGAAAAAAAAGACAGCCTGCACGACGTAGGCTCCGCCCGTGCTGGAGATCGCGATGAGCATGCCTGCAAGCGCGGGGCCGGTGCTTCGCGCGACGTTAAAGATGACTGCGTTTAAACCGATGGCATTGGTCAAGTTGCCGGCCGGCACGGCGTCGGAAATCATCGCGGCGCGCGCCGGCTGAAGAAAGACCTGAACCATCGCCAGCAAAAAGGCAGCGACATAGACATGCCACGGCTGAATCCGGCCGGTAAAAATCAGCAGGGCGGTCGCGGCGTACAACAACCCGGTCGCTAGTTGGGCAAGCAACACCTGCGTTTTGCGCGAATAGCGATCGGCGGCGCTGCCCGCCACCGGAGATAATAATAAAAACGGTATCGCTTGAACGCCCCGCACCAGGCCAAGCTGCAGCGCAGAGTTCGTGAGCTCATAGATGAGCCAGCCCCGGGTGACCTGATCCATCCAGGTTCCCATCGACGCAAAGATTTGGCCAAACCAGATCAGGCGGTATTCGCGGTGGCTGAGCGCCGCGAAAGCGCTGAGCCGGAACAGCGTCTGGAAGGGACCCCGCGACGGCCATGAAGCCGCTTCCTCAGTGGCCTCGCGGGGCGCTCGGTCGGGTGCTTCTTTCTCGATTGGGGGTGATCGCAGATCAAGCTCCGCAGCCGGCCGAAGCGCAGGAATGCCCCACCAAAACTTCACGGCCTTCGATGACTGCTGCTTCGGCTATAACACGCGCGCAGCCGCGGCGTCTAGCCCGGAGATTTCAGAGTCAAACCGCGGTTTCGAGCCAGCGCCTCTGCCGGGCCGATGCTGGTGCGACGAGACGACGACAGACTACAGAGGACAGCCCATCGCGAAATAGTCCGTTCTCCGGTAGTCGGTGGTGGTGAATCTAAGAGTTCAAACTTTTATGTTGACAGGTGGCTCAAAAAAGCTCATCTACTTCGTTAATCGTGTTCGCACACGGAAAAAGGGTTGACAGGGCAAATCCTCATCAGTACCTTTTGTAAGCCATATATCGATCGGTGTACATCGCCATTCATGGAAACGGTTAACCAAACCAAGCGCCGCCTGGTTCGAGAGGCGATCCAAAGCAATGTCGAAACAGCGCGGGGTATTAGAGCCAAAGCGCCCCCGCGTCCCAAACCAACCAAGCACCGGCTCGTTCGAGAGCCGATTCAAAATAGTATCAAAACGGCGCAAGGGATCGCGCCCAAAGTTCGGGCGCGTCCCAAACCAACCGAGTGCCGGCTTGTCCAAGAGCCGATTCAAAGCCATGCCGAAACGGCGCACCGCATCAGAACCAACCCGGATGCAGGAAACCAGGGCCGGCCGGTGTCGGACAAAGTACGGACGCGGGCGCGGTCCAAAGAATTTTTTCGCTTTTCCATCTTGGGTTTCCTGGTGATCGCGGGTTTCGCTTACCTCGCCCTGCCAACCCATGTCGTTTCTACCGGAACAGCCGCATCGCCGCGCGCACTCCAAGCTGAACCAAGCCAGGGGCTGTCCTTTGCGGCGCGGCAGCCGGACGTCGCAGCGCCAGCGCCGCACCCCATCAATCGGGAGGTTTTCCCTCTCTCGATAAGGAAGGTCATCATTGATCCCGGGCACGGCGGCACGCAAACCGGAGCCATCTCGGAATCCGGCGTATCGGAAAAAGAGATTACTTTGGATATCGCTCTGCGGCTGCGGCGGCTGATGGAACAGGCCTCCTTCGAGGTCTCGATGACGCGAGAGACGGATCGTACGATGCCGCTCGACAAACGGGTAGCTTTCGCCAACGCGACCGGCGCGGACATTTTCATTTCCATTCACGTCAACTGGGTGGAGCCGCGGCGCATTCGCCCGCTGGAAACATACTTCGTCGGCCCGACCGACGACCCCACCGCCATCCGGCTCGCCGGCCTGGAAAATCGCGAATCCGGCTATTCTATGGCGGACTACCGCCAGCTTTTGGAAAAGGTCTTTATTCATATGCGTCGGGATGAATCGCGTAGACTCGCTGAAACGATTCACACCGAACTGTATTTCTCGCTGAGAGAAATCAATCCCGAATTAGATAATCGTGGAGTGAAAACGGCGCCGTTCATCGTCCTGGTCGGAACGCAAATGCCTGCGATACTCGTGGAGGTTTCGTGTCTTTCGAATGAAGACGAGGTGAAATTGTTGACGAGCTCGGATTATCGAGAGAAGATCGCATTGGCGCTGTCTAGGGGCATTCGCTCTTATGCCGAAACCCTCAACCGGCCGGAAAAAAAAGGTAGCTAGCCTAATGGAAGACGCGAAAGAATTTCTGTCTGCAGGAATAGATCTGGGGACTTCTCGAAGTTCCATTTCAGGTTCGAATGGAGAGCGCCACGTGATCGACAGTTATGTGGGATGGCCCTTGGACCTGGTGGCCCGCAAACTGGTGAAAAAACCGGTTCTCATAGGGCGCGAAGCGCTGGAAAATCGCTCGATGCTGGACCTTCGACGCCCCCTGGAGCGCGGGCTGATTAAAGAAGGATCAGAAAAGGACGAACAGGCCGTTCACGAGCTGCTACGCCATTTGATTTCTCTGGTCGGCGTCAAACAGAGAAGCAAGACCCGACCGAAGGTGCGCGCGGTCGTCGGCGTACCGGCGGAAGCGTTCCGCGTGAGCCGGCAGCGACTGCGAAGCGCGATGGACGGTATTGCCGATAAGGTGATGCTCGTCTCCGAGCCTTTTGCGGTCGCCTACGGGTTGGAAGCGTTGCTCCACGCGATGGTGATCGACATCGGCGCAGGCACGACCGACCTTTGCGTGATGCAGGGTCATTATCCAACCGAGGAAGATCAGCGGACCTTGCCGAATGCCGGCGACTGGATCGATGAACAGCTCGCGAAACTCCTTCAGGAGCGCTACCCGGACGCTCAGTTCTCGACCTATATGATCCGTGAGTGGAAGGAAAAGTGGAGCTTCGTCGGGGAGCCGAAACAGCGTGTGGTCGTCAAAGTGCCGGTCAAGGGAAAGGCGACCGAATTGGACATTACGATTGAGATGCGCGCGGCCTGTGAAAGTATTCTTCCCGCCATCTCGGAGACTATGTTGGACCTGATTGCGCGGGTCGAGCCGGAGTACCAGGAGAATGTGCGCAATCATATCGTTCTCGCCGGCGGGAGCTCTCTTATTGGCGGTTTGACCGAAGCCATTGAGAACGCGCTGGAAGAACTGGGCGGCGGCCGAGTCGCCGTGGTCAAGGATCCTATTTTTGCAGGATCGGATGGCGGGCTGCAGATCGCCCAGGATGCCTCCAACGCAGATTGGGACAAACTCTCCTTGTAAATCGCTCCCCGTGCCTATCCGGATGGCTCTCGACGTTTTTGGCTGCCGAAAAAACTCTGCATGAATCCTTCCTGTTCAATTCCACGACGCTTCTCTTTGGGCCTATTGTTCTTTCTTGTTTTTCTACCTTCTTTTTGCATCGGAGCCGAAGACGTCCCGGCGCTCATGGCCGGAACATCCGGAGCTTACCTGTACTCCCGCCAGGATGAGGAATCCAGTCCGATCGCCAAATTGGAAAAAGGCGAACGGCTGGTTCCGCTGATTGAGGCGATTGGACAACAAGTTTGGTACATGGTGAAAACCCAGGGCGGGCTGACCGGGTGGGTCCGGGCCGTGGATGTGACTGCAACCGCTCAGGTGAAGGAAGTCTTTAAGGAGGCTACTGAGGATCCTTCCCTTTCTACCTGGAGTGCCCGCACGAGCAGCGGCCGCACGTTTGACGGCACTTGGACGATCAACCCCGGATCTTCCGCCACGGCTGTCTCGGGTACATGGACGCTCAGCGATCCGACCGGTAAGACCAACCTGCGAGGTACGTGGACCGCCGAGAAGTTTGCCACCGGCTGGCAAGGCGTTTGGCGCGCGGTGGTCGACGGCAGAAGCGGTGATTATGCGGGTAGCTGGACAGCGGCTTTTGACGCCGCTCACGACGCGTCCTTCATTGAGCTGTTCGAAGCCAGTGTTAAAGACGCGATCCGCGGCCTCTGGAGCGCTGGGGGACAGTCCGGCAGCTGGACGCTTCGCGCCGCGAATCGAAAAGAGAAATAGACCCAGGCTCGATTAAGACTGGGCCGGCCAAACTCTCCTCCCATTTTCGCGAGATGTGCTATACTTGGCGTCACGTCTCACATCCCCGAGCGGGTAAATGGCCCATAATAAAGCTATTTTTAGTTTACACGTGATCCGGCTTGTCAAGTTGTCCATATTCGCTGCCAATCCCTGATGTTTTTGCCGCCTGTTTGCCTTGATCAAGCGCACTGCATTATGTCGAGCCACAATTGGCGTCCTTTCGATCCCGGACAATTACCATGCTTAGGAGGCCTCCCCTATGATGTCCTCTGACAGGCCGCGATTCGAGGCCATGACGACTGGAGTATTACTCGATCGCGCATTTAGACTCTACGCGCAAAATTTTTCGTTGATGCTCGGCATTACTGCCGCCGCCTATGTGCCGCTGTACGCCGTTATGATTCTCGTCAACTCCAGCCTCGAAGTTGCACAAAATAGAATGACGGCGGTACTGAGCCAACTGGTATTTTTCGTTCTGTGGTCAACCCTGGCATTCCCGATTGCAACCGCGGCCGGAACTTACGCCATTAGCGAGCGCTACCTCGGGAACAATGTGACGACGGGTCAGGCGCTGGGCCGCGCTATAAGACGTTTCTGGACTCTCTCGATTGCTCAGATTTCCGCGACCATTCGCGTATGTTTCGGCATCCTCCTTCTGATTGTTCCGGGAATTCTCTGGTCGCTCTCCTATGCCCTGATCGTTCCCGTGGTGCTAATCGAAGGTCACAAGGCCGCCCCCAGCCTGAGGCGGAGCTGGGATCTCGTCAAAGGCTACCGGAAAAAGCTGTTTGGCATTTTTCTCATCGTCTACGTGCTCCAGTGGGTATTGAGTTTCGGGGTAGGAAGCCTTACCGGCGCGATTTTCGCCGGGGACTCGAGCACCGCCAATATCATGGAATCCGCACTGTCAAACTTACTGTCGATCTGCGCGACTCCTTTCGGAATCGTCGCCGACATTCTGCTCTATTATGATCTGCGCATTCGCAAAGAGGGCTTCGACCTGGAAATGCTCAGTCGCGCTCTCTCTGTTCCGCCGGAGCGGAGCGTCATGGCGCCGATTCCGGGCTCCTGATCGCCGATGTCTGCACTCCAACCGGCACCGGAAATTCCGCCGCCCGAAACGATTCGCAGCGTGACGAGGGAGATCGTCAGCCAGCCGGAATTTACCGCTCCCCCTCCTTGGGACGAAGTCCTACTCTCGCTCTGGAAATTGCTCCGGGAATGGTTGGACGGTCTAGCCTCTTGGTCGGCGGCAAATCCCGACTTGGCGCGAATTCTTTTTATCGGGGCGGTACTAGTCATGATCGGGTGCCTGGCCCATCTCCTCTATCTGGCGCTGGGCGATCTGCTGCCTTTCAAACGAGGAAAGGACGCGGCGGCGCACCGGCGGTCGCGGTGGGAAATTTTGGAGGGGACCGCAACGAACTGGCGGGAGGCTCTGGAAATCGCGCATCGAAGGCTCAAGGAAGGCGATCACCGTCGCGCGATTTGGATCGTCCATCGGGTCTGTTTGGCGATGTTGGACGAACAGGGGGCGATCAAATTCGCCGGATGGAAAACCAACTCGCACTATTTGCGCGAATGCGCCGGCAGTCATCCTTGGTACGTGACTTTCGCTGAGCTCACTGACGCCTACGAGCGCGCGATCTACGCGCACCGGGCGGCGGTGGCGTCTTCCATAGAAGCGCTGGTTCTGCGCGTCGACCGGATGTGCAAGGAGCAGGTTACATGACGCCTCGAACGCGCAATTGGCTCACCGCCGCTCTGGCCACGCTCCTGGTGGTCGCGCTGGCAGTGACCTTCGGCGGTCTTTCCGGCGAACCCATGGGAGACTTGTTTCAGCGGCGGCCGTCTACTTTCTTCACCGACAGCACCGGCGCCCGAGCGCTCTTCCTGGTGACCAAAAAGCTGCTGCCTGCGGCGGAACAATGGCGGCGGCCGCTCAACTTGCTGTCGATATCGGCAGATCGAAATTCGGGCTCGACGCTGATCGTCGCCGGCCCGGGAAAACCCATTTCCAATACGGAAGCGGAACATCTCGACCGCTGGCTGGCCGCGGGCGGCCAACTTATTTTGGCAACCGGTAACGGCTGGCCGGTGAGCCGCGCCGTCAGAGAAGGTAACAGGACCCCTGCCGACCCGCCGCAAGATCGAGCGGCGGAGGCCAGAGCGACTACTTACCTGTCCGGGCACGGAGCCCATCTGGAATGGTCAAAACCCGGTGAAGCGAAGAACCTGAGGGTCACCGGCGCCTCGGTGCCCCTCGGGGAGATCACAATGCAATTGAGCCGGAGTTTTTCTTCGGTGCAAGGAGCCCAAGTCATTGCTGCGGCCGGCGGCGCGGCCCTGGCGGTTACGATCCCGGTCGGTCGAGGGCGCATCGTGGCCATCGCCGATCCTGGCATTGTCAGCAACCGGGCGCTGCGCGAAGCGGATAACGCTGTCTGGTTAGTCACGCTGGCGGCGGAGTGGGGCAGCCAAAAAGCTTTCTTCGACGAATACCATCATGGCTTCGGCCAAAAGCGCAGCGCGAGCGAACTCACCTGGGCCTTTCTCAAGACCCCCTGGGGCTGGTGTGCAGCTCAAATCGCCGCGGCGGCTTTGCTCTACGTGTTCGGCTATCGCCGCCGATTCGGACGGATCTCCGAATCGCCGCTACCCGCCCGCACGAGCGCCTTGGAGCTCGTCGAGGCCCGGGCCGGGATGTTTCAAGCGGCAACCGCTCAGGGGGTGGCCGTGGAATTAATCGCGCAGAACCTTTGCCATGAATGGTCGAAGATTTGCGGCAAGCCGGTCGACTTATCGAGTTTGAGTGCCAACGCGAGGGTCACGGAAGCAAAAGACTCCGCCGAGCAGTTGGTTGCCTTCCAAGCCTTAGTTTCAAAAACCGAAGAAGGCGAACAACTCACAGACCAGGAGTTTATCGAGGTCGGGCGCATCGCGAGAAAACTTCTTCAAGGACCAATTGCATGAAGACAGAAACCATTTCGATCGAAAGCGCGAGCATCGGACGCGCTGTCCAAGCAGAGCTGGAGCGGGTGATCCATGGCCAGTCGACGGCGATTCAAAGTCTCATTGTTGCCTTGACGGCCGGCGGCCACGTCTTACTCGAGGGTGTGCCGGGAGTCGCCAAGACGTTGCTGGCGCGGAGCCTCGCGGCCTCGCTCCGCTGCAGCTTTTCACGCATTCAATTTACGCCGGACTTGATGCCCTCGGATATCACCGGCGTCAACGTCTTCGACTCCGCTAACGGAGGGTTTCGCTTCCGGCCCGGCCCCTTGTTTGCCGATATCGTGCTGGCTGATGAAATCAACCGAGCGCCCGCCAAAACGCAGGCGGCGCTGCTCGAAGCCATGCAGGAGTTTCAGGTGAGCATCGACGGTGAAACGCGCCGGCTGCCTTCCTGTTTCACCGTTGTCGCGACACAGAATCCGATCGAGTACGAGGGCACTTACCCGCTGCCGGAGGCGCAGCTCGACCGGTTCCTGATGAAAGTGATCATGGACTACCCCGGGGAAGCGGATGAACGGGCTATGCTAAAAGCGACGCAAGCCCTAGGCGCAGAGTCGCTGAAACCTTTCAAAGTCATTCAGCCCGTTGGCGGACCGGCCGAGATCGCTGAGTTGCGAGAACGAGCGCACAACGTCCAAGTCGATGAGACGGTGCTCGAGTACGCTCTCAAGCTCATTCGCCAGTCGCGCTCTCTCTCCAGTCTCACGCTCGGGGGGAGTCCTCGTTCAGCCATCATGCTGCTGCAAGCAGCGAAGGCCCTGGCGCTCCTGCGCGACCGGGACTACGTGACACCGGATGATATCCAGGTCATCGCCTTGCCGGTGCTGCGGCACCGCGTCCGGCTCACTCCGGAAGCGGAGATCGAGGGGCTGACACCCGATGCCTGCATCCAATCCCTGCTCGCTCAGGTGGACGTTCCACGTTAGGCGCAACCATTCATGGCGAACTCCGTGCCAACGACTTACCGAATATTCCAACGGATGCTATTCACCACGAAGAGCACGAAGCACACGAAAAAAGACCTAATTAAAGGGAGAAATCTTTTGCCTTTCGTGGCCTTCGTGTCCTTCGTGGTAAGCACTTGTTCTAAGCGAACTCCGTTCCTATGGTAACACTGCTAAAGCCCGGGGCTGAGGAAATGGTGAACAACTTTTAAGATCTTGCTGAGGCCATAGCATGGTTATTCCCCTCATACCGTCGCTCCGTTTGATTCGGCTTCTCTCGCTCGGAGCCCCACTCTGGTTGCTGGCGATTTTTGTGCCGGGCGGAGCGATCGCCGGTCTGGTTTACCTGGTGCTTCTGTCGGCTTTGTGCTGGCACGATTGGCGGACGGTTCCCCGCCTGTCTCAGCTCTCCGCCGAGCGCGTGCTGCCGTCTCGGTTTGCTCTGCAGGTCGAGCATCCGATCACACTGATGCTCGGCAATCAGTCCGCGCGGCCGGTTCACCTGCGCGTCCGCGATGAACTACCCGAGACCTTCGAGCTGCTCAGCGAGTTTCCGGCGGTAGAGATCCCGGCCGGTGGTCGGGCAACGTTGGTCTATTCTGTGCGCCCGCTGAAACGCGGCGTCTGCACTTTCGGCGAAGTAGCGCTGCGTATCAGCGGCGAGTTGCGCCTGCTCCAGAAGCAAGCTTCACTCCGCGTTCCGAGCGCTGTCAAAGTATATCCAAAATTTCGCGGCGCGGATCATTATCAGTTGCTGGCAAAGATCGACCAACGTGATGAAGTCGTAAGAAAACCGCGGCAGATCAAAGCACCCGGCACCGACTTTGAAAGCCTACGACCGTATATTTCCGGCGAGGATCTCAAAAACATCGATTGGAAGGCCACCGCCAGGCGCGGCGCTCTCATCAGCCGCAACAAACAGGTGGAAAAGGGACAGCAGCTGGCGGTGCTCGTGGACGCCGGACGCATGATGGCGGAAACCATTGGAACGGTTTCAAAGTTAGAACACGCCTTAAACGCGACCGTCATGTTAAGTTATGTGACACAGAAGCGGGGAGACGCCATGGCCGTGGCATCCTTCTCGAACAAGATAGAATCGTTTTTACCGACCGT
>DASTOD010000022.1:0-8897 GCA_035762645.1 Binatia bacterium | reverse complement strand
GAATGTTCGGCGAACTAAATGAGAAACAGGCTGAGTACACGGAGGACATTCTGTCTTCGGGACGCCATCTTTTGTCCCTGATCAATGAAATCCTTGATCTTTCGAAGGTTGAGGCTGGACGGATGGAGCTTGTGCTCGGTGTGTTTGATCTTCCTGCGGCGTTAGAAAATGCGCGGACTTTTGTGCGCGAGCGTGCCGTCCGGCACGGTATTACCCTGGACCTGGCCGTAGACGAACGTCTTGGCGATTTCGTTGGCGATGAGCGTAAGATCAAACAGATTCTTCTCAATCTCCTTTCCAACGCCGTTAAGTTCACTCCGGAGGGGGGAAGAATCGAACTTACCGCCAGGCGGGCCGACGACTCGGTGGAGATCTCTGTCAGCGACAACGGCATCGGCATCGCCCCGCAGGACCAGGCAACGATCTTCGAGGAATTTCGCCAGGTGGGAGGCGACTACACTCACAAGAAAGAAGGCACCGGGCTTGGGTTGACGTTGGCTAGGAAGTTTGTTGAGTTGCATGGGGGAAAGATCTGGGTGACAAGCGAGGTGGGCAAGGGATCGGCTTTTACTTTCACATTGCCGCTGAACCCTCACCCACTCCCTCGCCCAGCGGGCGCCGGTTAAGCAGAAAGGGATTCGGATGAGAGTATCCTCGCGCAAAGGCGCAAAGCGCGCCAAGGCAAAAATTTCAAAAGAAATCTCTTTGCGATCTTGCCGTCTTGGCGGGAGAAAAAATTCTTAAGTCGGAAATTCATATGGCAAACGAACTTATTCTAATAATCGAAGACAATGAGAAGAACCGGAAGCTTGTCCGGGACGTGCTTCAGGTGAAGGGCTACAAAACCATCGAATCTGAAACCGCCGAAGAAGGACTCAGGCTTGCGCAAGACCAATCCCCTGCCCTGGTTTTGATGGACATCCAGCTTCCCGGAATGGACGGAATCTCGGCGTTAAAGCAGCTGAGGGCTAACCCGAAAACAAACTCTATCCCTGTTATCGCAATAACGGCATCGGCCATGACCCACAATCGGGAAACCCTGCTGGCTGAAGGTTTCGACGGTTATCAGACCAAACCGATCAGCGTCAAAAATTTTCTCGAGGAAGTGCGTCGAGTGCTCGATGCGCGGAAGCCGTAAGGCGTGAAACGTCAGGCGTAAGGGGTAGACAAGGCTCAATTATTCACCGCGGAGGCGCTGAGGGCGGAGAGACAAAAAAATAGATAACCTCTGCGAACGCTGCGTCTCTGCGGTGAAGGTCCAACCCGAAACTCGGAACCCGATTGCCTTAGCAGATTGCTGAAAAACCCTCTCGGAGTCCTTCGACGGGGCTCAGGACGAACGGGGGGGATGATTTTCCGTTCATGCTGAGGCCCTCGAAGCATTCCGAACCTTTTTCAGGAACCTGCTAGGATTCACCCAAACACTGCGTTAGCAGGCTGCTCAAAAAGCCTCAGCGGCGAGGCGCGCGAAAAATCGATCCTTCAACGTCGCTAAGGACAGCTAGGCGGAGGGCGTGACTCCACTCAGTTTTCGACGTCTAAACTTTCGGGTTTTGATTCACCCCGAGACAAGAAACCCGAGACCCGAAACCGCTTCCGAGCAGTTGACACCGGACGACCTTAGGTGGGATAAGCATGACAACTCAGAAAGGAGGCCCTGCAGCTATGGCTCATGACTTAGTAATCCGAAATGGAATGGTGGTTGACGGGACCGGAACCGCCGGTTTCCAGGCCGACGTCGCCGTGGACGGCGAGAAAATCGCCGTGATCGGCAAAAATTTGCCCTCCGGTAAAAAAGAAATCGATGCGAGAGGACAGGTGGTTGCCCCCGGCTTCATCGATTCCCACACCCACATGGATGCTTTCGTTGTGCAGTACCCGCATGGCGAGCCGGTAGTGAATCACGGCGTAACCACGATCGTCATCGGCGACTGCGGAGCCTCTTGCGCGCCGGTGCCGTCCAAACCCGAGCCGCGCCAGGTCTTGGTCAATTATCTCCGGCGTGTTTTGGATAAATACGTCGATGATAAGGATTGGAGATGGAACACCTTCGGTGAGTACTTGAACTATATCGAAGGTAAAATCGCCGTCAACGTCGCTCCTTTGATGCCTCACTCCCCCGTTCGTCTCACTGTCATGGGCGAAGCCGCCTACGCCAGAGAAGCCAACCCTGAGGAACTCGACGCAATGAAGAAAATGGTGCGCGAGGGCATGGAGTTGGGCGCGATCGGCTTTTCCACCAGCCCACGTGGCGGCCCGGCCATCCACGCCGGCACGCCAAGCACCTTTGCAACCCATGATGAAATAGTTGAGTTGGCGAACGTAGCAAGCGACTTCAACGGCTGTTTTCAGTTCAACGGTTTCAGCATGATGCTGAAGCCCGAAACCGGCGTTCCCGCCATGCTCGAACGGATCCGAGCCACCAAAATCGGCAACGAATTCCGCGTGCGCCCCGGAGAGAAAGCGGACGGGCCAAAAGCGATTGCCTACATGCAAGAAGCCCAAAGGCGCGGGCAGAACATCTACGGAGTCGTTATCCCCTACCAACATATTCGGCGTTTTACGATCGATGACTGCTTCTTTTTGAATGGCTTACCGACATGGGAAGCGATAAAGGGCTCGAGCGATCTTCGCGCCCAGCTTCGAAACAAAGAGATCAGAAGAAAACTGGAGCAGGAGCGCATCTCGGCGGCGGGAAAACCGGAGTTTCCCGAATGGCATGGCTGGGATCGAGTGGTGTTTGAGCACATCGAAAAACCGGAACTAAAAAAACTCGAACTGAAAAATGCCCAGGAGATCGCGCGCATCACGGAGAAAGCCCCAGCGGACGCTTTCTTCGATACCTGGCTGGAGGACGATCTCCGTTCCCGCTGCGTCTACTACGGCCTGGCGAACGCCCACCCAGAGCTTTTGGCGGAGATGATCAAGTCCGACACGAGCCTGATTGGGACCGATGTCGGCGCGCATCTGGATCGCTTCTTCTGGCATGGCGCGCCAACCAAGGTGCTGGGCTATTGGCGCCGCGAGAAAAATCTGTTCAGTCTGGAGCAAGCGGTCCACAAACTGACGGGCTTTCCGGCCGAAAGGCTCCGGCTAAACCGCGGGCTGCTGAAAGAAGGCATGCCCGCTGACGTTACCGTTTTCGATGCCGACAAAATCGACGATTTGGTCAGCAGGAAATTGCCCGAGATCATCAACGCGGAGGAAGTTAAAAAACATCCGCCGGGATTAAAGGCCGTCGTCGTGAATGGCCAAGTCGTTGTGGAAGACGGCCACTGTAACGACGTTTTTCCGGGAAAAGTCCGTCGCCAACAACTCTGCAACGGGAATCCCTAGTCCAACCTACCAGCCTGATTCGATTCGTTGCCGCGACCCTCACCCTTCCCCTCTCCCTGCCACGGAGAGGGAACGGTGAGGGTGAAAGAGGAGGATTGAATTACCAATGGGTATCTGCGCGATCGACATTCATCATCACTATGTGCCGACGAGCCTCTTGGACGAGGCCAAAAATCACGGCAAAGCGCTCGGCGTCGAGCTGAAAGAGAATAGGGGTGAAAAGTCGCTATCCTTTGCTGGCGGTCCGCCCTTCGTGCTCCATCCCGAGCTGCCCGCCGTCGAAGAGCGTCTCAAGATGATGCAGGAGTCGAAGTTGGCGATCGCGGCGCTGGAGGCTCACACGGCAACTTTGGGCTATCGCCTGAGCAGCGACCAAGGCGAAAGCTGGTGCCGGCTTTACAATGAAGGCATCAAGGAGCTGGTTGCCCGGCATCCCGATCGCTTTGTCGGGATCGCCTCCGTGCCGCTGCAGGACCCAATCCGCGCCGCCAAGGTCCTGGAGCATGCGGTTCGTGATCTTAAACTGTGCGGCGGCTACATCGGCACCAACGTCAACGGCCAGTACTACAACAGTTCTGATTTCGATCCGTTTTGGAAAAAGGCGGAAGAACTCGATGCGCTTATCGTGATGCATCCCGAAGACGTGGCGGGGGCGGACAGGATGAATCCCTACGGGCTCAAGCTCATCTGCGGCAACCCCGCAGACAGTGCCCTTTGTCTGGGCTATATGACTTACAGCGGCGTTTTCGATCGGGTCCCCAATCTCAAATTGTGCGTACTTCACGGCGGCGGATTCTTTCCTTACCATCTCGGTCGCTTCGATCAGGGATGGTACGTGCGCTACGGCGCTCGCGCGGCACAGGCCAAGAAACCGCCCAGCGCCTATCTGGAAAACCTATACTATGACAACATGATCTATCGCGTTGACACCATCGACTATCTGCGCAAACTCGCGGGCGCGGATCACATCATGGTGGGAACGGATTATCCGTACACGCTCGGTGATTGGAAAGCGGTGGAAAAAATCGAAGCCCTGGACTGCCCTGATTCCGAAAAGGAGCTGATGCTGGAGGGAAATGCCAAGCGTTTGTTGAAGATTTAACGGGGAAAGGTCCTTTTCCTCACCACTAAACGCCGGCGCGGTCCGAGCCGTACCCAAATAGCCTCAAAGATTTCACCACGAAGGTCCGAAGAGCACGAAGTTAAGAAATTCAAGAATATCAATTTTCAAATCCTTCGTGTCCGCCACACGGCTTCGGACGGATCCGTCCTTCGGCGGAGCCTTCGTGCGCTTCGTGGTGCCATGGTGTCATTCGTCGATTCAGCAACTGAGAATCGGTGCGCCAGAAATTTGCGCAAGCTACGCAAAGTCTAAGCATAGTACCACAGAATATTCAGGAGGATTGAATTATGCGTCAGCGTGCCGATTTTCCCACCTTCTCCGATCAGGAGATGGCAGCGCGCCACAAATCGGCTTACAACCTGATGGGCCAGAAGGGAGTGGACGCGCTACT
Source organism: Binatia bacterium (assembly GCA_035762645.1). Taxonomy (GTDB): domain Bacteria; phylum Desulfobacterota; class Binatia; order UBA9968; family UBA9968; genus DASTOD01. The sequence continues at coordinate 4,047 of DASTOD010000022.1, read as the reverse complement.
GGTCTACGGTACCGGTCGATATGCATCCGATGTGTATTGGCTGACCGATTGGCCGAGCAGCCGCGAAGCCTACGTGCTTTTTCAGAACGGCAAGGAGCCGGTGGTCGTCCTGCAGCTTTACAATCATGTGCCGATGGCTCGCGTGATGTCGATCATCCAAGATGTTCGTTGGGCGGGCGCGAATACCGGCAACAGGGTTGTCGATTTACTGGAGGAGCGCGGCCTGGAAGCGAAAAAGATCGGGCTGATCGGCTCCCTCCCCTATTCACACTACAACAGGATGCGCGAGAAATTCCCTAAGGCGACGTTCACCGACTTGAGCGGGAAGTTGCGGATGATGCGGACCGTCCGGAGCGTCGAGGAGATTGAGCGGATCCGCGTGGCCTCCAAGCTTACGGACCAATCGATGGAAGCGCTGGCGAGCGGTTTGAGACAAGGCATGCGCGAGGATGAGATCGCGGCCGTGATCGAGCCCGTTTATCTGAAGCAGGGTGGCTATGCCGGCATCCACTTCATGACCAGCATGCCGATGCGGGATCCGGATTTTCCCGTCCCGGCCCAGTTCCAGTCGAGCCGCAAGCTGCAAAAAGGCGACTGCTTGATCACCGAGATCAGCGGCGCCTACTCGGGATACAGCGGGCAAATTCACCGGAGTTTTTCCCTCGGCGAAGGTCCGACACCGCCCTGGCGCAAGATGCACGATGCCGCGGTAGAGGCATTTGAGACGCTGGCAAAGGTAATCAAAGAGGGAACCACGACGGCCGAGGCCGAAGAAGCAGCGGAAATCATCCACGACCGCGGGTACACGATCTACGATGATCTAGTCCACGGCGTGAACCAATATCCGCCGATTTTCCAGACCAAAACCACGAAGCGTCACGATTCCAGGGAAATGGTCTTCCGAGAAAATATGGTGATCGTGATCCAGCCCAACCTGATTACGAAAGATGAGAAGATGGGTTTGCAATTCGGCGAGACGGTGAGGGTCACAAAAACCGGTTGTGAATCGCTCAACAATTATCCCCGGGAGTGGATTGTCTGCGAATAGTAAGAGGGGGATTTCACCCTCACCTTTGTCTTCCCCTCGGACTCTGTCGGAATCAGCCGTCCGCCCTTCGAGTGCCTCAGGACGAACGGCTAAGCCTTTGCAATTCTTATTGTCGCAACGGAGAATCAGACTTAGCGCTCGATTTCTCTAATGATCGAGTCGGCGAATTTCTTTGTCGTGGCCGTGCCCCCGAGATCCGGCGTGAGCGCATCGCCGCGCAATAAGACCGCCTCGAGAGACGAACGGATTTTCCTTGCCGCGGCTTTCTCGGAAATATGCTCGAGCATCATCACCGCCGCCAACATCATGGCCGTGGGATTGGCAATATGCTTTCCTTTGATATCCGGAGCGCTTCCGTGAACGGTCTCGAAAAGCGCGTGCTCATCTCCCAAATTGGCTCCCGGGACAACGCCCAGGCCTCCGACCAAGCCGGCGGCCAGATCCGAGACAATGTCACCGTAAAGATTCTCCAGCAACAAAACATCGAGTTTTAAAGGATCGAGCACGAGCTGCATGCACGCGTTGTCAACGATGAGATCGCTGAAGGCGATGTCGGTATAGTGGGCCGCCATTTTTCTTGCACAATCGAGAAAAAGCCCGTCGGTGAGCTTCATGATATTCGCCTTGTGGATAGCGGCGACTCTTTTTCGGCCGTGGGAGCGAGCGAACTCAAAAGCAAACTTGGCAATTCTCGTAGAAGCTTTTTCAGTAATAATTTTAAGACTCTCCATAACGCCGGGCACGACTTCATGCTCGATACCGGAGTAAAGTCCCTCGGTATTCTCGCGGACGACGATCAGATTGACATCCTGATAGCGCGCTTTAACTCCGGGCAGATTCTTGATCGGTCGCAGGTTGGCGAAAAGATCGAAACCCTGACGCAGCTCAACATTCACGCTCGCGAAGCCTTCGCCCACAGGCGTCGTCACCGGCCCCTTCAGAGCGATCTTGTTTCTATTGAACGAATCCATCAGCTGCTTTGGAATGGTGGTCCCATGCTTCTTTAAGGCAGGGGCTCCCGCGAGTTGAGTCTCCCAATCGATGTCAACTCCGGCGGCCTTGATCACCTCCAACGTCGGTTTGGTGACTTCCGGACCGATCCCATCGCCCGGAATCAGCGTCACTTTGTGCTTCATTCTCCGACTCCAGCCGCCTCTTTTATACACTATCGTATCAGCCATCGAAACCGCACCAAGCGTTGCGAAGGCAGGAAATTTCGAAATCCGTAGCTCGAAATCCGAAACAAATTCAAATGATCAAAAAAGGCAATGTTTCAAACAGGCGTCGTTCGGATTTACGTTTTGGGCTTTCTCAGGTTTTGCTTTTATTTGACTGCCGCTTGTTTCGGACTTCGTGCTTCGAATTTCGGATTTTAATTTGCTCGCGTGTTGCTACCCGCTCCTCACGCCTAACACCTCACCCCTAACGATGTTTTCGTTGACAGGGTTCATCAGCGTAGGCTACTTTCAAGCTTCCCGGCGTCGAAGCCTGACCTATCCGCGCATCCGCCTTTCTGTCCGGCTTCAAAAACAACGATCAGAATCGGAAATGATGCGACAAGCGGCGAGCAGGCTATCAGGTCTCTTTTACGGCTGGCGGATGGTGGCGGCCGGCTGTGGAATTCGTCTTTTAGGAGGCGGCTTTCATCTCTACGGCTTTACGGTTTTTTTCTTGCCCATTACCCACGAATTAGGACTGAGCCGGGCGGCCACTTCCTTGGCCTTTTCTTTGGCCAGGGCTGAAGGCGCGATTGAGGGTCCTCTCGCGGGCTATCTTATCGATCGCTTCGGACCCCGCCCCATGATGCTGGCGGGCGTCATCCTGTCAGGGGTCGGCTACATGCTCTTGGCCGGCGTGGACAGCTATTTCTCTTTCCTCGCAGTCTATCTCGGCGTGATCTCTCTCTCGTTCTCCGCCGGGTTTATGCACTCGCCGATGGTTCTCGCCAACACATGGTTCATCCGCCGGCGCGCCCTCGCCATGACGTTGGTCAGCGCTTCGATCGGATTAGGAGGAACAGTGATCACCCCGCTCCTGGCCTTTGGGGTTCACACATGGGGCTGGCGCCGCGGGGCTTTTGTCGCGGGATTGGGTTTGATGCTCCTAGGGATACCGTTGGCTCTCCTCGTCAAACGTTCTCCCGAGAGCATGGGTTTGTTTCCTGACGGAGTCCCGCCGGCGAAAATGAAATCGCAAGAATCTCCGGCCGGGACCTCTCACCGCGTTAACGACCACGAAGAAGAAGCGAGTTATACCGTTTCGCAGGCGATGAAGACCTCGGCCTTCTGGATGATAGTTTTGGCGACGATTGCGCGCGTCGCCGCCTACAATTCCATTACCGTCCACTTCATACCGATCATGGTCTCAAAGGGAGTATCGGAACAACACGCCGCCGCGCTGCTCGCAACCACGGCCCTTATGAGTCTGCCTTCTCATTTGCTGGTGGGCTGGATCGCCGACTTTGTCGATAAACCGAGACTCATGGCGTTGTGCATGGTTATCGGCGCGGTGTCCCTCTTGTTTCTGGCCTACGGGGAGGGAGCGTGGTCGCTATGGATATTCACGCTGCTTTTTACCTTCGTCGAGGCCATATTTCCAGTCGGCTGGGCGACCGTGGGAGACTTCTTTGGCCGAAAGTACTTTGCCACGATCCGAGGCACGATGAGCTTCTTCTATCTCTGGGGACCCGCGTTGGGTCCCGTTATTACGGGCGCGGTCTACGATCGCTACGAAAGTTATGATCCGATAATGTCAGCCTTCATTGCGCTGTCACTAATATCCGGTTGCCTTTACGCTTCTCTCGTGAGGCCGTCGTCCCGTTGAAGCGAGTTAAGGCCGGTGGGTCGCTTGCCGGAACCGATTCTGATACAATCGCGTAAATATGACTTTTTCTTATACGGGCGGTACCCGGACGCACCTCTGGATAAACTACCTGAAGAAGTGGCTGCCCGTCGTTTTGTGGGGAGGGTGCATCCTGTTTTTCTCCACAAGCCATTTCT
>DASTOD010000021.1:0-8549 GCA_035762645.1 Binatia bacterium | reverse complement strand
ACGGAGCGCAGCGGTTGAACCGAGCGAAGCGATTGAACGATTAACGCGCTATCTTTCACGGCCGCAGATGTCCAACGCCATCAACGCGTAAATCTGCGCCGCTTTGACCATCACATCGATTTCTATTTCTTCGTTTCTCGGTCCGATGCGCCGCCCGCGCGGACCGATCTTGATGGCCGGGATGCCGAGCTCATTGTAAACGTTGGTGTCGGTCCAGATGCTCGCCCGATCCGGGGCTTCGGGTTTGATTCTTTCGCCAAACAGATACTGATAGACCTCCTCGGCAGACCGGACGAGCGGTTCCACGCCTTTGCCTTCATGCCCGAGCAGCGATTTGTATATTTCCATTTCATGCTCGATGCCGAGGCGGTTCAGCGTTGTTTCCATTTCATGCTTGATCGTCACGGGTCTCACCTGGGGCGGCATGCGCACATCGACATAAATCGTGCACAGGCCGGGAAAATAATTTGGCCGGTAAGGCGCGCCGCCTTCGATCGCGCCAATGTTGACCTTGGGAAAGAGCGGGCCGGTGGGCGACTGATAGATGTATTTTTCCTCGAATGCTTCCGCCCATCTTTCCAGAGCGGCGATGATTTTGGTCATTTTGACGATCGCGTTCATTTTTTCCATGGGATACGCCGAACGCTTCGTGCCCCAAGCGGCTTCGGCTTTGCCGAAGGTGGAAATCTTGACTTGAACCACGCCGGTTTGCGTCCAGACGATATTGAGATCCGAACCATCCGCGACGACGGCGTAATCGGTATGCATGCCGTGCGTGAGGAGGTGGCGGGTACCCGCCCCTTCGCCGCGGTACTCCTTGGTCTGCCAAGGCCCGATCGGAGTGCGGGAGATTTCGCCGACAACGGCGGCCAGCACGACATCGCCTTTGAGCTTCACGCCGCTTTTCTTGAGCGCTTTTCCCGCCATCATGAAAGCGGCGATGCCGCCTTTCATGTTGGATATGCCGAGCCCGCGGACCTTGCCATCTTGGATCGAGCCTTTGAGCTCGGATTCGGGCTCCACGGTGGCCACCATCCGGAGATCCTCGGCCGTTCCCGTGAAGCTGGTGTCCATGTGACCGTTGAATCCCAAGCTCAGTCCGCTGCCGTCTCCTTTGAGTATGCCGACGGCGTTCGGGCGCTCGACTTCGACTTCTTGGCGCACCGGTTTGAGGCCATTGGCCTCAAACCACTTCAAAATAAATTCCGCGACCGCCTTCTCCTGTCCCGTGGGACTGGGAATACTCGTCAGATCACATCCCAGTTGCGCCAGCTCATCTCGATCGATGTGCGCCAGAATCTTTCTCGCCGTGGATGCGTCGATGGCCATGCGATCTTGCCTCCGTGAAATGGATAGTAACTAACTATCTCTACGCTCCGTCTCAAGTCAACTCGGCAGCAGATCCGTAATCCTTCCTTGAAAAATCACAGGCGGCTGTCTAGACTGAGCGGATTCTTATTTAGCCTAAGACCGGACGATGCCCTTTCCAAGACCGCGCGTCATTTTAAGGAGATCTATGGATATCTCGACCATCGTCATGATGGTGGCGGCGCTCGTTTTGCTCATTGCCATGTACTGGAAAGTTCCCGAAGCGGCGCACAAGGGGTTGAGAGCGCCGGTTGGCTCTGCGAAATTCTCTGGGAGCGAATCCAGGCCTAAGTGAAGTTGACACGCAGAGAATTTCTCAGTTTCACCGGCCGAGCGATCGCGGTCTCTCCTCTGGCCGGCCTCTCGGCGTGCGCGCCGCCGTTTGTTGCCGGAGATCGGGAAACCGGACTTCATTTCGGTTGCCTGGCGGGCGACGTGACCGCGGACGAAGCGGTCATTTGGCTCAGAGCGGAAGCCGAAAGCAAGGTGTCGGTCCATTACAGCAAGGACCCCGGACTCAGGCAATTCGTAGCGTCGGATCCGGTACCGGTTGCCAGCGAGTGCGATCGTACGGCGAAAATCAGGCTTGAACGGCTCGAGCCTGCGACGGTTTACCATTACCGCGCTGCGGTGCTTGGGAAAAAGCCGGGTCCGATTTGTCGTTTTTCGACGGCACCGGCGCCCGACGACCTCGCCCCGGTCAAATTTTGTTTCAGCGGGGACAGCCGCGAAACCTATCAGCCGTTCTCGATCATGGATGCCATTCGCGCCATGGAACCAAACTTCTTTATTCACCTGGGCGATACGATCTACGCCGACCGCAACGGGGCGGCGGCCCGGCTGCCGGAGTTTTGGGCGAAATACCGCGGCAACCGCCGCGATGGGCCGAGCCAGCGGCTGTTTGCGCAAAGCAGCGTGTACGTGGTGTGGGATGATCATGAGGTCGCCAACGACTATGAAGGCTTTCATCCGCTGGCGGCGACCGGGAGGCAAGCCTTTTTCGATTACTGGCCGGTGCGGCGCCATCCCCAGGAGGCGGATCGACTTTACCGCTCTTTTCGCTGGGGAAAAACGCTGGAGCTATTTCTCCTAGACGTGAGGCAATACCGCGACCGCAACGCGGAGACGATGCTGGGAAAGCAACAGAAGGAGTGGCTCTTCGACAGCGTCGCGTCTTCGGGTGCGCTGTTCAAAATCGTCGCAACGTCGGTGCCGTTGTATGGCGGCGGCAGCGACCGCTGGGATGGATACCCACGGGAGCGGGCAGAGCTGCTTCACTGGATCAAGCATAACAGGATCAGAAACATCGCGTTCATCAGCGCGGATCTTCATTACGCGGCGGTGACTCGATTGCCGGGCAACATGGGATTGAAGGCGATTACCGCAGGTCCGATCGGCGCGCCCATGAATGTGTTCGCGACGGGATACTCGCCGCGATTCGAATTTTTTTCCAATCACACATTCAATTACGGCATGATCACGATCGATCCTACCGCGCCCAGGCCGCAGATGCTGGTGCAACTTCTGGATGAGGACAACAATCCTCTCTACAAGACAGCCATCAAGGCCAGCTAGTTTGTGGGCCTGCCTTCACCGCAGCGACACAGAGTTCACCCCACCTCATACTCCCGCGCGCCGCTGCCTTCAATGGCTCGTGTTCCGAAGAATCGTGCTCGTGATACGTGATCGTGATCGACCAGAAGCCAGGCAGCCGGAGTCCCGTCTCTTCATTTCAAGAAAGTTGGAAAGTACCGCGCCGTCCGAGTTGGTTTACAGTACAGAGCGCTGGCTGTCGAAGCCGGCGTTATTTAACCAGGTCTGTCCTTCGGGATGAACCTTAAAGCGACGCCGTTGTTGCACCAGCGCTGGCGCGTCGGCGGCGGGCCGTCGTCGAAGAGGTGGCCGTGATGGCCGCCGCAACGGATGCAGTGGTATTCGGTGCGCGGTAAGATCAGCTTGTAATCCTTGCTCGTGCCGAATGCTCCGGGAATCGTCGTGAAAAAGCTCGGCCAACCGGTGCCGCTCTCATATTTCATTTCAGAGGTGAAGAGCGGCAGGTTGCACCCCACGCAGACAAAGACGCCGGGCCGCTTTTCGTGGTTCAGCGGGCTCGTGCCAGGGCGTTCAGTGCCTTCCTCTCTAAGCACGTTGAACTGATTGGGGTCCAGGCGCTTTCGCCACTCTTCTTTCGACAGCTTGAGCGGCTCCGACGGTAGCGGCACCTTTACGCCGTCGCTAAGCAGCGCTTTCCAGTTCTTCTGCAACGCCTCGATGTCCTTCATCGAGGAGGGCGGCGCCCCAAACGCACGCCCCTTGAAGGCAGTCCAGATGCCTGCAGCCAACAGACCTTGCAACAATCCGCGTCGGGTCATAAGCGCTCTCCGATCAGTGCGTCATGAATTAGAGCCTTCTCTGATCACTTCGGCTTCAAGCGATAGAAACGTTTCTCGACGGTTGCTCCTTTGAGTGAATCGAGGCGGTTACCGATGGCTTCCTCCAGTTGACCCAGCCGCTCGTCCGGATGAGGGTGAGTCTTGAAGAGCAGCGCGACACTGCTTTGGTCCTTGGCCCCACGGCCGATGTCTTGCAGCACCGCAGGCAAACCGAAAGCGTCGTAACCCGCGCGCGCGGCGAGCACCACCGCGGTTCGATCGGCTTCGAATTCTGCATCCTTGTCGAGAGAGCGGGAAAAGATCTCCGCCCCGTTACCGATCAGATTCTTAATTTGCTGGTTTTCGCCGACAGCTTTGCCCAGGAGTTTGCTCCCGCCCTCCACGAGCCGACTCTGCTGTAGAAGCTTCAGATGATGCTTGTGCATGACATGTCCTATTTCATGAGCGAGCACCCCCGCCAGCTCGCTTTCGTTGCGCAGCAAACCATAAAGCCCTTTGGTGACGAAGATATAGCCGCCGGGCGCGGCAAAGGCGTTGATATCGTTCGAATCGATGACGCCAAAGCGCCATTTTAGTTGCGCACGTTCGCTCTGGCTCGCGATCCATTGCCCAACGGCGTTGACATACTGTTGGAGCTTGGGGTCGTTCACTAAAGGGGCCGCTCCGAGAAGATTCCCCGCAGCCTGGCGACCGATGGCGATCTCTTCCGCTTCGGAAAACCCCGTTAACGCGCGCAGCGCAGGTTCCAACTGCGGATCAGCCGACTTGGTATTTTTCTCCAACAGTCCCTTCAGTTGCTGCCCCCAGTCGGCACTGTGCGCCGGCCCGCCGAATGACAACAAAACAACAACACTGGAGATCAGGAATTTCCTCACTGCACTACCCTCCGATTTCTACCTCACCTTAATTTGTGGGAAGGTAATTCACTTTTTGCTCGACGAGTTTGGCCTCGGCGGCGAATTTTCGCACTTCTTTCGGAGTGGCCGTAAAGGACTCGACTTTCTTGAGCTCGGATTCATTGAATTTGGCTTTCTTTAGCTCCTCCTCGGTTAGGCCCCGAATGCCCGTCGTGGCAACGACTTGGCCGGTGCCGCTGCGCCCCGTGGCGAGACCAACAATGCCCTGGGCGTCGACACTGCGCTTGGTCGCTTCGCCGCGGCGGATGTTGAGCATGCGCACCCAACCGCTGCCTTTAATGCTTTTGACCTCGTACCATCCACCTTCCCTTCTGAGGATTTCAACTTTATCGCCGCTCGCGAGCGAGCCGACTTGTTTGGCGTCGGTGTAGGGCTCCGCTCTGATCTCGCCACCCTTGAGCGCAGATCCCGCTTCTCCGGCAAACGCCGTGCCGATGGCCAATACCCACGCAATCAACAGAGCGAATATCGGTTTTGATGGATTCATGCTGGCCCTCCCTCATTGTTCGTGCGCTTGGTGCCACTGCAATTGGGTTTCGGCAAACATTCTGTCCCAGCCGGTTCGGGCGGCTTTACCGCCCGCGATCAGACTTTCGTGTACCACCCATGTAGCTCCATTCTCCCCGATGCCTAAGGTGCGCGGCAACATCGCCTTCAAGGAGGCGGTGACGCTCTCGACATCCTTGATGACGCGGTCGCGGGCGTCGTGGTCCTGAGCCGGTGCCACCCACGAGACTACCAGGGTGTTTTCAAAGACCGCCCAGATTCCCTTTTGGCGCCCGGTCAGGATTTCCACGCTCTTCGGCTCGCTGCCCGATTTTTCCAACCCGTGGCGAATTCGTCGAAGCTTGCTTTCCCCTATGGACTGATCAGATTCTCCCACACGGATGAGCAACAAGAAAGCCCTTAGCTCGACCTCCTGTTCGATCGACGCGCGCAGCACGCTGGTTTCGAGAGCCTTGCTGCTAGCCGCAGCATACACTCGCGCAACGGCGAAGTAAGCCAGTCCAATCGTAAACGGACCCGTAAGATTGATATAGGTATGGGTGAAGTTGATGCTCGCATAGCTAATCGCCAAGAGCGCGAACTGGGAGCCGCCGGTCATGCGATCGATATACATTCCCTCGGGGTCACGATAGAAGACCAGGGCAATCACCCAAACAATCACGAGAGCGATCAGCGGATAGAGAATTCGCCCTTCCGGACTGTGTAAATAATCACCGCGCTTCAAGTTGTCGATTGCGGTAGCCATGATTTCGACGCCCGGATGAAGCCGGCTCATGGGAGTGGCTTTGATGTCAAAGAGACTTGGCGCCGTAGAGCCGATTAAGACTATCTTGTTCGCGAACTCATTCGGTCGCCGTTTCTTCTCCTTGCTGATCATGTCGTTGAACACGTCAGCGAAGCTCACGGTCTGATACGAGAAAGGCTTGCCGCGCCAGTTGAGGAGCACGCTCGGCGACGACGGCTCGCGGTAGCCGAGCTCATGAACGATGCGGGCCGCCAGCGAAGGGATTTTCCAGCCGTAATCGTTCCTGTAGACAGGATATCTGCGGGCAACGCCGTCACGATCGGGGTAAATATTATTGAATCCCACGCGTCCTCCTCTGAGGATCGCTTGGAAGTATGGCACCACGACCGCGATGGTGGCGTTCTCCTGCGCCTGCCCCGAGATCGGCGTCACTCCCGGAATCATCGAGGGTTTGACCTCGCTCAAGGGATCGCTCGCTTCGTCCAACCGCAGCAGCGGAAAAAAAGTGTTCTTGGTCTCGGCGACAACGGCATCGAAATAGGCGTCGCTATCGGGGTTATAGATATCCGGGTCACTGAAGAGAATATCGAAAACCACCGCCTTTGGTTTTTGCTGTTGCAAGTGCTCGAGAAATTCTCCCAATGCCTGGCGAGGCCACGGCCAGCGGCCATACTCCTTCGCCATCGAGGCCAGACTCGCCTCGTTGATATCGACGATGATGATCTCTTTGTCGGGCTCAGGAGCAAAGATACGGTAGCGCAACATCAAGTCGAACCCGGCCTGTTGCATTTTTTCTATGACGTGGAGAAGCGCGGCATCGGTAAAGATAGCCACGGAAAAAACGGCGGCGAGAACGAGGTAGGTTTTGTATTGCCACTTTTTGACGATCCACATGAACGGGGCGGAGGCCAATTGCAGAATCAAATTGTAAAAAAAGACCAATGGCTTCACGGCGGTTACCCGCTATCCGAGCAAACCGACTATATATCAGGATCTGCGTCAAGAGTATCGAGCGCCAGCCCGCGTGGAAGCAATAGCCGAATCACTTCAGGCTGGACAGGCACGAATCCCTTCATGATTCGGCGGAATGGAGTACTGGAGTAATGGAGTTGCTGCAGTGAAAACCCAATACTCCTATACTCCAACACTCCAGTTCACCCCCGCGCGTTTGGTTGACATTGTATCCATTATCCGAATACTTGAGCCATATGAGCTCGCAACCTATTTCCGTCGACCAGGCATACGGCATGAGCGTCGGTACAGAGGTCACGTTGCGCGGTTGGGTGCGCTCGCGCCGCGACTCCAAGGGGATCACATTTATCGAGTTGAATGACGGTTCGCGCTTCAAGAGCATGCAACTGGTGCTTGATTCAGGTGTCGTTCCTGACGAGACGCTGAAGCAAGTCACGACCGGTAGCAGTATCGCCGCTAGCGGGGTTTTGGTCCAATCACCGGCCAAGGGCCAAGCGGTGGAGCTAAAGGTTTCGCAGCTGACGATCTACGGCACGGCGGACCCGGCCACTTATCCGCTGCAAAAAAAGGGGCACACCCTCGAGTTTCTCCGGGAGATCGGCCATCTTCGCGTTCGCAGCAACACCTTCGGGGCAGCGTTTCGCGTACGCAACGCCCTCACTCATGCGATCCACACCTTTTTTCAGGAGCGCGGTTTTATCTACGTTCAGACGCCCATCATCACGACTTCGGATTGCGAGGGCGCCGGGCAGATGTTCAACCTGACTTCTTTGGACCTCCGGCAGCCGCCGCGCACAGAAAACGGCAATATCGACTGGCTGCAGGATTTCTTCGGCCGGCCCGCCTATTTGACCGTCAGCGGGCAGTTGGAAGCCGAGATCTTCGCGCTGGCGTTTTCCAAGGTCTACACTTTTGGGCCGACCTTTCGCGCCGAAAACAGCAACACGCCGCGGCACCTCGCGGAGTTCTGGATGATCGAGCCGGAAATGGCCTTTTACGAGTTGGCAGATAACATGGCGCTGGCCGAAGAGTTTCTCAAGTCGACGATTCGCTATGTCCTGGAACACTGCCGCGAAGACCTGGAGTTCTTCAACGACCGGATCGAGAAGACCGTCCTCCCGACGCTCGAGCACGTGGCGCAATCGAAGTTCGGCCACCTCACCTACACCGAGGCGGTCGCCGAGCTGCAGAAATCAGGACGGCATTGGGAGTTTCCAATCGAGTGGGGGAAAGATCTACAAACCGAGCACGAACGCTTCTTATCGGAGGAAATTTTCAAGAAGCCGGTGATCGTGACGGACTATCCGAAAGCTATCAAACCCTTTTACATGCGCGTCAATGACGATGACCGAACCGTCCGCGCGATGGACGTTCTCGTACCGCGGGTCGGCGAGATCATCGGCGGCAGCCAGCGCGAGGATCGCTACGATATTTTATTGCAGCGGCTCCGGGAAGGCGGACTCGACGAAAAAGCCTACTGGTGGTATCTCGACTTGCGACGCTACGGGTCCGTTCCCCACTCCGGCTTCGGCCTCGGACTGGAGCGGATGATGATGTATCTCACCGGCCTCAAAAACATCCGCGACGTGATTCCCTTCCCGCGCACCCCGGGAAACGCCGAGTTCTGATAAAATCTGTTTTTGGTTT
>DASTOD010000020.1:0-6455 GCA_035762645.1 Binatia bacterium | reverse complement strand
GATTTTAGCTTTGCGCAAAAGCTCAGTCCCTGAAGCCCGGGCAAACGGACCGGCGGTGTAAACCACTCGCCCGCCCACCATCGTGAGCAACGATTCGATCCTAGGAATCCGATCCTCACGGACGCTCACGTGATCCGCATTCAAATCAACCAGACACCCATCGCTGGTCATATCTTCTCTATCAAAATTTACCTTTCGAGCTGATCTGAAACGGGCTGTTTGCCGTGACAACCAAAACCGGTCGCCAAAATATAATTGACTTCTGGCTTTTTCGATCTCAAGAACCAGGGGTGTCCGAAGTCCTGTTGACGGATCGACAATCACTCCCCGCCTCCGGTCGGGTATATTAAGATTTCGCAGACCTGGATATGACGGCAGGAGCCCACCTTGGGATGTATTTGACAAGGGGTTGGAAACCAAGGACAATTTTCTGGTTTAAAGAATCTTATAAATCGTCACCAGCATGTGCGAGAACCATCCTGTAGCAGAGTTTGTATCACCTGACGCGGTTGTAAAGGTAGTTGTGTTCCAGCGCGACTGTGGCGCCACCACAGGCTTCAGCACACAGGCCCAGCCTTCTGAAGCTGGACATCCAACCACCATCTGCGAGCAGTGGCAATCTATTCATTGCTGACACGGATCATGGGATTGCTCCGTCCGGACCGGGAGGCGGTCCTGAGTTGCGCGTCCGTTGGGAGGGTCCGAAACATATCCTGCTGCAACATCATGTGAAGGCCCGGGTTTTCAAGGCAGAGCACCATCTAGACGGTATTGAAGTCCGGTATGAAACGTTCCCTTGAACGAGCCGGATAACCCTTGGGTTGAGACAGACGCGGCGGACCGCGCCTTTCACCCATCGCGTTAGCCAGCAGAATGAAATTGTGGTAGATTTTCCCGAGTGGAGAAAAGCGAGATGTCAGTGCCTGAACCCCTGATCACCACGTCACCCGATCGGTTAAGCGGGACTCCAGTCTTTGCAGGTACCCGCGTCCCCGTGCAAACTCTTGTCGATTATCTGGAAGAGGGCGACTCTTTGGACGACTTTTTGGCGGACTTTCCTAGCGTTTCTCGGGCGCACGCCATCGCGGTACTGGAGCTTGCGAAATCGGCCCTGCTTGCCAAGGCTGTTGCCGCGTAGCTGCTTAAGTGCGAGTGCTCCTCGATGGCTGCGTGCCGAGCCGCCTAGCCGGTGAATTGCCGGCGCACGAGATTAGCACGGCGCCGGAAATGGGCTGGGCGGATCTCGATGACGGTCCGCTCCTTGATGCGATAGCCGAGCGCTTCGACGTGCTCGTTACCGTGGACAAAAGTCTTCCCAAACAACAGCGTATCGACAATCGACCTTTGGCCGTAGTTGTACTACGAGCGAAGACAAACCGCCTAACGGACCTGCTTCCGCACGTTCCCAGGCTCCGGGCTGTGCTTGAGAACGCCCGGCCAGGTCAGGTTTACGAAATCTCTGGCTAACGATCGAGTTGAGAAGGACGCTAACGAGCGCGGCTCTCACCCAAAACGTTAGACCACATGACAATCCGCGGGCTGATAGCCAGACGAAAGTCTCTTCGCATGTTCCGGCTTTGCACTCTTTGCCGTGGGAATCGTATTGGGCGTTGCGGGTCCATCGTGGTTGATCGTTGCGGTTCCAGGTTTTGTAGTGTGTTTCGCCGGCACCTTGTACTTTTTTCTTCCTTCGGTGTCCGGCTGGCCGTGGAGCGATTGGGTACACGGTGAGCTATTGCAGCGGCCCATTCTCGGTTTCCCAAAGAATTCGGTTTTGTCCGTTCTGTGGGATCGCTTTGGATTCAGAACGTGAACATAAGATGATCTAACATGCGGCTTCGAGACAGATCTTCAGACCCGCTCGCAATGCCTATTCAGATGATCATTCGTGGGCCTTTACTTGCGGAGCAACCGACGACCAAAAGATGCCGAAAGTAGTTGGTAGGGGGCAAATTGTGGCGATGGACGACACCCTAAGAGAAATCGCGGATCTCCCGCCCGGTTGGGGAGCATCGCGAAAGAAAGTTGGCGGCCCATGGCAACGTCGTGAAGATAGTGAACTCTAAACGCGTCTTTCAACCCGGACGCACGCAACAGCGGCGGGCGCCGCCGAATTTAAGATTGCGTGTCCTAAACTCGTCTGAGGCACTCTTCTGCTTGACGGTTCTTTTCAATGTGAATATCTTTAGCTGGCGTTGCCCCGGCTTCGTGTTTTGTATGCGCGGAAAATGACGGAGAGACTATGAAACGAAGCAGCGAACGAATTCTGACCACTCACGCTGGCGCCTTACCGCAGCCCGACGATCTGAAGCAGATGCACGCGGCCCAGATCAGCGGCCAGCCTCTGGATCGGGATGCTTTCGCCAGACGGGTGCGCAGCGTCGTCGCCGAAGTCGTTAAGAAACAGCTTGACTGCGGGATTGATATTATCAACGACGGCGAAGTGGGAAAGTCGAATTTTTCGCGCTACGCGCGCGAGCGTTTGAGCGGCTTCAGCGAGAGGGAGGCCAAACCGGAAGAACGCGCCTCAATGATTTTCGCTCGAGATATGGTGGAATTCGGCGACTATTTCCGCCAAAGATTCGGCACGGTGCGGGGCGAAAACGTTAAACGAGTTTTTTGCAATGGTCCGTTAAAATATATCGGCCATAAGGCTTTGCAGCAGGAGATCGAGGACTTCAAAGCGGGCCTGCAAGGCCGGAATTACGAAGAGGCGTTTCTCCCCGCCATCGCTCCCGGCACCATCGAACACTGGATGAAAAACGACTACTATCCCAACGACGAAAGCTATCTGGTCGCCGTCGCCGATGCCATGCACGAGGAATATAAAGCGATTGTCGATGCTGGCTTCCTGCTGCAGATCGATGATCCCGACCTGCCGGATGGCTGGCAATTCATGTCTCAATTGACCGTCCCGGAATATCGCACGTACGCGGAGCTGCGCATCGATGCGCTCAACCACGGCCTGAGAGATATCCCGCCCGAGAAAGTGCGCTTCCACACCTGCTGGGGGAGCTATCACGGCCCCCATAAATACGACATTCCGCTCAGAGATATCGTTGACTTGATCTTGAAGGTGCGCGCCAACACTATCTCCATCGAAGCTTCGAACCCGCGCCACGAACATGAATGGCGGGTCTGGGAAGAAGTCAGATTTCCCAAAGAAAAAGTGCTGGTTCCGGGTGTGGTGGGTCATGCCACCGACATCGTGGAACATCCTCAGGTGATCGCCGACCGGCTGGTGCGATATGCCAGGATCGTGGGTCGTGAAAATGTGATGGCCGGCACAGACTGCGGGCTCGGGCCGAGAGTGGGCGAGCCGCAAATCTGCTGGGCCAAATTCGAAGCGATGGCCGAAGGCGCGCGAATCGCAACCAAGGAGCTTTGGGGAAAATGACATTCGAAAGAGCCGTTATCCTGCACGCCACACTTTGTGAAAAGTCGTTATTCGTGCTTCGACTCGGCTCAGCACAAACGGTCAAGGCAGCCGATTGACGACGTTGAAGGATCTACGGCCATACAACCGTAGACACTTTAAGAACGCTCAGAGTAGGTAAGCGCCGCATTAAGGAGGCCCTCGATGGATGCTCGACGAATTGTCCATTGCCTACGGATAGCGTTTCAACTTTCGGCAGTACTGTTATTCACGGGTGTTCTTAACGCCCAACAGCTGCCCAGGTCTGCGAACATCGCCTCCAATCCGCCTGGATCTGTTTTTTACGCTATGGCGAGCGGACTGGCCAAGGTGGTGAGCGAGGCCACGCCCATGCAGATGGCCGTGCAGCCCTATACCGGGACGAGTAGCTTCTTGCCGCTCCTGAACAGCGGCGAACTCGACTTCGGCATCAACAACTTCGTGGACTTGGCGCTAGCTTATCAGGGGCCGCAGCGGTTGAAGATCGGGGGCCGTAACCCGTTTCCTCACATTCCCAATGTGCGTCTGGTGATGCGCGGCTCTCCCTTTTTGGTCGGGCTGCTCGTGCGCAAGGACTCCCCCATCAAGACCATCCACGACATCAAAGGCAAACGGCTCACTGGAGAGTACCCGGCCCAACTGGCTAACTGGTATATCACGTTCGCGGCCCTTGCTGGCGCGGGGCTTGGCTGGAAGGATGTAAAAGTCGTTGCGGTGCCGGCGGCGAACGAAGGAGTCGATGCCTTGATCCAAGGCCGTGTGGACGCCGCTCTGCATGCGCTAAACTCCGCCAAGGTCAGAGAGGCCGATGCATCCGTCGGAGTGCGCCACCTCACAATCGACTGCTCCCCGGAGGGCGACAAACGCATCCGCCAGGCAGTTCCCGGCTACTATACAAGGATGGTCAAGGCTGGAGGCGGCGCCGCCGTGGTTGAAGACACCTGCTTCGTCGCGTTCGACATCTGCCTGACTTCGCATCGGGGCGCCCCCGACGCCGTGGTGGCGGCTGTTATCAAGGCCGTCTGGGAAAATATAGAGAAGCTGCCGCCTTTTCACCCGGCCTTCAAGGAATGGACTCGAGAGCGGGCGGTGGACGCCGACGTGACGATTCCCTATCACCCAGGGGCAATTTCCTTTTATAAGGAGCAAAAGCTTTGGTCGGCCAAGATGGACGAGGCGCAGAAGAAGCTACTCGCGTTGAACCCGTGAGGGCGCTATGCGCTAAGCGCTTGGCGCAAAGCGTTTCAACAGCCTGCTGAGGCTTTTTCCAGCGTCCAAAGGGAGGAAGCTTATGCGTACAAGAAGATCCATAAGTACGTTCTTATTTGCCGCCATCCTTGCGCATGTTTTCTTCAAAATCGCTCCGGCCGAGGCGCAAAAGCTTACTCGTTCTACAACCGTGGGAACGAATCCGCCGGGCAGTGTTTTCTATGCTGTAGGCAGCGGTCTGGCCAAAGTGATAAGCGATGCCGCGCCTTTTCAGGCGACGGTTCAGCCCTACACGGGTAGCAGCACGTTTTTGCCGCTCCTCGACAATGGCGAGATCGACTTCGGGATTGTCAACGCCGTCGAAATGGGCCTTGCCTACCAGGGGCCAAATCGGTTGAAGGTCGGCGGGAAAAATCCTCTCCCTCATTCCCCAAACACGCGGCTCTTGATGCGCGGTTCGGCGTTGCTGACAAGCATGGTTGCCAGGAAGGACTCGACCATCAAAACCGTTTACGATGTTAAAGGGAAGCGCGTAACTGGAGAGTATCCCGCTCACGTGGCTGTCTGGATCAGCATCTTCGGCGCTATGGCGAGCGGAGGGCTGAGCTGGAACGATGTTAAAGTCGTTCCGGTCCCCGCGGTCAATGAGGGAATTGACGCCTTGGTTCAGGGGCGGGCCGACGTCAGCAACCATGCGATCGGCTCAGCCAAGATCAAGGAAGCCGATGCAGCCGTCGGTGTGCGCTTCATTTCTCTCGACTGCTCTCCTAAGGGAGAAGAGCTCACCCGAAAAGCGGTTCCGGGTTTCTACCTCACCACCCTCAAGTCGGGTTTTTCCACGGGCATCGTTGAGGACACCTGTATCCTTACTTATGACATTTACTTTCTCGGTCACAAGGCTCTCTCAGGTGACGTCGTTCAAGCTACGCTCAAAGCTCTCTGGGACAATGTTGGCAAGCTTCCCCCTTTGCACCCACAATTCAAGGACTGGACCCGAGAACGCGCGGCTTCGGCCGATGTGACGACTCCGTATCATCCGGCAGCCGTGCAGTTCTACAAAGAGCAAAGGGTCTGGTCTGCTAAGATGGATGAAACACAAGGAAAGTTTTTGGCCCTGAACCCGTGAAAGCAGTAAGGACTGGGTACTGGAGTGATGGAGTATGGAGTAATGCAAAGCGCAACCAAACAAATGGGCAAGATTTCCACCGGCTGTGTAACCCTAAGAAGAATTGGGAGGGCTTATGATCAAGCGGTACAACGTATGCGGTTTCTCGATCGGTCTTATGCTGGTAGTCTTCCTGCTCGGGCTTGGCGCCGCACAGGCGCAGCAGCCGCCCAGGTCCGTGACCGTCGGCACGAATCCAGCCGGGACTGTTTTCTATGCCCTAGCCGGCGGTCTGGCCAGTGTCATAAGCAATTCCGCTCCCTTTCAGGCAGTGATTCAGCCCTATACCGGCACGAGCACCTTCTTACCTCTACTCGACAACGGCGAGATCGATTTTGGTATCATTAACGCCGTGGAAATGAACCTCGCCTATCAGGGGCCGGCCCGGTTCAAAGTCGCCGGCCGAAATCCGCTGCCGCATGTTCCAAACACAAGATTAATCATGCGCGGCTCGCCGTTGCAGGTAAGCCTCGTAGTCAAGAAGGACTCTCCAATTAAAACAGTCCACGACGTAAAGGGGAAGCGAGTGACCGGAGAATATCCGGCTAACGTAGCTATCTGGTTCCATATCTTCACGGGGCTCGCGAGCGGAGGGCTGACCTGGAACGATGTCAAAGTCGTTCCGGTCCCTGCCGTAAACGAGGGAGTGGACGCGCTGGTGCAGGG
>DASTOD010000019.1:0-8232 GCA_035762645.1 Binatia bacterium | reverse complement strand
TCAGCATTTTAATCCTTACGACAGGGATATGAAGGAGCTTCGCTTCGAGTTTGGCGTCCGGTACTGGTTCGTGGATCAATGGAAAGGATACACCACGGTTGATAAACATCTAAGAGCGACGACGCACATGATCGATTGAGCCGCTGAGTCCTAAGGGTGAATGTCGTGCAGCGGCATAAATCCCCCTTGACCCCCTTTTTCAAAGGAGGCGACAAAGGAATTTCAGGTTGCTGAAAAAGCCTCGTGCAGGCTGCTCAAAAAGATCCAGAGGCGAGGCGCGCGAAAAATCGACGAGCGGAGGCGTACTTACAGTACGTTGCAGCGAGGCGATTGAGCGCAACGAAGCGTATGGGTCTTTTTCAGCAGCCTGCTAGACGTTAAAGCCGAGGAACCGGAGGAAAGCCCGCCTGGTCCGAGAGCCACTGTTCATCCGGTTCCATTCGCGCACTTTTTCTAAGTAACTCTCTTCTTGCCGCTCGTTCCATGCCTGAGTCGCGCGCAAGCTTTTGCGGCTGATCTTGCCGTCCCAAGCATGCGGACAGGGAACAATGCGACTGAGAGAGATCTTTTCAACGGCTCCGGTATCCGACAGAGTGACGTTGAACGGGTGATCTCGGCACGTCACCGGGCGGCTGTCGTAAATCGTGCAGCGGTTGGTGTGATTATCCAGAAAAATGCAGTGATCGCCAAGCGAACGTAAACCCATGACGCGTTTACGGTGGGTGAATTTTACCCAGAGAGGATCGCTTTCGGACATGGAGACTTCATCGTGAGAGTAGAAGCGCACGACAGCGAGTGGAGATTTGCCGGTTCTTTCGGCGATCCGTCTGACATCGGCATCGGTCACACAGACCAGGGTATTGCGGCAACAGTTGCCGCAGCCGGTGCAGCGAAACTTGAGGTATTTGAGCCAATCCTGCCCAACCATGTTCGTGCAGTCCAAAATAAAGTTTATGCGTTGTGCGGCGCAGATTTCGCAGCAGTATAGATCTTGTGGTAGGGGCAGGTTCGAAACCTGCCCCTACCTTTTTCTCGCCCTCGTGGCGAAATATTTCTTGCAAGCACCGCCAATTTTTTTTATAAAGTCTCTTATATGGCTGATGCACGGCACTCAGAAACAGGCGCGTCACGAATCATGCTGGGATTCATCGTGCGGCGATGCGCCGCCGATCTGGGCCATACTCCGACCCCCGACGAATTCGCCGATTGGGCCAACGCGCAAGGCGGGCGTGGCCAGGGTTATTGCCTGTTCGGCAAACCGATCTCGCCATCTATAGCTCGAATCATGTTTAGCCAGCCTGGACGACTCGTGACCGTGCACCCCGAGCGGTTCGGGATTTGGAAACCGGACCGATAACCATTAGTCGAATCTGTTGGATCGGTTCTCGAAGCTCGCCGTGTTCCTTAATTCCACACCAGGGCGAGAATTCTGGCGAAATTCACCGATAACTGGTTCCGCTATCATTTTCAAGACCAGATAAGGCTTGACGCCTGGCGGTCTCCCGCTTGTCCCGCGCCGGCCGCGCTGGTATCTTTTTTATCCGATGATTCGTGAACGAAACCAAGGAGAGTTTCGGCTGGTGGCCAATTTCAACCCGCAAGGCGACCAACCGGAGGCTGTAGAAAAGCTCGCGGCGGGCCTCGGGCGGAGCGAAAGGCAGCAGGTTCTCCTCGGGGTCACCGGCTCCGGCAAGACCTTCACCATGGCCAACGTCATTGCGCGCGCGAACCAACCGACCCTGGTCATCGCTCCCAACAAAACTCTGGCGGCGCAGCTTTACAACGAATTTCGGGAGCTGTTTCCGCAAAACGCGGTGCGCTATTTCGTGAGCTACTATGACTACTATCAACCCGAAGCTTATGTTCCCTCGACCGATACGTACATTGAAAAGGACGCGTCGATCAATGATGAGATCGACAAACTGCGCCACTCGGCGACCAAGGCGTTGCTGGAGCGCCGCGATACCCTGATCGTGGCGAGCGTCTCCTGTATTTACGGCCTCGGCTCGCCTGAAGCCTATTTCGATTTGATGGTTTATCTGGAAGAGGGGAGCGCTTTGGCGCGCGACGCAATGCTGCGGAAACTGGTGGATATCCAATACCAGCGCAGTGACTATGACTTCCATCGCGGCACGTTCCGCGTGCGGGGCGATGTCGTGGAAATTTTTCCGGCTTACGAGGACAGCTCGGCGCTGCGGATCGAGTTCTTCGACGACGTGATCGAGGCGATCCATGAAATCGATCCGCTGCGCGGCAAAGTTCAGAGACGGGTCGACAAGGCGACCATCTACCCCGCGAGCCACTACGTGACCAGCGATGATCGGATGAAACAGGCGATTCTCGGGATTCGCGCGGAGCTGCGGGAGAGGCTGCAAGAGCTACGCGGGCAGCGCAAGCTCTTGGAAGCGCAACGGCTCGAGCAGCGGACACTTTATGATCTCGAATTATTGGAAGAAATGGGCTTCTGCCCCGGTATTGAAAACTATTCGCGGCATTTGACCGGACGCCAGCCCGGCGAGCCGCCACCCACGCTGCTCAGCTACTTTCCGCCCGACTTTCTGCTCTTTATCGACGAAAGTCACGTGACGGTGCCGCAGATCGGCGGAATGTATCGAGGCGACCGCTCGCGCAAGGAAACGTTAGTGGAGTATGGGTTCCGCTTACCTTCCGCTTTAGACAATCGACCCCTCAATTTCGAGGAATTCGAGGGATGCCTGAACCAGGTCATCTACGTTTCGGCCACGCCGGCGGAGTATGAAATGCAAAATAGCCGCGGCCATATCGTGGAGCAATTAATCCGCCCCACGGGCCTCACGGATCCGGAAGTGATCGTGCGCCCGGCCCGCACTCAGGTAGACGATCTCCTCGAAGAAATTCGTCAAAGGGTCGAACGCAAGGAGCGCGTCCTCGTCACCACGCTGACGAAGCGCATGGCGGAGGATCTCACGGACTATTATCAGGATCTGAACGTCAAAGTGCGTTACCTGCACTCGGACATCGAAACGCTCGAGCGCGTCGAGATTATCCGCCAGCTTCGGACCGGCGATTTTGATGTGCTGGTTGGCATCAACCTATTACGCGAGGGGTTGGATCTTCCTGAAGTTTCGTTGGTGGCCATTTTGGATGCGGACAAAGAGGGGTTCCTGCGCTCCGATCGATCGCTGATTCAGACGATCGGCAGGGCGGCGCGCAACATCAACGGCAAGGTGATCCTCTATGCCGATTCCGTCACCGATTCGATGAAGCGGGCCATCGATGAGACCAATCGCCGCCGCCGCCTGCAGGCGGCATTTAACCAAGAGCACGGCATCACGCCGCAAACGATCGTCAAAGGTTTGGGTTCGCCGTTGGTCAAAATCTATGAGGCGGACTACCTGGAACTGCCTCTGGCTGCCGACAGAGCGGTTGACTACGCTGCGGCGGACCTACCCCGCATGATTCGACAGCTGAAAAAAGAAATGAAAGAGGCGGCCGCGCAGCTGGAGTTCGAAAGGGCGGCAGAGTTGCGCGACCGTATTCGCGAGCTTGAAAGACGGGAGCTGGAACTGCGTGAGCCGGCCGGCGCGGCCAATGAGTAGCCGAAGATATTTAAGCTCGGTCGTTTTTGAATCACCGAATCGCAAAAGGTGACTCGCGCAAAGGCGCAAAGCACGCCAAAGCGAGTAAGTCAGCGGCCGTCTGCTTCGGCGTTGGTAATATTGACGGCCTTTTCGACGGGGTCTCCGTGGTCTGCGACGGGCTCGTTATTGTCGGCTCGCCGACGCACCCGCACCCAGCTCACCTTCATCTTTTCCGCGCCCTCTGTGAAAATCGTGGCAACGAAGAAAACTGCGATGGCCAGTCCACTAAGGGAGTACAGGACAAAGGGTTGCATCGATCCGGTGTTGGCAATGTAGTCTCCCCACTGGACCATAAAGCCAAGGTAGTAGGTAAAAAGGTAGGTGATGAGGAGACAGATTTTGACCCGATTCCACAACAGAAATGGCAGCAGGCTGGCGATGAAAAAAAATACCTGCCAAATCGGAATCAGTTGACTGAAAACACCGAGTTGAAGCAGGTGGTCGATATCAAACATGCGCGTTTCCATGAAGAGAGTCCTTTAGGTCGCTAACCAGCGTACCAAAAGCCATGCCAAGGATTGGCAGCCGATCTACGCGATTTTGCTCGGGAAAACTGGTAGCATGAGGTCGCAAACAGCAAAAAATTGTGCGTTCCGGTGCAAAGATGTACGAGAAGATGCCATATCCTGCGCAAATCGACTGGCGTTGCGGCATGGCGGCCAGATGAAAACCTCCTGCATCAAAGAAACGCTCAAATTCGTTGAATGAATTCCCCTGCGGAAAAACTGGCTAATCTTCCTTCGCGCCCGGGTGTCTATCTGATGCGGGACACGGGCGGAAAAGTAGTCTACGTCGGCAAGGCCAAAGACCTGCGCGCCCGTGTGCGCGCCTATTTCAACAACGCGGACGAACGGTCGCAGATCCAGTTTCTCCTTCGCCGCGTCGAAAACATCGAGACGATCGTCACCTCAAACGACAAAGAAGCGCTGATCCTCGAAAACAACCTCATCAAGCAGTACAAGCCGCGTTACAACATTCGCTTGAAGGACGACAAGAGCTATTTGAGCATCAAAGTGACGACGGCGCATCCTTGGCCGCGGATCTTCGCGACACGCAAGATCGTGAAGGACGGCAGCCGTTATTTCGGACCCTTCTCGTCCGCGGTGGCGGCCCGGGAAACCCTGGACATCATCGAAAAACACTTTCTCCTGCGCAACTGTACGGACCATAACTTTCAAAATCGCAGCCGGCCGTGCTTGCAGTACCAGATCAAGCGCTGCCTAGCGCCCTGCGTGTTGCCGGTGAACCCGGCGGAGTACCGTGAGCAAGTTCGTCAAGCCACCCTCTTTATCGAGGGAAAGCAGCAGGAGCTGCTTGCGGAGCTCAAGCAGAGGATGAGGCAAAAGGCGGACGCGCTGGAGTTTGAATCGGCTGCCAAGATCCGCGATCAGATCGAAGCGGTGGAAAAGACGCTGGAAAAACAACGCATGGTGTCCCATTGGGGAGGCGACCAGGACGTGTTTGGCCTTTATCGGGAGGGTGGGTTTATCGAAGTCCAGGTGCTGTTCGTGCGGCAGGGCAAACTGACCGGCAACCAGTCCTATTCACTGGAGGACCTGGAGTTTCCCGACGAGGAGGTTCTCGGCGCGCTGCTGACGCAGTTTTACCAGGGGCAGCGATTCATTCCGGACAAAATCCTTTTGCCGGTCGAGCTCGAAGACGCCGAGGTCCGCGAAGAATACCTGCGAGAAAAAAGGGATAAGCGCGTCGCGATTGTCAGCCCGCAGAGGGGGGACAAGCGGCAGTTGGTCGAGATGGCGGGAGAAAACGCGCGCCAGAGCTTCGCCGAGCGCCACGATCAGGAGAAGGCGCGCGAGAAGATGCTGCTGGAGCTCCAGGCTCAACTGCGCTTGAAGCATTACCCGCAGCGGATCGAATGCTTCGACATCTCGACGATCCATGGGGCCCACGCGGTCGGCTCCATGGTGACGTTTTTCAACGGCGAACCGGACAAAACGCGCTACCGCCACTATCGCATCCGCACCATCGATCCGTCATCGGGCGGCGACGACTTCGGCATGATGCTGGAGATGTTAAAGCGGCGGTTTTCGCGCGCCAAGGAAGAAAACGATTTGCCCGACCTGGTGGTCGTCGATGGCGGTAAAGGACAACTCGCGATGGCGATGGCGGCCATGGCCGAAGCGGGGGTGAACGATGTCGAAGCCGTGGGTTTGGCCAAAATGCGAGTCCAATCGGCGCCACGCAGCGCCGAGATCGAGCGGCTGGAGGAGCGGGTTTTTCTACGGGGTCAAAGTAATCCGGTGATCTTGAAGCGTAATTCCAACGCGTTGTTTTTGCTGCAGCGGGTCAGGGACGAAGCGCATCGTTTTGCCATCACCTACCACAAGAACCTACGTACGAAACAGACGCTGTACTCGGCTTTGGACCGAATTCCGGGAGTGGGCGGCGTGCGCAAACGCGCGCTTCTTCGCCGCTTCGGCAGCATCAAGAGAATCCAAGAGGCGACGCTCGAAGAGCTACTCCAGGTTCCCTCCATGAACGAGAAGACGGCGCGGGACATTCTCGAGTCGCTCCGCGCCGCTCCCCAGTGAAGCACCCCTCAAGAATTCCAGAAGTTCTTCGTCTAAGCAGCAGAGGGACGGACGGCACCGTCTCGAGGAAGCACGCATGTCGGCGGAACGTTCCGTGCGCGACGTCGCACGCGCAGGGGGGGTCCATCCATCCCTCTGGCTCTTTGTTCCGACCGTTTGTCTACTGTTCGGCCAGGCGTTAGCGGCATCATCGGAAGGGCTTCCGCACGCGCTGGCCGCTCTACTGTTTATTCCGTTGTTATGGATTGGCCGGCGCCGCCTAAGAGCGTGGGCTTTGCTGGCTCTGGTTGCGGGCGCGGCCTTTTCTGTCGGTTACATCCGGCACCGGCAGTTGCTCTATCCCGCATTCCCGCCCAATCACCTGCGCGCGCTCATGGACGGGAACTCGAGGCTCTATCTGGAAGGCTCGCTCCGCATGGAGCCTGAGTCGCTTCCGAATCGGAGCCGTTGGATCGTCGGTGCCGAACGGATCTGGCACCCCACCGGCGCGGAAGAGGTTACCGGAAACCTCCTCGTGGGTATTCGGAGCGTGCAGCGCGAATGGCATTACGGAGACCGCGTTCGCTTCTGGATTCGGCCACTCGTCCCGCGCGACAGCGGCAACCCCGGCGGCTTCAATTATGCCGCCTATCTGGCGGACCGAGAGATCTATGCTACGGGGTTCTTAGAGAGCGACAACGAAGTCGAGTTGCTGGCGCGGAAACCAAGCCAGGTGCGCGGCGCCATTGAGTCGCTGCGACGAGGCATTCGCCGCTATATCGATCAAAACTTTTCCACCCATAACGGCGCTCTGATGAAAGCGCTGGTGGTGGGTGACATGGGCGAGATCTCCAAACAGATGCGCGCCGATTTCACCGCGGCGGGTGTCAATCACGTCTTGTCTATTTCCGGGTTGCACGTTGCGATGCTGGGACTGGTAGTTTTTACGCTGATCCGCTTCGGCGCCTCGTTCAGTCCTTATCTGCTCTTGCGTTGCAATATGATCAAGATCGCGACCTTTTTTTCGTTTTGTGCGGTTGTCTTCTATACCATGCTGGCCGGCGCGATGGTGCCTACGGTCCGCTCGGCTATCATGATCGGTGTTTATGAGCTCGCGGTGCTCCTCGACAGAGAGGAAGAGGTGTTGGCGAGCCTCGGCTTTGCGGCTCTGCTGATCGCGCTCGCCTGGCCGGGAGTCATCTCGGATATCTCGTTTCAACTGTCGTTTCTCGCGGTTTTGTTTATCGCCTGGGGAATACGCAGGGTTTTCCAGCGGCGGCGGATCCGGCAAACAGACGAGCTGCCGCAAGAGCGCAGTTGGCTCAAGCAAAGATGGGCTCAGGCCAGAATCCATCTGGCCGTGCCGCTCCTTGCCACGGTGGGGACCGCGCCGCTGATTGCGCACTATTTCGGCCACCTCTCGCTGGCGGGTTTCCTGTCGAATCCGGTCATTGTGCCTCTCGTGGGCTTCGTGGTTGTACCGCTCGGGCTACTGATCGGGTTTCTGGCGTTGATGTTGCCGGCGGCAGCGCTGCCCTTGACCCTATTGGCGGAATGGCTGCTTTCATTGACGATCGACGCGGTCCGCCTGTTGGCCCGCGCGCCGCTCGCTAGTATCAGCGTTCCGGCGCCGAATCTTTTTGAGGTGGCGGTCCTCTATCTTTTAATTCTCTCGCTGTTGCTGTTTCGGAAAAATCGCTATGCCGTCGGCGCGCTCGTGTTAGCGGCGCTGGTGCTGGCCGCCGACGCCCTTTACTGGTGGAACGAGCGCTGGAACCGCCCGGAGCTACGGGTGACGCATCTGAATGTCGGACACGGGGACGCTGCCGTGGTGGAGCTGCCGGGATCAAAGGTGTTGCTGATTGACGCTGGCGGCACGGCCACCGGCGAATTCGATACGGGAGAGAGGATCGTCGCGCCGTTCTTGCGCTCGCGTAAGATTCTCACGGTGGACTACCTGCTGGTCACCCACCCGCGGGTGGATCATTACGGCGGCATGGCCGCCATCGTCAAGGAGTTTGCGCCCTCCGAGTTTTGGTCGGGGCCCGCGAGAGGCCAGACGAGCCGGTTCGAAGAGTTGG
>DASTOD010000018.1:0-3700 GCA_035762645.1 Binatia bacterium | reverse complement strand
AGCGCGTGAGCCAAAAGACCGTTGGCGAAGGCGGCCGTCGGAACCGAAAGTTTTGCATGACTTCCCCAGAGGGTGGCCTCCGGCCCTCCGCCGGCTCGTTTGCAATAATCGACTGCGATCGATGCGACCGGAGTTACAACGGCGGCCAGCGCCACTCCCAGCGCGTCGAGGATGTGAAGCTTCGCCTGGACCAGAGCTTGGTCGGAGATATCCGAATAATCTGTCTTCGCTACGAAACGGGCAAAGGTATGGGTGACAGGGGGTGGCGTACTCATCGCGTTCTTTCTTGTTGCGCCAAGATTTGCTAACCCATTATCTGAATTGGGGCCTGCTGTCCAACTATGATCACAGCGACTAGTAGATCGTTTGGAGACTTGCGACAGATACGTAAACGGAGGAGAGAAACAATGAACGGCGTCTTGGAAGGAATCCGAGTGTTAGAGCTGGGTAATTTTATCTCCGGCCCGTACGGCGCCATGCTGCTCGCCGACATGGGAGCCGAAGTGGTCAAGATCGAAAATCCGAAGGGCGGCGATCCATTTCGCGGTTGGGATTTCGGCGGAGACCAGCCAAACTTTTGGGCTTATAACCGGGGCAAAAAAAGCGTGACATTGAATCTGCAAACGCCCGAGGGAAGGGAAATCTTCTATAGACTGGTCAAAAAAGCCGATGTCGTTATGGAAAACTATCGGCCGGGCGTCACAAAAAAACTCGCCATCGACTACCAATCCCTCAGCCGGTTGAATGCGAGAATCATCTATTGCTCAATTACCGGAACGGGTCCCACCGGTCCCTATGTCAATCGGCCGGCCTATGACACCGTCGGCCAAGGCCTTGGCGGCATGTTGAGCGTTTTGATGGATGCCAAAAATCCCAAACCCATCGGTCCTGCGTACGCTGACTGCCTGAGTGGGATGTTTTCAGCGATCGGCGTGCTCGGGGCGTTGGTGGCGAGAGCGCGAACCGGCAAAGGCCAGCAGATCGATGCAACCATGGCCGGTTCGGTTCTTGCCTTTTTGATCGCTCCGGCGACCGAAACGCTCGCCCACGGTCAACCCCCCGGCCCCTACACGCGGCCGCGCCAATCTCAAACCTATGCCTTTTCCGGATCCGATGGCCTGCCGTTCGCCATTCATCTGTCATCGCCGCAGAAGTTCTGGGAAGGGTTGTGTAAGGCCGTCGGCCACACGGAACTGATCGACGATCCGCGTTTCAGGACCCGGCCCGATCGGCGCAAGAACTATGAAGAACTGAACCGAACCTTTGCGAAATTCTTTAGCGAAAAGCCGCGCGCCTACTGGCTGGAACAACTCGAAGCCAACGACGTGCCGCACACTCCCGTATACAACCTGGCGGAAGTGTTTCAGGACGTCCAGCTCAAACACATGGGGATGGAGATTCAAATTGAGCGGAAGAATAGACCGACGATTCGCACGGTAAAATTTCCGTTGGAATACAGCGACACAAAGATTCCGCATCCTGCGCCGCCGCCAGAGCTCGGCGAGCATAACAGCGAGTTGCTCAACTCACTTGGCTACGATGATAAAGCGTTGGCCGAGTTGAAAGAGAAGGGCGTGATTTAACCGCCCTGGCCCATCCACCAAAACCATTGACCACTGACTACAAGACTACGGGACGACGTGGTCTGTGGTCTGTAGTCCGTCGTCGTTCTTCGCGCGAGCGCCGTTAGCCACATGCCAGTTCCCGATCCAGGAAATTTGACACGAGACCCCAAGCGCTTTCAGCCAGTTGCGGATCGTAGCCATCGCCGTCGGCGAGAGCGAAACCGTGGCCCGCGTGGGGGAAAAAATGCCATTCGAGCGATTGGCCGTTCTCCTGGAGGCTTTTCCACAAGCGCTCCTGCACCGGAACGGAAGCGACCCGGTCCTTGCCGCCAAAAAAAATGATCGATGGACATTTGAAATCTCGCGCCGCCTCGTTCGGATGGCGGGGCCGTAGCCGGCTTGGGCCCTCATCGCGAACAGAAGGGTAATAGCCAACGAAAGCCCGGACGCTCGGGGTGGCGGCAACGAAATGAATGCCGAGCCGACCGCCCATGCAGTAGCCCACCACGGCGCAGCGCTTTGCATCCACGTCCTTTCTGGCAGTCAAACAGTGCCAGGCCTGATTCATAATCTCTACGAATTGGCCGTCGGTGGTGTTCTTTTGAGCTTCATGGACGCCGTCGGATACCCCCAGGAGCTTATAGAGGTCGGGAACGATCGTCGTATAGCCCAGTTTGGCGAAATTGCAGACGACGGATTTGAGGTGGCCTGTGACGCCGTAATGGTGGTGGGCGATAAGTACGGCGGGCCCGGGTTCCTGGCGGTCCGGTTGCGCGATGTATCCCGGAATGCCGTCTTTCTCTACAGAAAGGTCTCGGTTGATGATCTTAGTCATCTCGCTCCTCCGTTAGAATCTAACTTTTCAAATGTTGAACAATACCACTTCAAGAAAATCTATCGCGCCAAGACGCCAAGGCGCAAAGAAAAATATTTCTTATTTCTCCGAACTTGGCGTGCTTTGCGTCTTTGCGCGAGATAGAGTTATTTTTTGGTTAGATTTAACTGACCCCGTGTTAGTACGATTACGTGAAAAACTCAACCTCGGTGTCGGCGTTGTAGGGGCAGGTTTCAAACCTGCCCCTACGTTAAAAATCAATTCGTCTGCCGTCCTGAAATAAATGCAATCGATCGGGAGCGACCGCGAGACCAATCGCGCCTCCTGGACGGAGCGCCGCTTCTCTACCAACCCGGGCGACGAGTTCGAGACCGTCACATTTGAGATGAACAAAACGGTCGGAGCCGAGGTCCTCGACCAGCTCGACGCTGCCCTGGATCCAAGCCTCTTCGGCATGGGTTGTCTGCCAATCTTCGGCGCGAACGCCGATGGTCAGAGAGTTGCCCGCCAGTTGCGGCAAAGACTTTTTCAATACCTTCGAAATGTCCAATCGTAAGCCGCCCCAATGGAAAATCACGCCATCTTTGTCCAGCTTGCCTTCGAGCAAATTCATTTGAGGGCTGCCGACGAAAGTCGCAACCATCAGATTGGCGGGGCGCTGATAAATGTCGGAGGCTGTGCCGGTCTGCTGAAGGTTCCCTCGATGCAAAACGAGGATTTTCTCGCCCAGTGTCAAGGCCTCCGCCTGATCATGGGTTACATAGACAATAGTGGCGCGCAGGCGCTGGTGAAGCCGCGCCAGCTCGACCCGCATCGTCGATCGTAGCGCGGCGTCCAGGTTGGACAGCGGCTCATCGAAGAGAAAGATCTTCGGCTGCCGTACAATCGCTCGCCCGACGGCGACCCGCTGGCGCTGTCCGCCGCTCAATTCCTGGGGCCGCCGCTTCAGCAGATCCTCGATTTCGAGGAGTCGAGCGGCGTCCCTGACCTTCGTTTCGACTTCCCCTGCGGGGGCGCCCCGGAGGCGGAGAGAAAAGGCGAGGTTGTCAAAAACGGTCATATGCGGGTAGAGCGCGTAGCTCTGGAAGACAAACGCGACGTCGCGCTCTCGTGGCGGCAAGTGATCGACCCGGTCCGCGCCGATGCGAATTTCCCCGCCGCTCGGCTGCTCCAACCCTGCAATCAGTCGCAAAATGGTTGATTTGCCGCATCCCGAGGGACCGAGCAAAATACAAAATTCGCCGTCGGCCACCTCAAACGAGAGCTTTTTTAGAATCTCAGTGGCGCCGAAGCGTTTTGA
>DASTOD010000017.1:0-3716 GCA_035762645.1 Binatia bacterium | reverse complement strand
TTCAGAAAAGGCGCGCTCGAAATCCTCCAACGTTCCAGCCGCGAGGGATTGGATCTTGATCCCCAAAGCCTCTCTCACGGCCTCAATATCTTTGAGCGTTTGTTTCTGTTGTTGTGCCCGCGGCCAGAGAAGAGCGACACGGGAGAGTCGCGGAAAACTCTCTTTGAGCAGCTCCAACCTCTTTCCGTGTAACTCTGAATCAAGGTTCGTCAGGCCCGTAATGTTGCCACCAGGCCGTGCGAGGCTGGTAACCAACGCGGCTCTTTGTTTCTTATCCCAGAAGGTCGGCTCAAGGGGGTCAGCAACGCTGCCGGTCATGACAACAGGAATCGTGCGGGTTGCCAATTGCGCGGCACGAATCACAGGCTCGTCTGGGGACGTGACAATGACATCAACGTTGAGGCGCACTAGTTCGGCAGCCACAGTGGCGAGCCTAGATGGATCAAGCTCCGCGTAGCGATATTCCACTTTGGTATTCTTTCCTTCGATATACCCAAGCTCGACAAGCCGTTGCCGCAAGGCACTGAGCCCAGGATCGGTGGCCGGAGCCTGTATGCCAGAACTTAGGTAACCTATTCGATAAACCTTCCCCGCTTGCTGTGCCTCGGCGACGACAAAACTGAAGTATGATTGGATCACGAAAGCGAGAATTAAGATATTTCCGGTCATGGACTTCGCCTCAACCCAAGAGCTATAATGCCTCCAAGCAAAGGTTGACGACTGAACGGCAAGCGACTTAGATTAATAAAGATTAAAAGCCACCGAAACCAAAAGGAAATAACCATGGATAAGGACGATCTCTGGATTGTCGAACACTTCAGCGAGCTGGTGACAAAACATGCCGGGAAGTATATTGCCGTTGTAAATGAGGCTCTGGTGGCTGTCGGGGATTCCCGTCGGGATGTGGAAACCAAGGCACGAAAAGTTGAACCTGCGAAGATCCCGTCAGTGCTGAAGGTACCTAGAGAAGAGGATATGGCTTGCCTGCTATCGAATTCCCATACACGATTCACAAAGGCTATTTGATGCCGATCATCCCGATCACGATCCAGAATCATAAAGTATGGGTCGACGTGGATTCGGGAGCTATCTTCAGTATGGTCAATGCCGCGGAGGCCAGAGATATGGGAATCGACTGGCAAAGCGGCAGGCAGCAGATGGTGGTCGTCGGCGACGGTAGTTTCATTCCGGTCTTCATTCATGACGTTCCGGTCGAAATCGGTAGCATGCCGATCACCATGCCGATTGGTTTCTCTGAGCGCCTTGGTGTCGGGTTTAATCTTCTCGGACGCACGGGAGTGTTCAACCGGTTCGAAGTTTGTTTCAACGATCACGCTCGCACGGTCACCTTTCAACCGATCACGCCCGCCGCAGTCTGATCGCATCTCGATCATTTTGTTGTTCCAATCCAAAGCGTTTTTGCCGGACCCACTGTTCACAATTTACCCTTTTCGCCTTACGCTTACCTGATGATCTTATCTGCCCGTGCCAGAACGCTCGGCGGGATCGTCAACCCGATCTGGTTCGCTGTCTTGAGATTGATGACCAACTCGAACTTCCTCGGCTGCTCGACGGGAAGATCGGCGGGCTTGGCGCCCTTAAGAATTCTATCCACGTAGGTGGCGACGCGCCGGTAGCTGTCCGCGAGGTCCGCCCCATAGGACATGAGCCCACCTTCATGTGGCCAATCGCTGCGGGTGTACACCGACGGTAAGCGGCTTTTTAACGCAAAGCGCACAATCCGTTTTTGGTTAGCACTCGTTCGCGGAGCTTGGAGCACGGAGAGTCCATGCGGGCGCGGCTTGTTTAGCGCGGCGAATACCTGCTCGAAATCGTCTGAAGCTCGTAGCTCCCAAGGCTGAACGGTCAATTCCAGCGCACGCGCCGCGATTGGGAGAACCTTCAGCTCAACTAAATTGCTCCGAGTGGCTGGATCGTAAAGAACCGCTACACGGGCGAGTTTGGGAACGGCTTCTTTGAGCAGCTCCAGCCGTTTACCACCTAAGTCTGTGGAAAGTAGAGTAAGGCCGGTGACGTTGCCACCGGGACGGGCAAGGCTTTC
The DNA here is from genome assembly GCA_035762645.1 of Binatia bacterium. Taxonomy (GTDB): domain Bacteria; phylum Desulfobacterota; class Binatia; order UBA9968; family UBA9968; genus DASTOD01. The sequence goes on along the minus strand of DASTOD010000017.1, from coordinate 1,654 downwards.
AACCAAGCCTGCCTCGACAGGATCGAGCCCAGGACCCACCATAACGATGGGAATCGTCTTGGTCGCATTCTTGGCCGCGCGGATCGGGCCGCTCCCTCCGGCTACAACGATGATATCAACCTTGAGACGCACCAGCTCTGCCGCAAGCTCAGGGTACCGATCTTGCTTCCCCTCCGCATATCGGTATTCAATGGCAATGTTCTGTCCTTCTGTGTAGCCAAGCTCGCGCAGAGCCAGCCGAATTGCCTCGGAACGGGCGGATTCACGAGCTGGATCGTTATTTGATAGATATCCTATCCGCGCGACTTTCGGCGGCTGCTGCGCCTGAGCGGGTAAGCAAAACGCAAGGAGCATGGCGCCAAGCACAAAACAAAGGACTGAGTGCTGAGTTATGAGTGCTGAGACTTTCGATCTCGGTAAGTCGGCCCTCGCTCCTCGTTGATCACGAAACCTTTGCTCAGTCCTCATCGCTCAGTCCTCAGCACTGATTACTTGATGATTCTGTCCGCTCGCGCCAGCACATTCGGCGGAATCGTGAGACCGATCTGCTTCGCGGTTTTGAGATTAATCACCATCTCGAACTTCGTCGGTTGCTCCACCGGTAGATCAGCGGGCTTCGCGCCCTTTAGGATTTTGTCGACATAGTAAGCGGCGCGCCGAAATAGATCCTGAATATGTGCGCCGTAGGACATCAGACCACCGGCCTCTGCAATCTGGCTACTTTGAGAAATCATCGGCAGCCGGTACTTTAACGTGAGATCAGCGATCTTTTTACGGTTGTTAAGGAACATCAGGTTTGGAACTAGGATGATGGCCTCAGCCAGTTCGTTCTGCACAACCGCGAAAGCCTGACCGATATCATCCGGAGTTTGCACCGGCACAGGCTGAACCCGCACATTTAACAGCCGCGCCGCAACCTCGATCTCCTGCAATTGACCGGCGGCCGACCCTGTCGGCGCGTGAAGGGCGGCAACGCGTAAAATTTTTGGCGCCGCTTCCTTGAGCAACTCCAACCACTTCCCGCTTAAGTCTCGAGATTGGGTGCTGAGTCCCGTGATATTACCCCCGGGGCGTGCAAGGCTTGCGACATATCCGGCTGCAACGGGATCGCCGCCCGCTGTCATAACGATGGGGATGATTTGCGTTGTTTGGCGAGCAGCTCCCGTCGCCGTGCCATCAGCAACGATGAGGTCAACCTTGAGCTTGACCAGTTCGGCCGCAAACTCGGGGAGCCGAGCGCGTTTTGCTTCCGCAAACCGATACTCAATGACGATGTTTTTTCCCTCGATATAGCCGAGATCACGAAGTCCCTGCAGGAATGCTTCGTCAAATACAGAGCGAGATGCTTGCGAAAGATAACCTATTCGGGGAACTTTTCTGGGCTGCTGCGCCTCGGCGGAAAAGCAAAGCGCAAAGAGCATAACGCATGGAACAAACGAAAAGACTTTCCTAGTCATCGGCTCCTGTATTCCTACTGATCACTGCTTACTGCTCACTGTCATTTTATGACTCTGTCTGCCCGCGCCAGCACGTTCGGCGGGATCGTCACGCCAATTTGCTTGGCGGTTTTGAGATTGATGACAAACTCGAACTTCTTCGGTTGCTCCACGGGGAGGTCGGCTGGTTTCGCTCCTTTCAGGATCTTGTCGACATA
>DASTOD010000016.1:0-4797 GCA_035762645.1 Binatia bacterium | reverse complement strand
TCGCGAGCGTACAGGTGGGGTGAGGACGGGCTCGGCGGAATCTGCGACGAAAAACAACGGTTGTGCTTTGCGCTTGCCCTATGGAACGAGCGGGATCCGATACTGAAAGAGCGACTGTTCGGGCTCACTAACAGTGAGGGGAACCATGGCGAGGATGTCAAGGAGTACTACTTTTATATCGACAGCACGCCCACCCACTCCTACATGAAGTACTTGTATAAGTACCCGCAGCGGGAGTATCCCTACCGGGACCTGGTCGAGACCAACCGGCGACGATCGCGGGAGGAGTTCGAGTACGAGTTGCTTGATACGGGCATATTCGACGACGACCGGTACTTTGACGTTTTTGTCGAGTACGCGAAGGCAAGCTCGGAAGACATACTTATCCGCATTACGGTCCACAATCGCGGGCCTGGAGCGGCTCGGCTTCGTGTCTTGCCAACGCTCTGGTTCCGCAACACCTGGTCATGGGGAGAGGACCGTTCGACCCGTTCGACTGGCTCAGGGCAGGCAAGCTCAGGGCAGGCCCCCTCGAAGCCTTCGCTACGCGAAGCGGGACCTGGCGCCATACGGGCCACACACGCTGAGCTTGGCGAGTACTGGCTGCATTGCGATGGTACTCCCGAGTTGCTGTTTACGGAGAATGAGAGCAATGCCCAATGCCTCTGGGGCCAGCCCAATGCTTCCCCCTACGTCAAGGATGCGTTCCACGCTTACATCATCTCGAAACGCAGGGAGACGGTAAATCCTGCCAAGGTCGGGACCAAGGCCGCGGCCCACTATGTCCTCGAAGTGCCCGGCGGCGGAAGCAAAGCTGTCCGCCTGCGTCTTACTGCCGTCACGATAAACGATCCCTTTGGCGGTTTCGAGGAGATATTTAAAACTCGGATCGCCGACGCTGACGAATTCTACGATCGGATTTCGCCGAACTCGCTGAACGAAGATGAACGGCGGGTGCACCGCCAGGCATTGGCGGGAATGCTTTGGTCCAAACAGTTTTACTTTTTCGACCTGGAGCAGTGGCTGATGGAGCACAAGAGTCATCCGCTGCTCGAATCCACCCGCAATGGCGTGCGGAACGCGGAATGGTTTCACATGCTCAACAACGATGTGATCTCGATGCCGGACAAGTGGGAGTATCCCTGGTATGCGGCCTGGGACCTCGCCTTCCACACGATCGCCCTGTCACTGGTGGATTTCGATTTCGCCAAGGAGCAACTGCTGCTGATGCTGCGCAGTCTCTATTTTCACCCCAACGGGCAAATTCCCGCCTACGAGTGGAACTTCAGCGATGTGAATCCGCCGGTGCACGCCTGGGCCACACTCTACCTCTACAAGTACGAGCGGACCCTCGGACGGGCGGACCTGCGTTTCCTGGAACGATCCTTTCAGGGGTTGATGCTGAACTTCAACTGGTGGGTGAACCGGAAGGACCCCGCCGGACGCAACGTCTTCGCCGGGGGGTTTCTGGGTCTGGACAATATCGGTGTATTCGATCGGAGCGCGCAGCTCCCGACGGGCGGCTCTCTGGAGCAGGCGGACGGGACGGCCTGGATGGCGTTTTACTGCCAGAACATGCTGGAGATGGCCCTCATTTTGTCCGAATACGACCCTATGTACGAAGAAGTAGCCTTCAAGTTCATCCAGCATTTCATGTGGATTACCTATGCCATGGACCGCCTCGGCGAGCATCACGACGAGATGTGGGACGAGCAGGACGGATTCTTCTATGATCTGCTGCGACTACCCGACGGCCAGGCGATCCGTTTGAAAGTGCGGTCGTTGGTGGGACTGCTGCCGCTGTGCGCGGCGACGGTGTTCGACGCGGATGCACCGGAGCGTCACCCGAAGCTGATGGAGATGATCGCGTTGTTCCGCAAACGCCATCCCGAGTTGATTTCCCATGTGGCCCCGACGAGCGAGGGTTTCATCGGCTATAAAGGACGGCGCCTGTTGTCGATCTTGAACAAGCAGAAGTTGGAGCGAGTGCTTGGCTACATGCTTGACGAGAACGAGTTTTTCGGGCCGCACGGCATTCGCTCGCTCTCGCGCTATCACCTGGAACATCCGTTTGTGTTTCACGTGGATGGGCAGGAATACAAGGTCCAGTATCTGCCTGGCGAATCGAATACCGGAATGTTCGGCGGCAACTCCAACTGGCGCGGTCCCGTCTGGATGCCTGTCAATGCGCTATTGATCCGAGCGCTGTTGCACCTGTATCAATTCTATGGCGATGACTTCAAGGTTCGGTGTCCGACCGGCTCGGGGCGCTATATGACGCTGTTCGAAGTGGCCCAGGAGATTTCCCGCCGGCTGGCGGGTACTTTCCTACGCGAGCCTTCGACAAGCTCAGGCCAGCCAGGACGGCGGCCGGTCTACGGCGGGGCGGCTAAGTTCCAGGACGATCCGCATTGGCGTGATCTGATCCTCTTCTACGAATACTTCCACGGCGACAACGGCGCGGGGATCGGCGCCAGTCACCAGACGGGGTGGACCGGTGTGATCGCGGCCCTTATTGACATTTTCGGGCGTATGGATGCGAAAGCTCTGGAGCTCGAGCGCGAGCAGATTTCCGCCCGGCTCGTGCGGGAGCAAGTGGGCGGGGAAAGATAGCCGCCCTTTTTTCATTTTTGCTAAATGGGTCTCCCGCCCGTTTTTGAGATCACAAAAACATCGCCTTGTCAGTCGCTCCCTAACCGACTGCACGATCCGTGCGGCGTATAAATTTTTGTTTTAACACTGTGTCGCGAGCGCGTTTGGCTATGGCTCAAACGGCCATTGCCATTGGACTAAAGTCCAATATACAGCCTTGCTGGCTCTTTGATACAGGGCGAATCATCCTTTCACGAAAAAAAGTGCGTATCGGGGGAAGCCTGTATCGCCAGCTGGATCCACCATGTCGGCCACGTATAGATACTTCAATTTCGGGTTGATCGTATTGGTGCTCTTCACGTTTGCCCCGAACGCTACGGCCGAGAGCCCGAAGGAACAACTCCAAGGTACTGTAGATCGCGTCATCGAACTTCTCCGGACCATCCGAAGCCCGGCAGACATCGAGCGAATCAGGAATTCGCTACGGCCGGTTCTTGTCACGCGCTTTGATTTTGTGGCAATGGCGCAGAAGTCGCTGGGGAATCGCTGGCGCGATTTGGACGGCAAGGAGAAAGAATTTGTATCGGCATTCACCGACTTTGTGGAACACGCGTATATGAGTACCCTCGGCTCTTATCGAGGTGAAAAGGTAACAGTGGGGAGGTAAATGTAGATATGGACATTAACCAAATCATGCAAACCGTCACCACTATTGGAGTCGCCTTCGGAATGAAGGTCGTCGGCGCGATCGTTGTCTGGGTCGTGGGACGATATCTGATCGGCCTTGCGGTGCGCGTGGTATCGAACGCTCTCGAAAAACAGCGCGTCGATCCGACGGTGTTGCGCTATCTCGGCACGGTCATATCGGTGACCCTCAATGTCATCCTCGTGGTCGCGATACTCGGCTACTTCGGCGTCGAAACCACCACTTTCGCGGCAATCATGGCCGCCGCGGGCGTGGCGATCGGGTTGGCGTGGAGTGGACTGCTGTCAAACTTCGCCGCGGGCGCATTCATGATCGTGCTGCGGCCGATCAAGGTCGGCGATTTCGTGACCGTAGCCGGTGTCACTGGGACCGTGAAGGAGGTCGGGCTTTTTGTGACCGCCGTCAATACGCTGGACAATGTATTGACGATCGTCGGTAATAATAAAATCTTTAGCGATACGATCCAAAATTACTCCGTCAACCCGTACCGGCGTGTCGATCTGAAGGCGCAGCTGAACCATAGCGTGGATCACAATGCGGCAATCCGCGTCTTGAAGGACAGGCTGGCGAAGATTCCCAACGTGAAAAGCGATCCTGTGCCCGACGTGGAGATCCTGGAATTCAACCTCGCCGGGCCGGTGCTGGCGGTGCGTCCTTATTGCCACACGGATCACTACTGGCAGGTTTACTTCGATACCAATCGGGCCATCCGCGAGTCGTTTGGCATCGCGGGATTTCCGGTGCCGGAGCAGCATCTGGTCTTGCGCAACGGCAGCGGCGTCGCAGCAAACAGTCCAGTGAAGGAATCGCTCGCAGCGGTCGGATGAGTGTGGATGTAGCCTGCGCTACCTACCCGTGAAGCACGGGTGGGGCATCCGCGGAGATCATGTCGCCACACTTCGAATCGCAGCCCGAAAAGAAAATCTTTGTGCACAAACCGCAATGGCACGCCGCGCCGGCTACACCGCCGCCGATTTCTGACGAAGGAAGACGCGAGCCGGCAATCGGAGCCGGTGCACCGCCGTAAGGAGGAAAAATCGATGAAAAAAATATTGTTGACGGCAGTCCTTTGTTTGTTTGCGCATGCCGCGTCGGCGTTTACGATCGCAACGGGGCCGAGCAACGGCACCTATTTTCAGATTGCCCAGGATATCAAGAATCTGGTGGCGAAGGACGGCGTGGAGCTTCAAGTCGCGTCAACCAAGGGCTCCCTTGAAAACATTCAGCTTCTGAGCGCCGGCAAAGTGGATTTGGCCATCGTTCAGTTGGATGCGCTGCGCTTCGCTTCCGATGTCTTGCAGGAGTACAAAGGATTGGACCTATTCGACAGAATCAAAGTTGTCTTGAATCTCTATCCCGAAGAGATCCACATTCTCACCAACAAGAAGGACATTCAAACTTTCTATCATCTCGAAGGAAAACGCGTCTCGGTCGGGACCGAAGGCGGCGGTTCGGCGCTTTCCGCGGCGGTGCTATTCTCGGTCTACGACATTAGCGCG
>DASTOD010000015.1:0-17531 GCA_035762645.1 Binatia bacterium | reverse complement strand
TTGCTGTTTGGACCTATTTTTGACAAAGAGGGGGCTAATGACGCTTTCAACCTCTTGATTGATGGCATTGTCTGGCTTTCATTTCCGCTACCGTGAAGTATCTATGTCTGGTAAGTCTGCTTGCTCTGCTTGCTGGATGCTCATCGCCATCCGGTCCGCCGCTCCCTCCTGGGACGATTACTCGTGCTCGCGCCTACACGGCTGACTTTGGTCAATCCTTCTCCCTGCTATCCGTCGAACCGCAGTCGGTTGATTTGTTCCTGTCCTATCCGATCCTGATCGAAGATCCGCCCGCCCAAAACTTCGTTGCGTATGGCTCGGTCGGAAACGAGTTGTGGAAGTATCACTCGAACGGTTGCCGGCAAGTCCAACTTTCCTACATCAGCCCGGTGACGTGTGCGATTTTCTTCAAGCAGACGCCAGAGCCGGGGACGAACATCATGACTGGCCCGCAGGCTGGACTTTCATGGGACGTATCTCCGGATACCAACGTGGTGGGGTATGCGATCTATTCTGGGACAAACTCGGGAGATTACCGCGTGAGGACGGATGCCGGAGCCGCTACGAACGTGACAGTGAAGAATTTGACTTCGTCCCATTGGTATTTCGTGGCCACGGCCTACACGGCAGAAGGGCTTGAGTCGCTTCCCAGCAATGAGGTTTCCGCCGCGCTTCCACTTGTGGCGACAGGTAGCGTCCTACTGCTGCCAGACTACATGAGGATCTCCCCGCAACTCGCGGCCGGGACGAACACGGTCGTCTTGCCGCTGCCGCGCCCAGGCCCAGGGGAACCGGACGCGGGCTTCTTCGAGCTTCGGCCTTTCCCATGAATATGCGACGCCTGCTGATCATCCTTTCCATTGCGTTGGTTATAGCCTGCGTGATTAGTTGCCTTGCCGATGAGGCAACATTGAAGATTGAACAAAGGGGGGGAGATGTGATTCTTTACGTCACGGGCGGGACGAGCAACGTGCAGTATCAGGTCTGGACGCCCGCTAACAACAATCCGCATGACACGAACCAATGGTATTATTGGAGACGGATTTACAGCCGGGATTTCCTCTCGAATCCCGAGTATGGAGAAGTCCTCGTGTCTGGCACCAATACCACATATCGGCCGATGCGGTTCTTTCAAATTCGTGGGGTCTTACCAGATTGACGTATGAATCTTGAACCAGCAGTCCCATCGATGTTCCTCGGGTCTGGCCTTCTGATGTTGGCCCAGGCGGGCGGCGGCGATGGCTGGATGGGGGCTGTGTTGCAGGGTGGCGCCTTGCTCCTCTTGGCTGGTGTCTTGTGGGTCATCTTCAAAGAGGTTGCGCCGCGTCTCTTGGAGGAGATGAGGAGCCAGCAGGACGCGAGGCACAAGGAACATCTCGATTTCGTCAACGCACTAAGCGCACTGAGGGAATCGCATTTGGTTGAAATGGACAGGGCGCGGAAAAGCCACGAGGCAATCATCAAGAATTTGGGTGAGCAGGTTATGCGCTGCGAGTATCGGCAGCCTCACGACAAAAAACACGACAAACACTAAACCAATGAAACAACTGATTACCACCGCAATTGCGGCCTTCGCCATCTCCACCATCCTCACTCTCCCAACCGGCTGCGCCTGGTCGCGCAAGAATCCAACCGGGGCAATGGAAGTCGCCAAGCAGGTCGCGACGTCCGTCACGCGGGAAGTCCTGATTGCCGAGCCTCAGCTTGCGCCCAAGTTTGATCGCGCCCGCGTGGAACTCGCGGTCCTGTCCACCAATTCTGTGATCGCTGCGTCATCTGTGATTGACATCATTAACCGGCTGCCGGCCGACAAGCTCACGACCCGGAGCGCGCGGATCTCGGTGGACGGCCTGACGCTGACGATCGCTCTTACCGGAAATCCTGCCCTGCCTGCGCAGACCACGGAGGATCTGAGGCCCATCGTAATCGGGCTTGAGCAGGGAGTGGGAATCGGCAAGGCTCAGGCCGGTTTGTAAGAAAACAGCAACGAAAGGTATCAAATGAAACGCAATGCAATGCTTGTCGGAGTCGTAGTCGCCGTAGTCATAGCCCTGCCTCTGGTCGCTCAGGAGTTGCCGGCGCTTCCCGACGACATCGCGAAGAAGGAGATCCAAGACTGGAAATGGACCGGGACCAACATCGTCCTGGGCATCATGCTGCTTGGTCGCCTGCTTGGCGGGCTTCGTAACGGTGGCGGAATTGTCGGCGCCGTGAAGGGTGTCTTGTTCGGGACGAACACCCCTGTTCCGCCCCCACCGGCCCCACCAAGCACGCCTCCGTGACCGAGTTCTTCACCAAGCCCTCTTCGACGGTCAAGTCCATCGCCAAAGTGACTGGCGGTGGACTTACTGTTGCTATGGTGGTGTTCATGTATGCCACGTTTGTATCGAGAGAGGAGATGCAGGCAGAAGTAGCCCGAGCCGCGGTATTGCGCGAGGAGATGCGGGCGACCCAGTCAAAGATGTGGACGCGCATTAACGAACTTCAGATGACCGTTGAATCGCAGCGTGCGACGCTCGACTTACTGGTCCGCATGCGCTGGCTTGGGGGGTACAACGTGCCAGTGACCAACATGGTTCAATTGCCGTGAGATACCTTCCCATTCTCTTGCTGCTGACTGGCTGTGCTGGATTTGGCACCACGCAAACCGATCGATCTTATGACCCCGACACAGGAAAACTCATCCGGGAGGTCCGGACGCGGGCCGCGTCGCGTACGTTCTTCGAGAGCAATTCGAAGCTCGCGATCTGGGAGGCAAGTCAGACGGATAGCTCACAAAGGGCGAAAGTCGGCGGACTGAATCAATCCGCCAGTGCCACGAATCTCGTGAATCTGGTTGAAATCGGAGTCGATGGCGTCATCCGTTATTTTGCCCCCGTGCCACTCAAATGACTCTCTGTGAACGGCTCAATCAAATTCCCCCTCGGCTTTGCCGCTTCGTAGCGCACCGCCGACGCCGGCCGCTTTCCAATCAGGATCTCTCTGACGCTTCTGGCCTCGCGCGTTCGACGATCGTCAAACTCTCCAAGCTGGACCGCTGGGACGGGGTGCGCCTGGACATGATTGAAGCCTTCAGCCGGGCGTGCGGTGTGGATCTGCTTTCCCCCAAGACAAGCCTGCTGATCATCCGCAAGCGGGCCATGGCCTACACCCGGAACGCGAATCACCAGCAACGGAGGATGTATCGGCGCTTGCTCGACGGGCTGGGTTCAAACGTGAACAACAAAGCCTGATCTTCGGCCGGTCTGGTCTGGGAGGTTCGCCAATTCGTCGTAGCATTCCATCAGGAGCGCGTACGTGATGGCGTCGAAGATGTGCTTATTCTCGTCGGTAGGGGGGATGAAATCCAGCCGGCCGGTGCCCTTGCGGAGATCCTTGAGCATTCGGATCGCGAATTTGCAGTTGGCAGAGAATTTGATGCGCTTGGTGACCAATAGCATTTTGAGCAGTTGCACCCGAATCCGAACCGAGCCGGCCGCCTTGTCCACGCCCTGAAGAACCAATCTCCCGCCTGAGGCGGCTTGGACTTGCAGATACGGGAACGTGTCGCCGACCGCGCTGTACTTCTCCAGCGAACTCCTGTCTGAGTAGCAGCGCTCCTCGAGGATGTATGTCCTCCCGGCCATCCTCTCGATCTCGGCAATCTCGTCCATGAATCCCAGAGTGAAATCGTCGATCGACACCTCTTTGCCGATGCTGACCAGTTCGCCAAGAACGGTGAAGCATTTCCGCTCGATGACCTTTTTGGCGTCCTTCGGATCTGGGAGATTGACGATCTGACTGTCGATGATGGCGCCAGCGTGGTTCGTTTCCCCGATGTCCAAGCCAGTAATCAGATCGAAGCTGCCGGGATGGGGTATGGCGACCTCCCAGTCCTCTTCGTTTGATGAGTCCGCGTTGCCGACGACGTGGATGTTCTCTTTGAAGCTTGAGCGGAAGTGCCGGCTTTTATCGCCGCCGCCCCACACCCATTTGCCTTCCACGAGGCGCGCATACATGCCTTGGTCTGCGCCGCAGTTGACCTTCACCTCGAGGAGCGATCTGGGATCGATGAACGTGTTATCCCTGGGCAGAATCTCGATGACGTTCAACTGATCGAAGAAGCCCTTGAACTCCTCTGGAGTGAACACCGGAAGCTCTTGGGATCTTTGATACTCGCAGTGTTGTTCGTAGGTCATTCCACGCTCGAGATAAAAGAGCTTGTAGATCCACGATTGCTCGCCGTCCTCAGAGGGATTGCAGTCGGCAATCCATTGCTGATCGTCGTAAGTCAGATGGGCCATGCGGAGCGCGCCCATGCCGACCATCAGCACGCGCCTGTCACCGAAGTTGTCCAACTCGGAGAAGAAGATCATCGAGCACGCCAGATTCTTGATCTTGGCCTCGACTTCGTCGTCATTATCGAGGGAGAAGAGGAGCATCTCGGATTCCCCGCCGTGCATGTTGGTGACCTTGAAGTGTGGGGTGCGCGTGATGCCGTCTGTCTTTGGCCCTGGCTCGCCGCGGTTCTCCGTCGTGAAGCGGAAACCGATGTTGGCCTTGATCCACTCCGGGATGACTCTGGTAATGAGCAAGTCCCACGTCCCGGCGTTCTTGGACGACTTCATGGTCTTGGCGAACATGATGACGCGGGCGTCGGGAGTCTCCCAGAGATGGCGGCATATGCGCTGGCAAACTGCGACCGTTTTTCCGGACAAACGCGGGCCGACTACAAGGAGCGCTCGGTCTTGGGAGTTAAAGACATCGACCTGTTTCTGGAACATCTCCGGGTACCAATTCCCGTTTGCGTCTTTCGGCATGCATGATGTTTATCGTTGCTAGGGTTCGGCCTCAACGATATAAGTCGCCCATGGTTGACATGCGCATTCTCGAGGCGAGCGGCTGCACGCAGGAGAGATTGAAAGAAAAGCTGACCGGAGATCCGCGGCTGCTTCAGGGCAAGCCGGCCGACCTCGTCAACCGGATCCGCTCCCGCTGTCAGGAGGGCCGCTCAAGGAACTTCCTCGACTACAAAACCTACTGGGCGCTCGATCAGGCATGGGATACCCCGTTCCGTCAGGTCAATCCAACCCTGATGTCGATGTTCCAGGATGCGGACACCTCGGATCCTGAAGTCATAAACAAGATGAAGGAGATGGGGTTGTCGGATCTCATTACCGAGCAAATCGATCCCAAATCCGGGAAGCCAACCCAGGGCAAGCAGGTTGCCAATCTCCCTATTTTCTTCTCGGTTATCGTTCCTCTTGTTCGATCCTACGTAACCGTTCGCTGGGCGAAGATCGTAAACGATCGACGGCTAATACCGTTTTTTAAGTATGAGCCGGCCAAGGTGACCACGCCGCTGCGGGCCAAGTGCGAAGTCCTGACAGACCGCGTGCAAGTGATGTCCAACCAGTATGGTTACTTCGACGTCATGAAGCAGGCCGTGCTGAAGATGTTGCACTACTCCTTCTGCTTTCAGTTCCCGAAGGAAGGATGGCATTCCGAGTTCCAATGGCGGTACGCCACGGCGGAAGATGTCCAGGCGCAGAAGAAGGACGAAAATGGGAACGTCGTCACCGAGGGGCAGAAGATCAAAGTCACCGACCGCGAGGGATTGCGCTACGAACATCCCCACCCCACCCGGGTTTTCTGGGATCTGGCCCACGGCAAGCACACGTTCAATTCAGACTCAGGTTGCGAGTATGCCGGCTATTGGCGCGTCGCCCGGTATAAAGAAATCCTCGATAGCCCCGACGTCTGGAATAAAAACGAAGTGGTGTTAGGAAGCACGGACATTGTCTCTGCGAACCGCGCCTTCTTCCAGAGCGTCTATGGCGCATGCACTCTGACGTGCCCGGTTTTCTCGCCCCAGGTCAAAGGCAACGAAGCGGCCGGCGCCGCTGGCCATCTTGGATCCAGTGAGCTTGACCGCGAGAAGGCTCTGGCCAATCAGTATTACGGTACGGACCAAAAGGATCAGGGCGTGCTCGTGACTGAGTACTTCGAGAAGCTGGTCCCGAAGGATTACGATCTCGGCGACTACGATTGTCCGGTCTGGTTCCGCTTTCTGCTGGCCGGCGACGCCGCCACCGTTCTCTTCGCGGAACCGCTCGCATATCCACCGGTGCTCTACTACGGCTACGATGCCGACGAGAATCGAGCCAAAAACGCCTCGATGAGCTTGGAGATCCTCCCGTTTCAGGATCTATTCTCGAACACCCTCACTCAGATCAATCTGACGGCTCGGCAGAATCTCGCGAACGCGACTTTCGTGGACACGGATCAGCTTACCGATGATTCTAAAAAGAAGATTCAGAATCTCGGGGAGAAGCTGTTCAGGGTTCTAAACATCTTCACATTCTCCAGCAAGGCGGCAGCCCGGGCGCAGAACAAGATCGTTGAGGTGTCCCACTCGGCCTCCTTCCCCAAGGGCAACGTCGGCGAGCTTACGAACGTGCTCAAGACCATTCTGGACATCCTCGATCGCGTGATGGTCATGTCCCAGCAGGAAGTCGCACAGGCCGCGTCGCACGAGCAGACACGGGAGGAGATAAGGAATATCGCGCAGACGACGTCGAGCCGGCTTCAATTCACCTCCACGCCGGTTGACATCGCGCGCGACGCGTGGAAGCGGCAGCTATACATGGGCTTGATGGCCCATGGCGACGATGACATCTATGCGCTTCTCCCGTCCGAGATCAAACTCGACAAGCCGGCACTCCAGAAGCTCGGATTCACTTACGTCGATAACGACGAAATGGTGAAGAACGATCGCTATAAGGAGGTGCGGACGACGAAGAAGTTCATTGCCCTGCCTCTCTGGTCATTCTCGAGTACTCGAGATGGTGATGATCGCGCCAGCGACCAGCAGACCGCGCAAGCTCTGGCCATGCTCTGGGACAAGGTGATGAACAATCCGATTACCGCACAGGCGGTCGGGCCGGATCAGGCTATCGAGTGGGCGAATCAGATCGGCAGACTGGCCGGCTTGGATCGAGACTTCAAACTCCGCAACTCCGCTGGCACACCCGAAGAGCAGCAGGCCGAGGCACAAGGGCAACTCAAGGAAGCCATCGCAATGGTCATGCAGCAGGTCGATCAGAAGATTGCCGAAGCTGGCGGGCCCGTGGTGGAAGAGATCCAGAAGCTCGCAGAGCAGACAGTCCAGAATTCTCAAGCCATCGGTCAACTGGTGAAACTGGCTCAAGAGGCGATGCCGATGGCCGGAGCATGACACCCATCATCATCGGAGAGGAAGCCATCCGCGACCTCGACAACAAGCAACTGCACGACTGGCTGAACCGCAGGGAATCGCACCTTTTCCAAGTCTGGCTCGTGAGTGAAGCGGCCAAGCTGGCTGCCGAGGCTGGGAATCATTTGATTGAAGGATCTGAGACGGGCAAGACGGAGGCGAATCTTGCCGCCGAGGAGTCGAAGCTTTATTCCCGGCTGGCGGATCTGATTGCTGAAATGCGCAATCCGGACAAACCTTTTACCGCTGTAACACTGAAACCCAAACCCATAGACACCACCATACCATGAGCGAAACCGCTGCACCCACCGCCGAGGAGATCAAAGCACAATCGAAACTCGCGATGTCATCGATGTTCGGAGACAGGCCACTCAACAAACCTGCCGAAGAGCCCGTTACTGAAGTCGCGGCCACACCGGCGACGGAAGTCCAGCCGGCCGCGCCGGCTGCCCCGGCTGCCCCGGCCGCGCCGGCTGCCCCGGCAAAGACTGAGGCTGAAGCTCGCGAAGAACTGATTCGCCAGACGGCCGACGCGACGGCTGATCGGATTGCTGATCGATTCAAGCCAACGACTCCGGCCGCGCCCGCCGCGCCCGAGGCCGCTCCCGTCGAGATGGGGGCAGAGGACAAGGCGGATTACGAGGTGTTGGTTGCGCTCGGTGAGACGGATCCCGCGTATGCCGAGAAAGCCCGGGAGTTCGCGGAGTTCACGAAGAAGAACTACGAGTATCAGGATCAATGGCTCGCTGCCAATCCAGGCAAGGAGTTCAATCCGAACGACGACGAACACACGGCTTGGTACGAGGCCAATCAGAAGATCACGGCCGACGACATCAAGGAGGCGAAGGACGAACTGCGAATCGTGAAGATTGCAGAACGCCGGGTTGCCCCGACGATGAAAAAGATCGAGGAACGCGAGCGCGAGGAGGTGCTGGCCAAGGCAATGCCTGCCGTGGTGGCTGCGTCAGATAAGCGGATCATCGAATTGGTGAATGCCGTCAACCCGGACATTGGGAAGGCCATCGTGGACGACAAGGGCAATTTGGTTGTTACCGATGACACCCTAAAGAAGGCGGAAGATGTTGATCCCATCGCGGCGAAGGTCCTCGTGCGCGCTGCGGCCACGGTGAACGACTTGGTTCAGGAACTTGAGAAGTCGGCAACCCCAGAGCTTGGTTACAAATTGAATCCCAGGACCAACCCGGTTCACGCGGAGATCTTCGACTTCCACATGAAGCTTGAGAAGGATCGATCAGAGAATCCAGTTGCCGGCCAGAAGCCATTCGTCCGGATCGCGGAATTCAACAAGCGGATGTCCGAGATCGAGAGATCCACGCCGGCCGCCAAACGCGAGGCCGCGTTGAAGGCTTACGCTGACTCTGTGAGCTTGGTGACGTATCAGGAAATCCAGCAGGAAATCGTTCGCCATTACTCCGAGGAAGCGAAAAAAGTTATCACCGAAGCCGATTCTTTGGCCCAACGGAAATACAAACCGTCCGCTTCTTCCGCTCAAACCACTCCAGCGGCGACCGCGCCAAATCCCCAGCCGGCGGCGGGTAAGCCGAAATCTCCGTCGCTCGGATCTCAGACCGTGCCTGTGACCACTCAGGCAGCAGATGCGACCCAAGTAAAAAACATTGCTCAGTCCGCCACGAAGCAAATGTTTGGCTGATAGCGTGTTCTCACGATCAGCGCCGCGTGTGCGTCGCTCCGTGAGAACACATGAAAAATCAACGTAATCTGTTTCGCCTGTGGTTAGGGCTGACGGCCTTCTGTGCCTTCATGACCCTATTCGTTAATCCGGGTTGGGGGGCACTCCTGTTCCTCAATCTGTTCATCGTCCCGTTCACAAACTGCGGAGTTCGTGGACGGCTCGGCACAAGTCCATTCCAGGAGATCCCCTGCACGATCGTTGTGAACAACAACTTCGATACGTGTGGAACGATCACCCGGGCATCCGTCGCCAGCCTGACGCCATCCCAACTCCTCGACATTTTCAAGCCAGGGGGGTTGTTCGCGGAAATGGATGCGTGGTTCAAGACGGCCTTCGAAATGAAGGCGTGTGGGACGAAGGTCAACGGCCTGTATGAGTGGATCATGTCGAGCCAGAAAAATGTGGGCTCGTTACTGAACTACACGAAGCTCGATCGCGGTCCTTCGCTGCTGCATCCGTTCGTGATGGCCCGTCAGGACTCCGTCATCAATGACGAGTACTGGGCGATTACCTGCGGCGAGGCTCAATCCGGTTACACGGGTGACAGCCCCAACGCTAGCGCTGCGAGTTGCACGGCCGGTCCGCTATCGACTGCCCAACTGGCCCTCGGCAACGCCAATGACCGTATTGTGCGCGTGGTCAGCCGGTATGGCATCGATCTCGACGTGAAGGAGTTTGTCAGTCGCGATCGCGTGTTCATCTTCGGCCGCGCCTCTGGCGTCAGCACTCGTGGTCAGTGGAGAGTCTTGGCCTCGGCCATCTCCTCGAGCGAGTTGTATATCGACCTGTTGCTCCGCACGGAGAACCTTGCGTCCTCGACTCCGCACGATGCGGCCCCGACCTCCGGCGTGCTGTTGGTTGGCGCGAATAACGTCAACGACTTCGAATCGTGGTGCAATAACCGCCCGACCCGCGACCCGCGGAAGCGCGTTCCATTCTGGTATCAGACGATGCGCCGCACCCGCTGCGTGGACTCGGAATACGAGAAGGTGTTCGCGCGCCTCATGGAATCCAACGAGTATTTCCGCAACTTCGGAGATCTCGAGATGGCCGAGCGCAATCGGCAGGACGAAGAGCGGTATCAGAATTCGTGGCTGAACACGTTCTTCTTCGGCAAGAAGATCTCGACCAACCAGACGCTCGCCAACTGGCAGAACCTCGAGCAGATCCTCACGAGCACTGGCGCCGTAGTGGATCCGGGCTTGGGTGGAAAGCTGATTGCCTACCGGGCCAACATGGTCGGCGTTTACGAGCAGTTGCGCGCCTGCGGACAGGTGAAAGACCTCCAAAATGCGGCCCTCAACTTCTACGAGTTCCTTGATCAGAACTACCAGATCATGCGCGCCCGTAAGTCCCAGGGCAAGAAGGTGACCGACATCGACTGGTACACGGACTCGACGACCCAGGCGAACATCGCCACGGCGTTCATGGCCTACTACAAGGCCGAGTCGCTCGAGCAGTTCCGGATCACCATGGAGCTTGGCAAGTCCGACGGCACGAAGGACGGCTTCATGTGGAACAGCTATTACGCGAAGTTCCCGGCTGGTGTTCGGATCAACATCATCAGCCACGAGTTCTTCGATGACTTGGTCAACGCGTTGAATACTGAGGAAATCGCCTCCTCGGGTCGGATGCTCATCGCGCTGGAGCTTGGCAAGGACGGGGTTTACCCGGGCATGATCACCACGAACCGCGTGACTCACACCCAGGGCGAACTCGCCGAACTGGCCCGATTGGACACCACGTTTGCGTGCGTGATGCAGCACATCACCCAGAAGATCAGCCTGACATCTGAAACGGCGACAGCGATCGTCGAATGTCCGGCGAACAACCTCTGGATTGAAGGCATCGCGGACGTCGTCCCGGTGACCACGGGTAAGACGGCCGCTAGCTCGGATTACGGCTACACGGACCTTTACTAAGGTTGGTGCAGGGGATCAGTGGTTGAGCGGGCTCGGAGCAATCCGGGCCCGCTTTTTTGTTGCCATACCTATTCGTCCGATTTACTGTCCGTGCGAGATGAGAGAAGAAACGATATGAACGCCATCCATCAAACCAAGCAGGGCTTCTGGGTACTCGATAACGACCCGTATATTTCCAAGTGGTGCGAAGATCTCGGCCGCCTGGACCACGACAGGATGATAGACATCCTGTGCGATCTAATCCCAGTCGGCGGCGTGGCCATTGACGCTGGGGCCGCGATTGGTGACCACACAGTATTCTACGGCCACCGCGTAGGCTCAAAGGGGCTGGTGCTCGCCTACGAGCCGAATCCGGACGCCTACGCGTGTCTGGTGATGAATACCCGAGAGCAGCCGTGGGTTCATCCCTACCGCATGGGCCTGTCTGCGTTTACGACGCGGATCGAGATGGATTACAAGCCGGAAAACATCTGGGCCAGCCAAGTCAGAGCCATAAGCACGAATGGCCCGCTTGCCATGCCTATCGACTCGATCGCTGACGCGTACTGCCTAAAGCGGTTGGATTTCCTGAAGATGGATGTCGAGGGGTTCGAGCCTCAAGTTTTGATTGGCGCTTACGGCTCGATCTCGAAGTTCCGTCCGATCATCTGCGCGGAGATCAATAAGGGCGCTTTGGCCAGACACTATTGGACGGCTGAAGAGCACATCTACAAACCGCTGGCGAGTCTCGGTTACCGGCTCGAGATGATCGACAAAACTCACACCTTGGATCTCCCCCAGTTCGACTGCCTGTTTCTCCCGAAATGAACCGGCGAAGCTTCCTCTCTGGCTTCATCGTCTCCTTCACCGCGTAACACACTAAAACTAATGAAACAATTCTGCATCCTCGCTTACGTCCCGCCCCCCAATGTTCAAGGCGCCGAGCAGTTCCTTGCCAACGTGCGCCGGTACAAAACGAAGTATCCGCTGGTCCTGTTTTCGGATCATCACAAGTACGGCGACGATGTAAAGCCACTCAAGAAGAGCCCGGAAATTGCCAAGGGCGCGAAGTATCCGAACGGGCTGGACAACAAGTGGGCGCTCAACAATCTGGTGTTCCTGACCGGCCTGCGCGTCCTGGGGGATTCATGCACACACTTTCTCTACCTTGAGGCGGACTGCCGGGTGAACGGCGACTTCTGGGACGGCATTGTGTTCGACGAATTCCAACTGCGTAATCCCGATGCTATCGCGTCTGGGACTCTGGCGACGTACAACGTGCATAATCGGAACATGGCCTTCAGCCGATGCTGGCAGACGTTCATTGCCGAGAACGGGAAATCGCAATTCCCAATCACTGGTTACGGGGGCAATGGCGCGGCCGAGACGCAAGAGCCTGCGGTATTCCCGAACGGCGCGCTGGCCATCTACGAACTGGCGTGGCTGCGCAAGACGTTCGGAACGGAGAACATGGTCGCGAAGGCTGCGGAGATCACGGCCTTTGATTACGCCATCGGCCGGCAATTGGTCCGGGATTACGGCAACGACGTATTCCGCAAGGTCTTACATCTCAATTCGGTTTACTCGAGCTACGGGGATGTCCAGACGTCGGAAGGCGAGCGCCAGGATCTTCTCACGAGCAAGGCAGTGGTCGCCGTTCACCAGATCAAAAGCGTCTGGGCCGGGCCGGCGATCGAGGGAGACATCGACACTGGGACAGTTCGGGAAGTGCCAGACATCGACGGCGGACAGCCCGCGTTTGTCACGCTGCCGCCACCGGATCCCGCGGCGGTTCAGGTCATCGAAAACGTCGAGAAGCTTGCGTACGCCGCGCCACCCTTGCCGCGCGATCCCAAGGTCGAGATCTTCATCGTCTCGTATGCCCCGGACATCCCATACCTGAGGCACAACCTGAAGAGCATCGAGAAGTTCTGCACTGGGTTCTCCGGTGTAACCGTTCTTGTTCCAAAGCACGACGAACTCGAGTTCCTGAATTTGGCGCAGGATTTCGGGAATAAGCTGATCGAACTCAAGACGTACGTCGTTCCCAAATCCAAGAAGCTCTGGCACATCGCACACCAGTTACAGAAGTGCTACGCCGACAAGTGGTGCCCGGGCGCGGAGTACGTTCTGCACACCGACTCGGACTGCATATTCACACGACCGACGACGCCGGCCGACTTCTTCGCCGTAGGATGGAAGCCGATCCTGTGCATCGAGCCATTCAGCCGGATTGGATCAAACCCGTGGAAGTCAGTCATCGACGCCGCTCTGAAGATCGATTCCCGGTACGAGACGATGCGCCGGCATGGCGCGATTCATCCGCTGGACATCTATTCGAGGTTTCGCGACTTCATGACCCGCATTCACAGTCAGAAGATCGACAAGTGGTGGATGGAGCAGAAGGCGGATTACCCGTGGGGCGTGACGGAGTTCAACTTCCTGGGCAACTACGTGAAGCATATTCTGTCCGACGAACGATACGCGTTTATCGACATCTCCAAGGATTACACGCCACCGTCCCCGATATTCCAGTTTTGGAGTCACTCAACTCCGTTTGTTGAGCAGGATTTCCCCAGTGGTGGGCGAGGTGTTCCGATGGAGAAGCTGAAGGAGCTTGGGCTTGTCCAATGATCAGTCACGCGGCACTCGTCGAGTTGGCGGCTAAGTGGCTTCGAAAGAAGAAGCACACCGTCGTAATCACGGAGCTTGCCACCATTGGTGAGAATCCCGATGCGATTGGCTGGCGCGGAAGCCATTCGACTCTGATTGAATGCAAGACGTCGCGAGCCGACTTCTTTGCCGATAAGGACAAGGCATTCAGGCGCGAATCGTGGATGGGGATGGGATGTCACCGCTACTTTCTGACTATGCCCGGGGTTATCCGGCTGACAGAGATTCCGGTGAAGTGGGGATTGCTCGAGGTGACCGGCCGTGGCGTGAGAATGGTCCACGAGTCTGCATACTTCTCCGAGACGAATCACCGCCAGGAGATCTCCATATTGCTGTCCACACTCCGGCGCATTGGGAAGAACGCCCCTAAGGGAACGTCAATCCGTCACTACACGATCGAAACCAAGAACCGCGCGACGGTCGGCACGGCGAAGGAGGAGAACGAGAAAGGTCAGGCATGAGCGACGACAACCCGCACTGGTCAAATGACCCAGACAGCCACGAACTCTACGAGGACGCACCCCGAAGCCCGGCGCCAAGCTCATTCGCTGCATCGGATGGTTCGGCGTTTGCGATCATCGAAACAATGCGGCAGAAGGGCTACGTCGTGCAACTCGACAACGGATTGGATGGGACGTGGGAAGCGCAATTCTACAAGCCAGAGCCTTATGGCAAACCTCAGAAGATGCTCCTGAGAACTTACGGCGCAGGACGCACATTGCTAAAAGCCGTGACAGAAGCCGCCGAGAATACACCGAACGCTCCGGGTGAGCGACCGCCCGGGCAACCAAAGACTTGAATATGCAAAAAGCCAAACTGAAACGCGGGTCGGCGGTTCGCTCCAACCGGATTGTTGGACGGCGCGCCGGAATAACAGACACCCAACTCTGCGGAATGATCCGAGAGGCGGTAAAGGACAGGCCAGACCTGAGAGCGCCTGCCGGAATGAAATACGTGCGGTCCGAAATGCTCGATGGCAAGCCGGTCCACTGCTACATCGAAACATAGCCGCCCAACAAAAAGGTCAGCCATGAGCGATAGAATGCCAAGGGCCGGGAAATGTCCGCACACGCTGCCATACGAGGAGTGTGACGAATGCCGAACGCCAAGCGAATTGGCTGAACCGGCGGGTTCGGCGGTTAAATACAACCCTGCCCAATGCCTGCGCGAAGAGGTGAACAGGTTCAAAGCCACGAACCGCTTTACGCCTATGCTCGTCACGGGTTTCTACATTCAAGCTGCGGTGGTCCTGAACGAGCACGAGGAAATGCGGCGTGCGCTTCAGGTCATAGCGTGCGACGCCGCTGCCGTCCGCGATGAATGGCTGGCAACACAGCCAGACGGCATCCGCTCAATTATCGCAAACATTCGCAGGCAGTCGGCTGGCGCGCTGCGCATGGTGAGTCCGCTCGTGTCGCTGCCAACAATGAGCGAGCAAACTACCCAGTGGCAGCGATTGCTAACCGACACGCTCAAACCAAAGAGCGCCGAGCGAATTGTCTCCAGCGCGTGGGTGGGATGCGCCGGCAGCGGAAAGCCGTCCGTCATCTCCGAACTATGTGGCCGGGTAATGTGCCCGGTCTGCACGAAATATGTCCACGTAGAAGCGGGTCAGAAAACACCAAGACACAAGGAATCCAGTGGACACAGGAAATTCCGATACTGAGCATCCCACCGCATAGGTCAGCGACAGCCGCCGAGAGAAACCGTGAACGACACCGCGAACATTCTGACACCAACGAGCGCCGCACCGGAGAGCGGGGCGGCTGTTCGTCTGCACCGATTTGTTGGGCGTCATTGTGTGGCGACTCTCATACTCGGTGACTCTGAAACGATGGAACTGCCAGCGGCGGACGCGCTCGTGAGTGACCCGCCGTATGGCATCGGTCACCGGCACAGCGGCAAGCTCGGCGCGGCCTACGCGGGCGCGAAGGTGAAGGCACACACAGAGCGCGTCATCGGTGACGACAAGCCGTTCGACCCGGCAATGTGGCTCGGCTATCCAATCGTGATTCTGTGGGGCGCAGACCACTACGCGCAACGCCTGCCGCATGGCCGATGGCTGACGTGGGACAAGCTCGGCGGAAAAGAATCGTGGGACAGCTTCGGCGACGTAGAACACGCATGGCAGAACCGCCAGGGCGCGGCGCGAATCTTCCGCTACCTGTGGAAAGGAATGTGTCAGGGCGCAGGCGAGGACAAAGGCACAAAGCGCACGCACCCGACGCAAAAGCCCGTGTGCGTAATGCGGTGGTGTCTGGACATCGCCAAAGTGCCAATCGGCGCGACTGTCCTCGATCCATACATGGGCAGCGGCACGACGGGAATCGCCTGCCTCCGCACTGGCCGTAACTTTATCGGCGTGGAAAAGGACGCCACGCACTACGCAACCGCGCTCGAACGTATGCGCTCCGAAGTAGAGGAGACGCTGCTATGACGCCCAACGACAAGCTCACAGATCGCTGATATGAAACCGAACAACAAACCTGCCGTTACCGAGCAACCTGCCGCAGCCAACAGCGATTCTGTGCAGCGCGTGGTTAGCTGCTATGTCTGCCAATCACCAAACGCAAAACATGAACTCCGAGAAATGTCACCACGCTGCGGGTACTTCCTATGCGATGAGTGCAAACGCAAAGAGGACGATGCCAACGCCGCCTTTCGGTGGCTGTGCAGCTAACGCTCCCGATGAGCGGCGGCCAGAATAACCCAAACGCTATGCACGAATTAAAAACTAACGAGCCTGCCGGAAGCGCCGTTCGCTCCATCGGGATTGTTCAGAGGCGGCGTTATATCAACCCAGACTTTCTACGCGACCATGCTGCAAAGCCGCTGGCAATCAGAAGCGTCGAATACGTGGACGATAAATGCGTGGTCGAAGTGGCTCGCATGGCGGGGAGCGGCGAGTGTTGGCTGCCAGATAAATACTCCTACGAGGCACATGAAATACCAGAGGCAGATGTGGCCCAAGCTTGGAAGCCTCTGAACGCAAAGCTGAGAGACGCCGGGGAGAGCGGCGTCGAACAACACTGAAACGCAATCCCGGCGTTCTCTCCAGCGTCGGGTTAGACATCAACGAATATGAAACACGCAAGACCAGACTACGACCGAATCCAAGACCCGGCACTGACAGACTCGTCGCTGCTCAAGGAAGGCTCGACTCCAATCGCCGCCGATGAGCCGGTGTTCCTGCTACGCGCACAAGACCGAACCGCAGCCGAAGTGGTGCGATACTGGGCGCAATGCCAGCAGCAACTGTCCGACCACGATGCGAACGCTGTAAAGCTGGCACGCGAACATGCTCACCGTATGGAGCAATGGCCGAAGCACAAAACCGCTGATGTCTAACGGCCCGGATCAGCGATGAGCGACTGTGAAAACATAGATGGTCAATGTGCTGCAAGCTGGTGCGACTGCGACTATCAGCGCCGAAAGCGCAAAAGCTCATTCGCTGCATTCGAGATAAAGACCGAACAAGGAAACAGCGCCATGATTAAAGGCGACCCGAACATGCCAGAGGCCACACGGAAAGCACTGGCTGAGATGATAGACGCAGCGGTGGAAGCGGCAAATGCTGGCGAACTGAAAGCGCCAGAGAACGCGGTATGCTGCTGCGGCTACGACCTGAGAGTCTCCGGGCACTGTGGATGCAACAAATACTTTTCGATTTGTCTGGGGTGTCATCGGCCAACACGACTCAACCGATGCACCTGCAAAGTAAAGACCCGAAATGCAGACTACCCGGAAGAATGGATGTAAGCAGCATAACGACCAAGCTCAGCGACCTGCGAAATGAAAACGAAGCGTCCAATCAAACCCGCGACTCTCAAGCGACGGCGAACCGCAGGTTCGGTTGTAGCGCGCTGCCTCGGATGCGGAAAACCGCTACCAAAAGGGGCGCGCTTCGACTGCAACGACTGCTGGGAATGAAAGGGCGCTACAACGACAAGCTCACCCCATGACTGCCCGCGCCAAAACCGTCCGCTCTCGCAATGATGCCCAACGCGGG
>DASTOD010000014.1:0-4711 GCA_035762645.1 Binatia bacterium | reverse complement strand
TTCTGTTAAGGAACCTGGATCGCGAAGCTGTAAACCCTTTGGAATGGCGGACCTAGATCTTCGGCACCGCCATGCCGCGCTGCACCGCGGGACGCGCCGCAACCGCATCATACCAACGCTTCACATTCGGAAACTCTTCCAATTTCACCTGATGCATCTCATGGCGCCAGACCCACGGATAGGTGGCGACATCGGCGATGGAATATTCGCCCGCGAGGTATTCCCTCTGCCCCAACTCCTTGTCCAAGACTCGGTAAAGCCGCAAGGCCTCCTTGTGAAAGCGCTCGATGGCCTGGGGGACTTTTTCTTGCGCGCGAAAGAAATAATTCGCCTGGCCGAACATCGGCCCGACGCCGCCCATCTGGAACATCAGCCACTGTATGACCTCGTAGCGCTTGCGCATATCCTGCGGCCAGAGTTTGCCCGTCTTCTCCGCCAGATACATCAGGATGGCGCCGGACTCGAACAACCGCAACGGGCGGCCTCCGGGGCCGTCGCTATCGATGATGGCGGGAATTTTATTGTTGGGATTGATGGCGAGATATTCGGGTTTCATTTGCTCACCTTGGCTGAGATTGACCGCGTGAACTTCATAGGGTAGGGCCACTTCTTCCAACATGATGGATGCTTTCTTTCCATTCGGCGTCGCCCAGGTATAGAGTTCAATCATCGTTGGTTCCTTTCGGTTTATTTTTAACCACTCGACTATTCGACCGCTCCGCTATCACGATAACAACAAAAATCGCCAGACATGCAAGAGCTCTTACCAATGCTTCTCCACGACTCGTATGCAAAGCTCAAGCGCCGACTCGACATTTCGCGCCGTTGGGGCCGTCCCCGTGTCCCGGGCACGCGCTCGCGCGTGATGAATTCGCTGCAGCCGCACGGCGTGCGGCCGCGCCAGCAACTTTTTCTCAGCCGCCCTCGTTAACAGTTGTGTCAGGCTCGGTGCCGACCAGGGCGGCATTTTTAAACGCGACTTGAGCCAATCTTCCATCGCCTGGTCGCACAGCACTAAGACATCGACGGGCGACAGGTTTCCGGACGCCCAGCCGTTCAGAGCCCGAGAGAGTGTCCGAATGGCCCGCCCTTCCGGGGAGTGATGTCCTTTAAGTTTTTCCCTTTCCGCCAAATCGGCAAAAATGGCCTGAGGATCAAAACGCATGGTTATAGCATCGCCCTCGCGCAGACGTAACGCTCAGCATTCGTTCCGGGTCTCGGGTCTCGTGTTTCGCGTTGGGGCGAGGAAACTCGAGACTCGAAACACGAAACTCGAAACTGCTGGAGCCGGGGCGTTTGACAGGTGCGAACCCTAACCCATATAGGTAACTCCGTTGCATCAAAACAATTCCTGGAGGCAAAATGGAACCTCTTCCCCGTGGCGCGAATTTTCAGCGAGCGAAACTGCTTTGGGAGATCGGCCTGCATATCGCCGGCGACCCGACGACGCCCTACTACGGTCCCCGCGATATGTGCATCGCGGTCGGCAGCGGCTCGGCGGAAAGTTTTAAACCGTGGCTGCGTATGTCCACGGGCTCGCCGATACTGGCTCACGCCGTCTGCCGCGGGGATCTGGAAATGTCCATGGTCAATCCGTCCGGCTTTTTGACCCAGGCCTATCGCGGCACCGGACTGTTCTCCGAGTCTTTGCCCGTCCGCGTTCTTGCAACCTATCCTTCCTGGGACCGCTATGTCCACCTCGTTCATCCCCGCACCGGCTTGAAATCACTGGCCGAGATCAAAACAAAGAAATATCCATTGCGGCTTTCGATCCGCGAGGACGCCACCCACTCGACGCGAGTATTGCTCGATCAAACGCTGGCGATCTATGGCATGACGCTCAAAGAAATCGAGTCCTGGGGCGGCAGACTGCAGCTTAACGGTGGCCCCGGCGATGAGCGGCGCATGAAAGCCTTGCGCGAGGGAACCATCGACGCGATCATCGATGAAGGGCTCGTCTTGTGGTTCGATGAGGCGCTTGCCACGGGGATGCAGCCCATCACACTGGATGAATTCGCCTTCAAGCAGCTCGAAGCGCTGGGCTGGCGGCGAGTCGTCATTCCCGCCGGCCGTTACCCGCATCTCAAGACAGATCACGAGTGTATCGATTATAGTGGTTGGCCTCTTTACACCCGCGCCTCTCTGACGGACGAAGATGCCTACAAAGTCGTCGCCGCCATCGCTGCGCGCAAAGATGAAATCCTTTGGGAGAGCTCCTACACCGGTATCGGCCAACTCGGACAGGACACCGAGGCGACCCCGCGGGATGTCCCGCTCCATCCCGGCGCCGAGAAATGGTACCGCGAGCACGGCTTCAAGGTTTGAAACCTTCGGGTTGCTCGCTTTGCCTTCTTTGCGACTGTATGTAGGGGCGGGTTTGAAACCCGCCCCTACCGGTGACATCCTCTTCACGCGTTAAGACAGCGACGTCAAGCTTCGAGTTTAGAGTTTCGTGTTTCGCCTTCGCCCGAGACTCGGAACTCGAGACCCGAAACCGCGGACGCGCGATCTATGCGCATCGTCGTACACATCGATATGGACGCCTTCTATGCCGCGGTGGAAGAGCGCTATAACCCCGAATTGCGTGGCCTCCCGATAGTCGTCGGCGCCGATCCCAAAGAAGGCAAAGGTAGAGGCGTGGTGACGACGGCCAATTATCTGGCGCGTAAGTTTGGCATCCACTCCGCGTTGCCCATCTCACGCGCCTGGCGGCTCGCGGAGGCGGCGCGTAAGCGAGGCGAGCCCGCAGCGGTATTTCTCCACCCGAATTTTGCCTTGTACCGGGAAGTATCAGCGCGAATCATGCAGATTCTTGAACGCGCAGCGGATGCCTTCGAGGAGGCCAGCATCGACGAGGCTTATCTCGACATATCGTCGATCGGAAATTTGGATGCCGCCGCAGAGCGCATGACAGCGCTCAAGGCCGAGATCCGCGAACAGGAGCGGCTCGGCTGTTCGGTCGGGATCGGCCCGAACAAGCTGATCGCGAAGATCGCTTCCGGATACAAAAAGCCCGATGGCCTGACTGTCGTGCCGCCGGAGACGGTTCGGGAATTCCTCGATCCCCTCCCGATCCGGGTGATTCCCGGTATCGGGCCGAAAAGCGAAGCCTTCCTCCACGGGCGCAACGTCCGGACGGTGAGAGAGCTGAGCGCGGTTGCTGAATCGACGCTAATCGAGTGGTTCGGCAAATGGGGACAGCGCCTGTTCGAAAAATCCCGCGGGATTGGTGATTCGGCCGTTTCGAACGATTGGACACGAAAGTCGATCGGAGAACAGGAAACCTTCGAGCAGGACATTCGAAGCCCTGCGCTGGTTACGGAGCGCCTCCAGGTGATGGCGGAGCGGGTGATCGAAAAGCTTCGCAAAAAGGAATTCACCGGTTTCCGCACCGTCACCGTCACCGTGCGCTTCTCTGACTTTGAAACCAAAAATCGCTCCCACAGTCTCAAAGACGGAATCGCACTCGACAGTGACGGAGAGTCGCTCCGGCTTCTTAAACGAGAATCCCTGGCGCTTCTCCTGCCGTTCTTTGACAGCCGGGGAAATCCGCGGCGAAAGGCGATTCGCCTGATCGGGCTGCGGCTCGAAAAACTTTTCTGATTCTCACCCTGGCGCCCGGTTCGGCTCTCTTGGTTGAACAATTCCGTCGATCCGGCTATATCGATGAAAGGTCTGATTCCTTTTTGCCAGGAGGGACGTACGTATGCCCGGTCAACTCGCAACCAGAATTATCGACGGCGACGGCCACATTATGGAAGACACGGCGGGCATCATTGCCCACATGTCTTCCCCGTACCGGGAGATCGCGCAACGCAAAGGGGTTATTTTTCCGCCGCTCGATCACCTTCATGCCGGGCGGGCCGTGGAGACGCCGCCCCAGCGCGATCAGCGGCCCGGCGTCGGGCCCGAAGGCTGGCTCGATTTCCTCGACGACGTCGGCATCGAGTGGACCGTGCTCTACCCTACGGTGGCTCTCTCTTATGGTAAGATCGTCAGCCTCGATTATGCCGTGGAAGTCTCGCGCGCGTACAACGACTGGCTCCATGAAACTTACATAAAGTTCAACCCGCGCTTCAAAGGCATGGCGCTCATTCCCATGCAGGACCCGGAAGAAGCCGCAAAGGAGCTGCGCCGCGCCGTGACCACCCTTGACATGCTGGGCGCGATGATGCCCTCCAACGGACTGTCACAACCCCTGGGTTCCAAGATGTACTGGCCGGTTTATGCCGAGGCGGATCGACTCGGCTGCTGCCTGGCTGTCCATGGCGGAGCGCACGACCGCTTTGGCCTGGACCACATGAATATGTACGTCCCCGTCCATGCCTTGGGCCATCCGTGGGGTCTCACGATCAACTGCGCGAGCATCGTTTACAACGGGCTGTTCGATCGTTTCCCGCGTGTCCGCATTGCCTTTCTGGAGGGCGGCGTGGCCTGGCTGCTGCTCCTGCTCGAGCGGCTTCATGCCTCGCACGAGACCCACTTCCAATATATTCCTGCGGACGAGTTCGGCATTCGCGAGAGCGATGACCCGAGCCAATACATCATCAAGCAGATCCAACACGGCCGCTTCTTTGTCGGCTGCGAAACCGAGGAATTGACCATGCCCTTTGCTATCAAGATCGTGGGCAACGAGCCGTTTCTTTACTCTTCGGACTTTCCGCACGAAGTGACGAACGAGAGCTGCAAGCACGACATCGCGGAGCTGATG
>DASTOD010000013.1:0-2060 GCA_035762645.1 Binatia bacterium | reverse complement strand
GCAGTTGCGCAGAATCTTGCCGGTGCGCCCCTGATCCCAATCGAGGCCGCGCGTTTGGATCACCTGATCCAGCAGCCACCGCTGCTCGCGCCAGCGTTTCATTTTGCGTTCGGTCTCAATTCTCATAACACCTCCGATCCGACTACTTTGCTTTGACAAATCGATCGTCGACGAATTTCTTCAAGTCGGCTTGTTTGAGCTGAGGGGTTGCGTCTGTGAGGCTATCGCGCACGCTCCCTAGGCCTTTGAGAGAAGGATAGGGCGGGCTCGAGATCGCGGCGTCGTATTCTTTATAGCCGCCTTCGAGAATGCGGTCATCGGCCCGCATGTATTTTCTTAACACCCGAACGGCGGCCCGGCTGTCTTCTTTATAGACTTTGGCGCCCTCCGTGAGCGCAGCCATAAAAGCCTTGGTCACCTCCGGCTGAGCTTGGACGAAAGACCGTCTCGCCGCGATGCCCGAGAATGTAAACTCTTTTCCCAGATCAGGGATGTGAAGAAGAGCGCGATATCCTAAATCCCGAGCTTGGGTGGAAGTTGGCGGCGAAAGGATGCCGCCATTGACAGCCCCGGCACGCATCCCTGCTAGAATCTCGGGTATGCCGCCCATCGAGATCATAGACGTATCCTTGGGACCCAGCCCAAAGTGGTCCAGGGCCGCGCGCACGGCGAGATCGCTCGCTGAACCAATTCGGGTAATACCGATTTTCTTGCCTTTCAGGTCGGATCCCTTAGCGATGCTTGCGTCCGTAAGTAAGGTAAAGACCATTTGGTGGACGGTCGTGCCCAGCCAGACGATATCGGCTCCCTGAGCCCAAGCCGCCATCAACGGCGCGGGAGAAATATGGGCGTAGTGAATCTCCCCAGCCAGTAGGGCCTGCGCGACCGTGGTGCCGCTACGCACGTAGACCAGGTTGGAATCGACGCCATGCTTGCGAAAAATTTCTTGTTCGTGTGTCAGCCAGAGCGTCCCAATCCCGGCTGACAAGGCGCTGTAGGCCACGCGAATGGGTGTCGATCGAACTTGTGCTTGGGATGGCAAACTATCGAAGAGCAGACAAGCGCCATAAACGACCAGCGCGATCCACATTTTCCGCCTAAGTTTCATGGGTTACTGGGCTCGTTTCCATCGAGTTTCGTCGCAACGTTTTTCGAGAAGTGGAATTCGTGCGTCGGCGATGACTCTAGTCAAAAACAGGGCCGATGGCAAATCACGCACGCCGATCGCAACACGAGCACCAAAGGTTGAATCCCGATACTTTTTGTGTGTATAGTCTCTCGAACTATCTTCCGGTTAAATTTAGGAAATTACGGATGTTATTTGATTTTGCGAACGTCTTAGTGTTCACGGCATTGGGCCTCGGCTTTGTCGGGATTAACCTCCTGATCGGGCGGTTGCTCCGGCCGGCCAATCCGCAGGCGCGTAAGCTGTCGACCTATGAGTGCGGCGAGCCGGCTATGGGAAGCGCGTGGGTCAACTTTAATATTCGTTTTTATCTGGTAGCATTGATTTTTATCATATTCGAAGTTGAGATAGCTTTTATCTTTCCCGTTGCGGCGGTATTCCGTCGCTGGATCGAAAGCGGGCAAGGCATCTTTGCATTTATCGAAATCCTTTTATTTATCGCAATTCTCTTTCTTGGCTTGATCTACGCCTGGGTCAAGGGCGACTTGGAATGGGTGAAAAAGGTTAGAGCCTGATTATTATCGATATTCGGGGGCATTGGATGAAACCGTTGCTGAATTCTTTACCAGAAACGGTATTTACAACCAAAATAGACGACCTGCTCAATTGGGGGCGCGCTTCGTCCCAGTGGTACATGCTCTTTGGCTTGGCTTGTTGCGCCATCGAGCTGATGCAAACCGGTGGGCCGCGAGCGGATTTGGATCGGTTTGGCGCAGTTCCGCGCGCCACACCGCGGCAATCGGATTTGATGATCGTCGCCGGAACGCTTACCTATAAAATGGCGAAACGCACCAAGCTCTTATACGACCAGATGCCCGATCCGAAATATGTGATCTCTATGGGGAGTTGTTCCAATTGCGGGGGTCTCTTTCAG
>DASTOD010000012.1:0-2904 GCA_035762645.1 Binatia bacterium | reverse complement strand
CACATTCGCGACGTGTGGGGCGGTGGCTCAGGCGCAGCAGCCAACGAAGGTCGCCCGGATAGGATTCCTAGCTGCTGTCTCCCCTTCCGCGATCGCGGCCCGCACCGAGGCATTCCGCCAAGGTCTACGCGAGCTTGAGTACGTGGAGGGGAAGAACATTGTCATTGAGCGGCGATATGCAGAGGGAAAACCTGAACGCATGAGGGAGCTTGCGGCCGAACTAGTGCGCCTCAAGGTAGACGTCATCGTCACGGCTGGTCCGGCATCAACCCGTCTCGCCAAGGAAGCAACTGTTACGATTCCTATTGTCATGTCGTTTGATGATGACCCTGTTGGCTCGGGGTTCGCCGCCAGCCTCGCGCGGCCGGGCGCAAACGTCACTGGATTGTCAACCCTCACCCCGGAAATAAGCGGAAGGGCCCCGTCATCAACGCTCAGCGAAAACAGATTGCAGACCTCGCGACAAAGAACCGCCTCCCGGCGATATACCCGTTTCCAGAATATGTGGATGCGGGCGGTCTTATGAGCTACAGCGCGAGCATTGCCGAGTTGTACAGGCGTGCAGCCCTTTTTGTGGACAAGATCCTAAAGGGAGCCAAACCCGCTGACCTTCCCGTAGAACAGCCGACAAAGTTTGAGTTCATGATTAACATGAAAGCAGCGAAGCAAATCGGATTAACAATTCCACCGAATGTTCTAGCGCGAGCGGACAAAGTGATCAGATGACCGTCAAACTAAGAACGAGGCAACGGGATCTCGAGAGCGTGAGCGAGAGCGCGGTTAAGTTGAGCGAGTTTGAAAGCCGACAAGGTAGACACGGAGTGAGTGAGCTTGCTTTTAAACATCAGCGTGAGGAAATCGCAACGGATCCCGCAAGTACGCGGCAGGCCATCTTCCGGTCCGAGCACGACCTCAGTTGTGAGTCCGAGAACTTCTCCGTAAACGGGCGCGCAGATCACCGTCGACACGTCCTCATGTTCTGCGACAAACGTTCGGGATACTTTAACGTAAAAGCCGGGCTTAGCTCCACGTTCGGCGACTCGCTCGCGCGTTCGATAAATCTCGCCTCGCCTCACGAACGCGCTTGCTCCGCAATCAATGCGCGGGCTTCGCGCGCGAGTCGCTTTCGATGCTTGCGAAATACGGCGCCGTCGCTAGATTCGCTTTTTCGCTTGCACTCCCTTTCCGCGTATTGGCGCAGCGCCGCGCGAACAACGGCCGTACGGCTCCTGCGTCTCGATGAGGTTTCGGCCAGTTCATCCAGAAGCTTTGAGGTAGCTTCATCGATAGCAATCCTTTTCATACGAGGGATTATATCAGCAGTTTTAGATTACGCTCAAGGATTACGCTCCGTTGACTCAAACAGTGATTGGTATCAGTTC
Organism: Binatia bacterium; assembly: GCA_035762645.1. Classification (GTDB taxonomy): domain Bacteria; phylum Desulfobacterota; class Binatia; order UBA9968; family UBA9968; genus DASTOD01. The sequence continues at coordinate 1,522 of DASTOD010000012.1, read as the reverse complement.
TTCGATTTGACATCCCCGGCGACTTAGAGCTAAGCTAGTCTGAATTCTAGTCTAATTTGAAGGAGACCGTTATGGCACGCGTTCTAAGCTTATCGGAAGCCAAGGCCCATCTGAGCCGGTTAGTGGCTAACTGTGAAAAGGATGAGGAAGAGCTGATCATTACCCGAAATGGGCGGCCCGCGGCTGTTCTCATAAGTGCAGACGAGTATGAAGGATGGCGCGAGACAAGAGAGATCATGCGCAACCGCGCATTAATGAAGGAGATTAGACAGGGCCTCCGGCAGCTTGAGAAAGGTCGGCGGTTTACTTTTGAGGAAGTTTTCGGTGAGCCCTTGAGACCCAGCAAGCACCCGAAATGACCCGTTATCGCATTGAGATGCCTCGGGTGCTGCGCGATCTCGTCCGCCATCTCCCACCGGAGTTAAAAGCAAAAGTCAAAGGCGCACTAAGATCAATTTCTGACAACCCATATCGCGCGAAGGAGTTGCGGGAAGAATTAGCAGGATTGAGAAGCTACCGGATAGCTAAGGTGCGAGTTATCTATCGAATCGTCGGCTCCAGGGTGCAAATTATTGCGCTTGGACCTCGTGCGGATATCTATGAGCGTGCTGCCGCCGAACTCAGCAAGACTCTGAGAAAAGCCAAAACCGAGTGAGGAACGCAAAGACTGCGGGGGAATTCATGTCAACTTCTAACGGCTCAGAATGGCGTCAATTTAAAGCCAGCAAAGCAGATCGGGCTGACAATCCCGCCGAATGTGCTGGCAAGAGCGGATCGAGTGATCAAGTAAGCCGTAAGGCGTGAAAGGTGAGGCGTCAGGCGACAAAGAACGCGGAATCTCGACTCAGGAACGATGGCTGAGGTTCGATCTTTAACGGGAATGATCCAATGGCAGTAGTCTGTAGTCAGTGGGATGTGGTCAAGTTTTGCTTCGCTCTTTGCGCTATGCTCTTTGCGCCTTGCTTCCCCGCGTCGGCGCAGCAGCCGAAGAAAATTCCCCATATAGGGTACCTATCGTCGGGCAATCCAGCTAGCGAGTCTTCCCGTTCCGCGGGAATTCGGATGGCTCTGCGAGAGCTGGGATATATAGAAGGACAGAACATCATCATCGAGTATCGATATGCGGAGGGGAAGTGGGATCGGTTCCCTGAACTTGCCGCCGACCTGGTCCGTCTCAAGGTTGACATTATTGTAGTACCAGGAGGGTTTGACCAGATCCAGGCGGCCAAGAATGCGACCAAGACGATTCCCATCGTTATGGTGGGTGAAGGGATAGATCCTGTCAAGGCAAACCTGGTTGAAAGCCTTGCCCGTCCCGGCGGCAACGTCACCGGACTTACGAACCTTTCCAGAGAACTCGGCGGTAAGCGGCTGGAGCTGCTCAAAGAAGCCGTTCCTAAACTTGCCCGTGTCGCGGTTCTCTACAATCCGGCCACTGCGGGCAGTGTACGGGAGGTGAAAGAGGATCTCCCAGTCTCGGCTCGTGCGCTCGGGTTGACTGTTCGGTCTTGGGAGGTACGAG
>DASTOD010000011.1:0-2618 GCA_035762645.1 Binatia bacterium | reverse complement strand
GTCCTCGGCGGTATGAAATCAGTCACCTGGACACAGGTCGCGCAGTACATTATCCTTATTGTTTCGTACTTGGTCCCCGTCGTCTATCTCTCTTTCCAGTTGTTCTCGGTTCCGATTCCCGAACTGACCTACGGCCGGCTGCTACAGACCAACAACGCGAAAGCGATCGAGATCACGCGCGATGCCAAGGAAAAGGAATCTCGCGCTCTCTGGAAGAAAGAAGCCGACGACGCCAATGCGAAGATCAAGGCTGGGGGTCTCTCGGAGGACGAGGTCGAAAAGCTCAAAGCAGCGGCGAAAATAGCTTCCCAGCAGGCAACGGCTCCGGCGGCAAGCGATGATGCAAAACTAGGGCGGTACCTTACGGTTCCGACTGGCACAGGGATGTGGAACTTTCTGGCTTTGACGTTTTGCTTGATGGTCGGCACGGCCGGTTTGCCCCACATTCTGACGCGCTATTACACGACGCCGTCCGTCAGAGAGGCACGGATATCTGTGGCCTGGTCGCTTTTCTTCATCTTTCTGCTTTACTTTACGGCGCCGGCTTACGCGGCTTTCGCCCGTTTTATGATCTACGCGAGGCTCGGGGGCACGCAGATAGCGGAGCTTCCCCGCTGGGTGACGTTGTGGGCGCCTGCTGATCTGTTCGAAGTAGTCGATAAGAACCGCGATGGTCTCGTGCAGTGGGCGGACTTCGTCGTTAAATCCACCGACTTTGTGGTATTGTCGATGCCGGAGGTAGCAGGTCTACCGTTTGTGATCACTGGGCTCGTCATGGCGGGCGGTCTTGCGGCAGCGCTTTCTACCGCCGATGGTCTCCTACTGACGATAGCCAATGCTTTCTCACATGATCTCTACTACAACGTCATTGACCCGAAAGCATCCCTGACAAAGCGGCTCACCATAACCAAGGTCCTGTTGGTCGTCACGGCTCTGATCGCCGCGTACGTTGCCACCTTCCGGCTGGCCATTATTGTTGAGCTAGTCGCATGGGCCTTTAGCCTAGCCGCAGCATCGTTCTTCCCGGCGCTGGTGATGGGGATCTGGTGGAAGCGGGCAAACAAGGCCGGAGCCTGTGCCGGTATGATCGTGGGACTGGGTTTAACTGCATACTACATGATTGGCAGCCGTTTCTACGGTGTCTCCTGGTTCGGCACTCAAACAATCGCGTCGGCTGTCTTCGGCCTGCCTGCGGGGTTTCTTACGATCTGGATCGTTTCGCTGCTTACTGAAGCGCCGTCCCAACAGATGCAGGACCTGGTAGGTAGTGTGCGCTATCCCAAGAGCGGGCAAGCGTACAAGGGTGACCCATTGGGTCGCGACATTCCGGTTCGCGCACGCTAGTCTCGCCACCGTATAGGGGCAAGAAGGGGAACCTTGCCCCTTCGAATAAATGACATGGCCGAGTTCGTTCTGCGGCTGCTCGTGCTGCTACGCTTTGTGTGCTTCGTGGCCGTCGTTTACTTGACGCTCCATGTTATTTTTTCTCGTCTGATCTCCAAATCCGATAGCAAGGTGCTTTGGTTCTTTTCTGTACTCACAGTGCCGCTGACCCGGCCTGTACGGGCGTGGTTTGTGCCGAATGCGAGCGAATCGCAGCTCCTTTTTGCCGCAATGCTCCTCTACGGGTTACTCTGGATGCTCGTTCTGATCGGGACAGAGATGATGGCGGTTGCGCTGCGCTGATCGTCACACGCACCGACCGGCCGCAAACCGGCTCGCGCCTGCCCGAGTGCGGTGTTATAGGTGACCTGCATGCCGCCAGCCAACTCTTCAACGTCCGAGTCCAATCTGACTTTACCGGTAAAATTTCTCGTCAAGCGACCCGCCGTTTTTGTTGGGGACGATGCTACGGTGGCGCAAGTGGCACAGGCCATGCAGGACGCAGGCATTGGTTCGGTTTTGGTCGCCGCCAATCCGCCCGGCATTGTTACCGACCGTGATCTGCGCGGCCGCGTGTTGGCGGCGGGCTTAGGACCGGAGACACCGGTGCGCAAAGTGATGACGCAACCCCTCAAGACGCTCGATTCCGACGCTCCCGTTTTTACCGCCCTGCGTCGCATGCTCGAAGAACACGTTCATCATCTGGCGGTCGTTGAGGAAGGAAAAATCGTCGGGGTGATCAGCAGCACGGATTTGCTGCAGCATGAGGCCACCAGCGCCTTCTACTTGCGCCGCACGTTAGACAGTGTGGAAGACCCGATGGCGCTCGCTCACTACTCGCGTGAGGTTGCTGGCACGGTACAGACACTGTTCCGCGGTGGCCTCGGTGCAGTCCAGATCGGGCAGATCGTTTCCAGCCTCAACGATGCGTTGGCCAAACGGCTGGTGGGCCTGGCCGAGCAGGCTCTGGGCCCGCCACCGGCGGACTTTGCTTGGATTGTCTTTGGCTCCGAGGGACGTTCGGAACAGACGCTGCTCACAGACCAGGACAATGCATTGATCTACGGCGAAGAATCTCAAGCAGCGCGTGCTTACTTTACGGCGCTGGCCGAGCGTATTGTGAATGGTTTGATCCAAGTTGGTTTCCCGCCTTGCACCGGCGGCTTCATGGCAACGCGGTGGTGCAAACCGCTCGAACAATGGCGCCGCCTCTTTGCCGGTTGGGTACGCACTCC
>DASTOD010000010.1:0-35935 GCA_035762645.1 Binatia bacterium | reverse complement strand
AGTCGCAGCCGTGGCGGCGCTAGACGACGATGCGGCTGAAGAGGCTTTGCGTCTCATCGATATCGAATACGAGGAGCTGCCGGCGGTTGTGGACGTGCATACAGCGTTAACGCCCGGCGCCGCCTTAGTTCACGAATCCATCAAGTTGCCAGCCTCCGGATTTGCTGATCTGGCCGAACTCAAGCCGGTGGAAGGCACCAACGTCTGCACCCATTTCAAGCTCAATCGCGGCGACGTTCATAAAGGGTTTGCTGAATCAGACCATATCTTCGAGGATACGTTCACGCTGCCGGCGACACAGCATAGTTTCTTGGAAACTCACGCCTGCATCGCGTCTGTGGAGCCGGGAGGGCGAATCACGGTCTGGGCCACGACGCAAAACCCTTTTGTCGTACGAACGCAGCTTTCAAACATCTTTAAAGTTCCGGTTTCAAAGGTGCGCGTCATCGTGCCTTATCTTGGCGGCGGCTACGGCGGGAAAGTCTATCCTAAAATTGAACCGATCACGGCGGCCCTTGCCTTAAAGGCGCGGCGTCCGGTTCGTATAGTGTTGTCGCGCGAAGAGGTTTTCTACACGATCACCAAACACGCCGCGGTGATCCGGATGAAAACGGGTGTCAAGCGCGACGGAACCCTGGTTGCCCGGGACTGCGAAATCCATCTCGATACCGGCGCCTATGCCGAGATCGGGCCGCGCGTCGCGAAGAAATCGGCTTACACCGCGGCCGGTCCGTATCGCATTCCGAATTTGAAGATCGATTCTTACTCGGTCTACACGAACAAACCGCCGGCCGGCGCGTTTCGCGGCTTCGGCGTGTCCCAGTCCGCGTGGGCCGTTGAATCCCAGATGGACATCATCGCTGCGGCGCTGAAAATCGACCCCGTAGCGATTCGGCTGAAAAACGGTTACCGAGAGGGAGATCGATTCGTGACCGAAGAGACGCTGCGCAGCATCGGTCTCGAAGAATGTGTCAAGGAAGTCGCGCAGTCGATTGGATGGGACTCCGATAAGTTCGAAAGTTCAAAGGTTCAAGGTTCAAAGACGGATAGCCTGCGACAGGGAAAGGGGGTCGCCTGCATGATCAAGGCGACCATCACGCCGTCGATTTCGTGCGCCGTAGTCAAACTCAACGAAGACAGCAGCCTGTCCATTTACACCGGCACCGTGGAAATGGGACAGGGCTCGGAAACGGTACTGGCGCAGATCGCCGGCAAAGAGCTGGGAATCCCGTTGCAAAAAATCCAGGTGCTCGGTGTCGACACCGATGTCGTCCCCTACGATTTGACAACTTCATCGAGTCGCTCGACCTTCCACATGGGCAAGGCCGTGCAACTGGCGGCGCGGGATATTCTGCGCCAGCTTAAGGAAACCGTCGTGAAAGAATACGGCGTGGCGGAAGGTCAGGTTAGTTTCGCTGAGGGCAAAATCCGATTACCGGAAACCGCGCTGGACTATTCTGAAGTCATGTTCAAGCGCTTTGGCATGCAAGGTGGAACGCTGGTGGCCGAGGGCCAGGTCAAGACTTCGGTGAAAGACGAGTACGGCGAGAAAAGCACGTCGGCTTTTTGGTTTGTCGCGGCCGGCGCCGCGGAAGTGGAAGTCGATTGTGAGACCGGCAAAATAAAATTGCTTAAGTATGCGACAGCCGTAGACGTCGGAAAGGCGATCCATCCGCTGGGTTGTCGCCAGCAACTCTCGGGCGCCGCGATCACGGGGATCGGCCAGGCGCTGTTCGAGGAAATCGCCTACGATGGCGGCCAGCTCATCAACCCCAATCTGGTCGACTATGTTTTGCCTTCTCTCGGCGACATGCCCGGCATCATTGATCCCATCTGCGTAGAGGTCCCGCACCAAAACGGTCCTTTCGGCGCAAAGGGCATCGGCGAGAGCGCGCTTATCCCGGTTGCGCCCGCCATCGCCAACGCCGTCTTCGATGCCGTCGGCGTCCGCATCAAGGACCTGCCGATCAAGGCAGAGAAGATTTACCTGGCGCTTGAGAAGCGTCAGGGGTGAGGCGTAAGGCGTTAGGGGAACGCAGGAACGGATAAGATCCCATGCCATACGCCATATGCTACTTGCTATATGCGATCGCGTTCGCTTTCCTCCCCGGCTGCTACTCGGAAATTCTGGAAAAGCAGGCGCAGCAGATCAAGGAACAAGAAACGGAAATCGCGCGGCAGCGCCAGGAGATCGATGCGCTGCTGGCCGCGCAAAAACTCGGAGACCAGAAGCGGCGTGATTGCAATCGCGCATTTCGCGAGTACTTTGAGAAGGCCCAGGGGGCGGCCGAACAACAAAAAGCCATCGCGCTCTACCGTGAAGGCCTGGCCCTCTGTCCGGACGACGAGATCGCCCGTTACGAGCTGGGCAAAGCGCTTGCCGATCTTCGGCGCTATGGTGAAGCTGAAATAGAGTTGGAAGCCGCGCTCAAGATCAATCCTGAGTTCACCGACGCCAAGAAACAGCTGGAGGCCATTCGTAAACACAAATAGTCCGACCGAAATCAAAACCCCGCCGAATCCGGAGACGGAGGAAAAACCATGAGAACGTTCATTGCGGCTGCGTTCTCTCTCATCTGCGCATTCTCGGTTTACGCCGTGGACGAAAGAAAACTTGTGGACATGACCTATCCCTTTGCCGACGATACGCTCCACTGGCCAACGGCTAAACCGTTTCACCTGGAGCGGGTGAACGAGGGAAGAACCGCTCAGGGCTATTGGTACTCTTCGTATAATTACAGCGGATCGGAACACGTCGGAACCCATCTCGACGCCCCGTTTCATTTCGCCGAAGGAAAATGGACGACCGACCAAATCCCGTTGGCACAGACGATCGGCCCAGCCGTCGTGATCGACGTGCGGCGCCAGGCAGAGGCGGACCGAGACTACCGCTTAGATGTAGGTGCCATCCATGGCTGGGAGAAGAGGTACGGCCGAATTCCGAAAGCGGTCATTGTGTTGGTGCATACTGGATGGGGGAAGTACTGGGGTGATCGCAAGGCTTATTTCGGGACGGATAAATCAGGCGATACGAGCAATCTTCACTTTCCTGGATTGTCTAAAGAGGCCGCGGAATTTCTCGTCAAGGAGCGCGCGGTCAAAGCCGTGGGCATCGACTCGCCCAGCATCGATTACGGTCCCTCGCGCGATTTCATCGTCCATCAAGTCCTTGGCGGCGCGAATATTCCTATATTCGAGAATGTTGCGGCCCTGGACCGGTTGCCGACCAAAGGAGCCACTGTGTTCGCCATTCCCATGAAGATCAAAGGCGGCAGCGGCGCGCCGCTTCGCATTTTCGCTGTCCTTCCATAACCTCGCAAAATCCATTCAAACGGTTCCAGACGTTCCAATCGTTCAAGATGTTTTCAGTCGTTTTGAACTACTTGAACGTTTTGAACGATTTGAACCGCTAGACGGCCATTTTCGCTTAGGTATTAACCCTTTCCAAAGCTTTCGCTTTGGCCTCAGACGAGCTATAAGTGATCACCTTTTTTTGCTAAGGGAGGAGATTATGAAAAAGGTCGGTATAGGATTAATGCATCGGGAAATGGCTTTGTTAGCAATAATCCTACTGACATTTTGGCCTGGTTCCGGCCTGGGCGCGGAAAGCCCGGCGGCAGCACAATCGCCCCCCCCTGCGGCCACGCCCGGTGCCGCTCCCGAGTTGACTTTGGATGAAGCAGTCCAGACGGCTCTCGCCAATCATCCCAATGTCAGAGCGGCAAAGGAGCGCATCGGAGCCCAACAGGCCGTGTTGGGCCAGCAAACGGCGGCATACTACCCGACAGTGGGTTTCAACAATCAATACCGAACCAACCAAAGCAGCACCAGCGGCGGGGCGCCCAGGGCCTCGGAATCTTACTCCAGCCAAGCCAACTTCAATATGATCCTCTATAATTTCGGCAAGCGAGAGGGAGCGGTGCAGGCTGCGCGCGAGACGTTGGAAGCCACAAGCTACAATTATGATACAAGCGTGGATGCTGTCGTTCTTGGGGTCAAAGAAGCCTTTTACGGATATCTTCAGGCCGCGGCGATCGTCAAAGTAAGACAGGAGACGGTCAGTAGCCGAGAGCTGTTGGTGCGACAAGCCCGGGCCTTCTACGAAGTGGGGACAAGGGCCCGGATCGATGTGGTCAGGGCGGAATCGAATCTCTACACTGCACAAGCTGACCTCATTGCGGCACAGAATGCCGTCAAAGTCGGTTGGGTAACTCTCAAAAACGCTATGGGCCTTAGGGACTTACCAGAGCGCCCTGTGGCTGAAGAGGCGGCGATCACGGCGATACCGTACACACTCGACGAGGCCCGTGACATCGCATATTCGTCGCGCCCGGAGCTGAAAAGCTTTGAAGCGCAAAGAAGGGCCCAGGATCAGAGCATCGCGACGGCACGGCGGGGTCATCTACCGGATCTTATCTTCGATGCCAGCTATGGTCGGAGGCATGTGAGCGATGAGAGCGCACCTGCTGGCGGCCATCGCGACACATTCCCGCTGCAACCCACGTGGTCGGTACAATTGAGTTTGAACGTTCCCATTTTCGACGGCTTTCGAACGACCAACCGGGTCGAGGAGAGTTTGCGCAACTACCATGTTATCAGAGCGCAGGAAGAGCAGCAGAGACAACAAGTTGCCCTGGACGTGGAGCAGAGCTATCTTAGGTTGGTAGAACTTCAGGAGCGAATCAAGGCCAATGAAGCGGCGGCGCAAGCGGCCAGAGAGAACCTCGATTTGGCCAATGGAAGGTACCAAGTCGGCGTGGGCTCGATCATCGAAGTTACCGATGCGCAGACCCTTTACACCGATGCGCAAACAACATACATTCGCGCTATTTACGACTACAGGATCGCCGATGCGCAGCTGCTACGGGCGATCGGCCGGTAGATTACCGAAGCTTGTGGATATTTTCGAGCGGCTAAATAGGATGGAGACCACGTAAACAAGGAATCTCCATGAGGCGTTCTTTTTGGATTGTGGCGCTGGTGGTCGTCTTGGGTGGATTCGCCGGCTTACAGCAGTACAGTTCTTGGTCCCTCACCAAACGCAACTCGGGCGTAGCCGAAGAGGGTTCGGGCGCTGGCAGCGGGAGTCGCGGACCGGGGCGGCCCGGCGGCAGAGCTCCACGCGATGCTGTACCTGTATTGCTTGCGACGGCCGAGCAAAAAGCCATTCCCGTTCAGATTCGCGCGGTTGGAAACGGTGAAGCCTTCGCCACGGTTTCCGTAAAAAGTCAGGTCACCGGCGTCCTCATGAACGCCCACTTCAAGGAAGGACAAAACGTCAAGCGGGGGCAATTACTTTTCACCATCGACCCTCGTCCTTTCGAAGCGGCGCTCAAACAAGCGGAGGCAGCTCTCGCGCGGGATACGGCGCAGGTGCAGAATCATCGCGAGCAGGCCCGGCGTTATGCGGAGCTTCTCAAGAAGCAATACGTCTCTCAGGAGCAATACGATCAGATCCGCGCCAATGCCGATGCCGCCGAGGCCGTCGTCCAGGCGGACGTGGCGGCGGTTGAGAACGCGAAAGTCCAGCTGAGCTACTGTTATATCTATTCTCCCATCGACGGCCAGGCCGGCGTGTTACTGGTGAACGAAGGTAATTTGGTGCGGGTCAATGACGCTGCGCCCTTGGTGGTTATCAACCAGATCACGCCCATCTATGTTACCTTTGCGGTGCCCGAACAGCACTTGGCCGATATCAAGAGACACAGGGCCGGCGGCAGCCTCGCGGTTGAGGCAAGGTTTCCCTCCGACGAAGGGCGCCCCGAGCTGGGAAACTTAGCGTTTGTCGACAACGCCGTCGATCGTACTACCGGGACTATCAAATTGAAGGCGGAGTTTAAGAATAGCGAAAGGCGCTTGTGGCCCGGTCAGTTCATTAATGTCGCCTTGGTACTCGCGACACAGGCCGACGCGGTCGTCGTACCCTCGGAGGCGGTCCAGGTGGGCCAGGAGGGCCAACATGTTTTTGTTGTCAAACCCGATAAGACGGTCGAGGTGAGGCCAGTCACCGTGAGCATGACCAGCGACGGGCAGGCGGTTATAAGTAAGGGAGTGAAGCCGGGCGAACAGATCGTGCGCGAAGGGCAATTTTTGCTCGGTCCGGGTTCACGGGTAGAAGTCAAAAGCGGCGCTACGAGCGCCCAAGAAGGTACGGAAGAAAAAACGGAAAGAGGTAAGGCCGAGAGAACCAAGAGAGGGAAGCAGTCATGAGCATGTCCGGACTGTTCATTCGCCGGCCCGTCACCACGACTCTGGTCATGTTAGGGATCTTGATTTTTGGTTTCATGGGGTATAACACTCTACCCGTCAGCGATCTCCCCACGGTTGACTTTCCGACCATCGTGGTCAGCGCGAACCTGCCGGGTGCCAGCCCGGACACGATGGCTTCGGGCGTCGCCACGCCTCTGGAAAAGCAATTTTCCACCATCGCCGGTCTCGATTCGATCAATTCGGTCAGTACCTTGGGACGAACCCAGATCACGTTGCAGTTTGCTCTAAACCGCAACATCGACGCCGCGGCACAGGATGTCCAGTCGATGATCGCACGGGCCGCCCGCGACCTGCCCCGCGACATGCCGACGCCGCCCTCTTATCGTAAAGTCAACCCGGCAAACAATTCAATTCTGCTTTTGGCATTGACCTCGGATACCCTGCCGTTATCCACGGTTGACGAGTACGCACAGACGATCCTGGCTCAAAGGATCTCGATGGTGAGCGGAGTCGCCCAGGTCGATGTCTTCGGCGCGCAGAAATACGCGATCCGTATCCAGTTGGATCCCAACCAATTGGCGGCGCGACAAATCGGCATTGACGAAGTGGTGGCCGCGGTCCAGCGCGGCAATGTGGACCTGCCGGTGGGGACCTTAGAGGCGCCCAACCGCGCATTTACTTTGGTGTCAGATGCTCAACTTAAAAATGCGGAGGCCTTTCGCCCGCTCGTGGTGGCCTATCGTAACGGCGCTCCGGTCCGTCTTCACCAAATCGGCCAGGTGCTTGACAGTGTCGAGAACAACAGAGTGGCGAGCTGGTTCAACGGCAAGCGAGCCGTCATCCTGGGTGTGCAGCGCCAACCCGGCGCCAACGTCGTCGACGTTGTGGACGCCGTTAAAGAATTACTACCCGGCCTGCGCGCGCACATTCCGGAGTCCGTTAATCTGGACGTGTTCTTTGACCGCACCCAATCGATTCGCGAATCGGTGCACGATGTCCAGTTGACGCTTCTGGGAACAATCGTTCTTGTCATTCTCGTCATCTTTCTATTTCTGCGCAACGTGTCGGCGACGATCATCCCGAGCCTGGCGCTACCCATGTCGATCGTGGGTACCTTTGCCGTGATGTACCTGCTTGGTTACAGCCTGAACAACCTATCACTGATGGCGCTGACCCTGGCCGTAGGTTTTGTCGTGGATGACGCCATCGTCGTTCTCGAGAACATTGTCCGCCACATGGAAGAAGGCGAGCGCCCCTACGAGGCCGCCGTGAAAGGCGCCAAAGAAATCGGCTTCACCATCGTTTCCATGACGTTATCCCTGGTGGCGGCATTTATTCCCGTGCTGTTCATGAGCGGAATGCTCGGGCGGCTGCTGCGGGAATTTGCAGTTACCATATGTGTGGCGATTCTGGTCTCCGGCTTTATTTCTTTAAGTTTGACGCCGATGCTGTGTAGCCGCTATCTGCGACCGCCCGCGAGCCAACACCATGGTTGGCTGTACAATTTCCTGGGACGTTGCCTCGAGCTCATGAATAGGGGCTATGAGATCTCCCTGCAGTGGGTCATGAAGCACCACGTGACCACCGTGGCCGCTTCAGTCGTCGTGTTGGTGGCCACCATCTACATGTTCGGGCTAGTTCCCAAGGGTTTTATACCGAGCGAAGATACAGGACAGATATTCGTCAACACTGAGGCCACTCAAGGCGTCTCGTTCGAACAGTTGGTGCAGTTCCAGCAGCAGGCGGCTGCCATCGTCGCCAGCAATCCCAACGTAGAGTCGTTTTTCTCCAGCGTCGGTTTCGGCGGAGCGAGCGTTACGAACAATTCGGGGCGAATATTCATGAAACTGAAGCCACGTTCGGAGCGCGACCTCAGCGCGGACCAACTCATCCGTGAGTTGCGGCCGCAGTTATCGCGCGTTCCGGGCATCCGCGTTTCTCTCCAGAATCCGCCGGTCATCCGTATCGGCGGCCGGCTGACTCGAAGCCTTTACCAATTCACATTGCAGAGTCCCGATGCTGCGGAACTATACCGCCATGCCACGCTATTCGAGGAAAGGCTCAAATCCCTGCCTGATTTGAGGGACGTCAGCAGCGATCTACAGCTCAACAATCCTCAGTTGACGGTCATGATCGATCGAGACAAGGCCGCAACCATGGGAATCACCGCCCAGGGAATTTCGCCGCGCCAGATCGAAGAGGCGTTCTGGAGCGCGTATGCGACCAGGCAAATCTCGACCATCAATACCCCGAACAACCAATACCAGGTGATCTTAGAGCTGGATCCCAAGTTTCAGAACGATCCCTCGGCTCTCTCGATGCTGTATATTCGTTCCACGACCGGGCAAATTGCCAGCGCCCAGCCGATGATACCTTTGAGCTCGGTAGCGCAGATTAAATACGGTGCCGGGCCTCTGACGGTAAACCATTCCGGCCAACTTCCGTCGGTTACCCTCTCCTTTAACCTGCGCGAGGGAGTGGCTTTGGGAAACATAGTCGATACGATCAACGGGCTTGCGCGCGAGACCTTGCCGGGCACCATCACCACCAGTTTTCAAGGCACGGCCCAGGAGTTCCAGTCATCTATCAGGAGCTTGTGGCTCCTCCTGGCGTTGGCGGTCTTCGTCGTCTACCTTGTGCTCGGAATCCTTTACGAGAGTTTTATTCACCCGCTCACGATTCTTTCCGGTCTTCCGTCGGCCGGTCTCGGAGCGCTGCTGGCTCTGCATTACTTGGGCATGGATCTGAGTATCTACGCTTTTGTCGGCTTGATCATGCTCATCGGCATCGTGAAGAAGAACGCCATCATGATGATCGACTTTGCTCTCGAAGGACAGCGCAATGAAGGCAAGAGTCCCGCACAAGCCATCTATGAAGGCGCTCTGGTGCGGTTCCGGCCCATCATGATGACGACCATGGCGGCCATCGTTGGCGCTGTGCCTATCGCTATTGGATGGGGTGCCGGAGCGGAAGCGCGTCAACCCCTGGGGATCGCGGTGGTCGGCGGGCTGTTAGTATCACAGCTTCTTACGCTTTACATCACTCCAGTGGTTTACCTCTACTTGGAGAAATTCCAGCAGGTTCTGGTTGCCATCCCCGCCAGGGTTCGCGGACTCGAGCGCCGGCGGCCGGTGGAGACCGAAGAGACCGTGGTACCCAAGTTGTCACCGGAAAATCCTCACTGGCGAAAGCTTCCCTAGCGTTTTTTGTGGACTCCCTCCTTTAATCTGCGCCCGCGCGTTCCCCCTCCTAAATCCTCCCCCGCGCGACGCGGGGGAGGAAAGAGGTGGGGGTATCTAGGCTGGAATAATACTTTTTGTTCGCAGATGAAACGGTACTCCTGGTTGTTTGTCGTTTTGGCGTTAGCTGCGGCGTTCGTCGGCTATCGCGTATTGTCACCCGGAACTTTGCCGTGGCGTCCGGCTCGGTTTCCTCAAGAAGGCGCGACTTCGGTCAGGGTGGGTGTGGCTAAGACGACGACGATTGCGCCCGCCGTCCATGGCACGGGCGAGATCCGGCCGGTGACCGAAATCGATCTGGTTGCCTCGATGGCGGGACGGATCGCCGCCATCCGCGCCCGTGTCGGCGACCCGGTGAGCGAGGGGGACATTGTTGCGACGCTGAAAGCCGAAGATCTCCTCGAGCGAGCCCGACAGATCGCAGCAACTCTTGAGCGGGCCGAAACGGATTTACGGGACCAAGAAACGGTGCTCGAAGAGCGGGTCAAACGATTGGAGAGAGCCCGCGAACTACACCGCCGCGAGCTCATCGCCGGTGTTGACGTTTCGGCGGCGGAGGCCGCCGCCGAAACGGAGCGCGCTCACAGAGACTTGATGCGGGCGCGGGTGGAGCAGCACCGAGCGGCACTGGCCCAGGCGCGCGCTCTTTTACCGTTGTCTAAGCTGGCTGCGCCCCTCACCGGTGTGGTCACTCGGAGATTGGTGGAAACGGGTGGTTCGGTAGAGCGTGGGACGCCGGTGGTCACCATCGGCGCTCTCGACCCGATGAGCATTACGATGGACATCCCGGCAACACAGGCCGAATCCGTCCGTAAGGGTTTGCCGGCTCAGCTCAAAGCCGCCGCGTTTCCCGGCCGCGTCTTTTCGGGCAAAGTGGCGGCCGTCCGGTCGCCGCAGGTCGGAATGGAACAGGCTGCCGTAGCCGAGATTCTTATAGCGAATCCGGATCGACTTCTAAAACCAGGCATGGCCGTGTCCGCATCGTTGCTTCTGGGCGAGAAGCGAGATGCGATTTTGCTACCGAGACAGGCTGTCGGTGAAATCGCGGGGAAACGCTACGTCTATACCGTGGTCAACAACAAGGCCCAAAGAAGATGGGTGGTGACAGGTCAAAACTACAACGGCGAGGTGGAAATTACCGGCGGACTAAGGGTCGGAGAGACAGTGGTGCTCGAGGATCCACGCTCGATCAAGCCGGACAGTGACGTGCGTATTGCGGACGGGCGGCCCGGCCCCTGATCACGGCTCCCCAACGCGACGCCGGGTAAAGGTCGATTACCAGCGGAATGGGTTGAGGACGTTGCCGATTCTCTCGATGTCTTCTCTGATGTGGTCGAAAGCTCCCTTATTTTCCTCGTCCAGAGGTCCGGTCGCCTTCTTCTGTTCTGCGGCTTTGGGTTGAGGGGAGGCTGGTTGTTGCTGAGTTGGCCCCGTGACTAGAGCTTTGGGAATTTCGCGAATCGCCGGCTCCTGCAGTTGTTCGGATGGCTCGGCCTTCTTTTCCTGATCGGCTGATGGTTCCGTTTTGGATTCGACTTCGGCCGGATTGAGGAATAGCGGACCTTTGTCCTCAGTGGACAGTTTCGGCTCGAGTTCCACTTTCTTGGGCGGTTCTTTCTTCACTGGGTCTTTTCTGGTTTCTGTGACAGCCGGAGGCACCTCAAACTGCGAGGGTTCGACACCCTGGCGCCGAAGCTTCTGATCGATACCGCTCAAAAGGCCGCTGCCGATGACGCCTTCCTTCGGCTCCGGTTTTGCGGCTGTTCTTGGAACGGCGGCTCCACCGGCCGCCGGATTGCGCAACCCCTCGGCGGCTTCCGGCGGTGGGAGTTCTTGTACGGTTTTCCCGCTCTTTTGTAGGCTGGAATCAATATCGCTCAGGAGTTTCCCGGTGTTCATGGTCTGCGGCGGAGGTTCTTCGACTGGGAGCGCCGCGGCCGGAGGTTTCATTGCCGCGAGCCGCTCATCAGGCGCGATGCCCTTGCCTTTTAATGAATCATCGACGTTATCCACCAGCTCGCCACGGCCGCTCGCGTTGATTTTTTTCTGTTTGCTGTTCTGCGAGCCGAATGGCCACAAGCTGGCGAAAAATCCCGCCGACTCGTCTTTCTCGCCGGCCTGTTTTTGGGCTTGGATGTCGATACCGTTTTCCGATTTCCTTTTGTCGTCTTCTTTCTTCGAGTCCCCAGAAGAAGCAAAGGGGTTTATCTTGTCTACGACGCGGCGAAAGATGCCCCTCTCTGCGCCGGGTTCTTCATAGGCGGTTTCGGTCTTCGCGATCAGTTGCCGGTCTTTCAATTTGGCGATGGCCGAGTCCTCTTTTTTCTCGGCCGCAGGAGCCGCCGAGGGCGGCCGATCGCGCATCAACAGCATGGCCAGCGGATCGTGTTTTTCTTTTTCCAGCTGCGCGAGTTGTGTCTTGGCTTGCGCGGCAAATGTGCTTTGCGGGTAGTGTTGGACCAAGGCTTCGTAAGCGAGCGCGGCCTTCACGTGGTTCTTTTCCTGCCGGTAGCTTTCTCCTAGATAGAAAAGACTCTTGACCGCGGTGGGCGTTCCTCGATAGCGACGTACGATTTCTTCGAAACGGTCGCGCGCGGCCGGGTATTTTTCTTGTTTCAAATAGAAAGAGGCGACGCTAAAAGCGTGCTCCGCGAGATGCTCCAGGCACTTGGCCAGTTTTTCAGCGGCATCGGCGGCGTAGGGCGATTTGGGGTGATCCGTAACCACCTTTTCGAAATAGCTTTTGGCGATTTCGGTATTCTTCTGGTCACGATCGACGGCGCTGAATTGAGCGAGATGCGCTTGCCCGAGGCGATACACGACGAACGGGATATTTTCATTCGTTGGATGAAGCGTTTGAAATTCTTTAAAGGCGTTGATGGCTTCGGGATACTGGCCATTCAAGTAGTAAGCGTCGGCGATTTTGAGTTCGGTGTCCGTGAGCTGCGGGCTGAAAGGATGATCGGATCTGAGCTTGGAAAAAACGTCAATCGCGCGCGCGTATCTTTTATCCTTGAAGTAGCGCATCCCCTCGTCGTAGAGGGCCTCGGCTGTCGGGTCCGGCTTTGCGGCGGAACCCGACCAAGGCATAGACGGGAGAGACGGCAGAGAGATCGATGAACAACTCGTCCCGCCCATCATCACCAGCATCATCAGCGCTAACAGTCTAATTTTTTCGAGGCGCATGGATTACCCTTCAATATAGACTGCCAGCGATCATATACGTCTCGCCGACCCAGAGTCAAGGTTAAATTGGCCTGCTGAGAGGAATCTCTTACCGGACTCCGGCGTAATATTCGACCCGCCGCTCGAAGAAGGCGATCGCCTCGCTCACCGCGAAGGCGAATATGAAAACGATGATCACAAGAGCCCAGAATTCCTCCATCAGAAAGTGCTGCGAGTAGAGCTCAAAGAGTTCGCCGACGCCGAGAATGGCGATCAGGAGCTGGCCGATCACCACCCCCTTGACACCGCGGATTGCGCCCAGGCGCACCCCCGCCAAGATCTCCGGTAGCGCGCTTAAAAAAAGTATCTTGGTGTAGATCTGGTATCGTCGCGCGCCGAAGCAGCGGGCCATTTCGACGAGTGAGCGATCGGCCTGTTGTATGCCGACCTGGGTGTCGAGGATGATCACGAAGACGGCAAAGAGAAAGACGGTGACGACAACCGTCGTTTCGCCGATGCCAAGGACCGACATGAGGATGGGTACCAGCGCAGAGATCGGAGCGCTCACGAAGATGTTGACCCACATGCCGAGGATTTTTCCCAGACTTGCGACTCGCGCCATCAACACGCCAAGCGGGATACCAAGGCCGAGCGCGAGCGCCATACCCAGCGCAAACGAGCGCAAGGAAATCGAAACCGCGTTGCTGAACTTGTCGGTGGGCAGGATGGTGATTCCCGCGGCGATTACGCTGGAAAAAGGCGGAACGATCGTTGAGAGCTTTGCGCGGCCGATCAGCTCCCAGAGAAAAAACCAGATCAGCAGCGAAAACAGGATCGGGATTCTCTTGCCGAACAGGATCATAGGAGTCTATCGATTTTGCTGAAAACCTTCCGTTCATCCTTCGAGTGGCCTCAGGACGAACGGAGGAGCGGTTGAAATCATTAGAGATTTGCCGTTCTACTGAGCTTGTCGAAGTATGAGCTTGTCGAAGCATTCATAGGGTTTTTCAGCACAATCTCTATCCGGCTTAAGCGGGTCCGAATCAGGACCGGCAACGACTGAAAAAGAAGTATAGCGCCGCAAGTTGGGCCCGCTTAAACGTAGCGTTTCAGGATCTGCCATATTTCGTCCACAACGTCGAGGTAGTTCTTATCGCGCCTGATCTCGTCCGGATTCCTTCCGCCTCGCTCGATGTTCGGGTGAATGAGTTTCGATACCGTGCCGGGGCGCGGCGATAGAAGGACGATCTGGTCCGAGAGATAGGCGGCCTCCTCGATGCTGTGGGTGACGAAGATCACGGTCTTCTTCATATCCCGAAGCAGCTCGAGCAGCTCTTCCTGAAACTTACGCCGCGTCTGCTCATCGACCGAAGAAAAAGGCTCGTCCATCAGGATAATGTCGGCATCCACGGCGAGGGCTCGGGCGAGCCCCACCCGTTGACGCATGCCGCCCGAGAGCTGGTGCGGATAGCTCGACTCGAAACCTGAGAGCCCGACCTCGGCGATGTACTTGCGGGCGATGGCATCGCGCTGCTCCTTCGGCAGGCCGCGCAGCTCCAATCCAAAGGCAACGTTGCGCATAACGTTCGCCCAGGGAAGCAGCGCGAAGTCCTGGAATACGAAAGCGCGTTCCGGCCCGGGGCCGTCCACTTTCTTGCCGTTGACCCACACCTCACCGCGGCTCGGCGGGATGAGCCCGGCGATGATCTTGAGAAGCGTCGTCTTGCCGCACCCGCTGGGGCCCAGGAGCGTGCTGAGCCTGCCGAGCGGAAACACCAGGCTGGTGTCCTTGAGCGCCTCCACGCCGCCGTCGTATATCTTGCCGACTTCGCGCACCTCGACAATCGCTTCGGCCGGCATCTTCAAGAACCCCGTATTTCGGCCGGGAAGAGCCTTCGCTCCAATCGCTCGAGCCCGTGAATGGTCACCGCCGCGAGCAAGATGATCGAAGTAATGGCGGCGAACATCTTTGGGTAGTCGGCGACCGAGCTGTGATAGGTAATCAAATCGCCGATCCCTGTGGGCGTGATCAAAAGCTCCGCGATCACGATGCCGATGAAACCCATCGCCAGCCCCAGCCTGAGCCCGGCGAAGATCAGGGCGGCCGCGTGCGGAAGAATAATTTTCATTACTTCCTGGCGCCTCGTCCCGAGGAACGCACGGCACATCTGGATCAGTGAAGGGTTGGTATTGCGGATCCCTTTGTAGGAATTCATTACGATCACCGGCGCAGCCAGAAAGACCACGGCCAGCACTTTTGAGGTGAGCCCGATCCCGTAGATATAGGTGATCAACGGGATGAGCGCGGCCATGGGCGCCGCTTGTAGAACGATGAAAATGGGCAGGCTGTACCACTCCAGGGCACGGGAGAGACCCATGCCGATACCGAAGCCGATCCCCGCGATGCCGCAGAGAACGATACCGATGATGAGCGGTTGAAGCGTGGAGAGATACGCTTTGGGAAGGCTGCCGTCGGCGGTCATCCCGAGCAGCGCCAACAACGTCTCACTGAACGGCGGGAAAGCGAAACTGATGGGCCAGCGGCCCGCGAGTTCCCAAATGCCGAAGAAGAGGATGAAGGAGATCAGTTGCCAGGCGAGGGGAGTTACCGGCCACCGACAGAGTTTGTTCACTTCACGTTAGCCAGCGCGGCCTTGAGCGGAGCCAGGTGCCAGAAGTCTTCCACCTTGAGGTTCTCGCCCTTCAGCGCGCCGGAGAGAGCGTAGAACTCGAGGTCGTTTTTTGGCGCGCTCTCGGCGCCGCCATCGTTCGGAAACACGCCGTTTTGAACGGCCTCCTCGAAGAACGGCAGAATCTCGTCTTCCATTTTTGCCGGCAGGTCTTTCAACAACCCAAGCTTCTTGCGCTCGTCAAGGACCCACTTCGGGTTCGCATTAATCGATCGATTGACTTTGGTCAGTTCTTCCAAAAAAATTCTGATGCCCGCTTGGTTTTTGTCCAGAAACTCTCTCGTAGCAAAGAGCGCTTCATCGCTCGCCTTCACATTGCCGAGCGGGAGGATCATGAACTTGTCCGGGGCTTCCTTCATGACTCTATTTTTGTTGGCCGCGTCGAGAATCGTGGCTTTGATGTTGCCCTTCAGCAGCGCCAGCGCGCGCACCTGAGATCCCGGAACGTAGCTTACGTTCTTATACTTGATTCCGTGCTGCTTGGCCGCGAGGATCATGATCGCCTCGGTGCCTGAGCCGCGCCCCTGCACGGCAATCTCTTGCCCGTCCAAGTCCTTCCAGCTCTTATAGCTCTCCTTGGCGACGACCGGAAAAAACTGCAGCGCGCTCAATTGGTAGAAAAAGCGGATCGGCAGGTTTACTTTCTGAACCGCGGCATACGGCGTTCCTTGGCCCACATCGGCCTGACCGTTGATCACGGCCTGGGTCGCCACTTCTTCGCTCTTGAACGCCGTCACCTCGACATCCACGCCTCGCGCCTTCGCCCGCTCCACCGCGATTAAAAGCGGCAGTTCGTCAATCGAAATGACATCCCCCAAAGCGTACCTGATTTTGGTTTTTCCCTGGGCGTGCGTGTCGCCCGCCAAACCGGCGACAAGAGCGGCGCTAATCAATAGGTTGGCAGTCGTTTTCGCTATTTGGATCATCACAGGCCACCTCCGCATTTTAATCGAGACTCGCGCGGTCACTATCTCAAACTCCCGGCCGATGTCAAGCCACGGCGTGGCTCGTGTCACGGCGTGGCTCGGCAGTGGTTCAATTAGAAGTAAACCCAGTTGTCGTAAGGGAGAAAGATCTCTCGCTCCACTCGAAATGACACGTAGTGGAGAATTGTCATCTCGAACGAAGAGAGAGATCTTGACGAAACTGAACCACTGCGCAACATGCCGCGGTTCCCGAAGGGCTAAATATCACAAACAGAAACGGCTCACCATGAGTCGGTGTTTTATCGCCAAGCCGGTTATGATGAAATACGGCGAGAAATGCCGCTGGGCGACTCCAACAGGAGGGGATCGATGAGAAAGCTATTGATACGAATAAGGCAGTTGTTGGGCGCCGCGAAGATCGCGCGTAGGCTGTATCGTCTTCTTCCCTCTACCAAAAGATGCAAAGAGTGTCTGGTGCCGTTTTTGGGGCTGTTTTCTATTCCCTTTAGATTGCTACAGATCCGGCCATCGCGTAAGAACCCGAACCTCTGCACACTGTGATACGAGTTGGCTCCTCCGGGTGGGGAGATACGGGTAGTATCGGTCGTATTTATTGACGTGCGCGGCTTTACCGCGCTCGCCGAGCAGCTCCCACCGGATGAAGTGGCGCATCGTCTCAATCGGTTCTATTCGCTCGCGGCAACCACCATCTTCAAGTATGACGGCACTCTCGACAAACTTGTGGGGGATCAGGTCATGGCGTTTTTCGGCGCTCCCCTGTATGCCCCGGACCACGCAAAAAGGGCGGTCCAGACGGCGTTTGCGATTCTCGAGGGAGTGAACACCTTTACTGACCGCGACCAGCTGCACGTAGGCGCCGGCATCGCCACGGGCGTAGCCTTTGTCGGCAATGTCGGCGGAGGTGCGGTCGCGGATTATACGGCGCTGGGAGACACGGTTAATATCGCGGCCCGTTTACAAGCCGCCGCGGCATCTGGAGAGATCCTCCTTACCGAGGAGACCTATTCTTATGTCGAAGCTGAGTTCCCCGGCGCTCCGCGCCGTGACATGGAACTCAAGGGTAAGACCGAGCCTGTTCACGCGAGGCTGATTGCGGTCGACAAACCAGGGCCGCAACGTTCTCAGGTCGTCAGACCATAGAGACGCGACGGGTTGTGCTCGAGGATGTTCGTCTTCGCTGAAGCGCTGAGGTCATTTCGCTCCTGGAGGTGGCGCGCGGCAAAGCGCTCGCGATCGCCATGGGGCATGTCGGTTCCCATCACGACCTGGCTTTCGCCCACGAGCTCCATAACCTGAGGCAGAATGAAATCCTCCAGTTCCGCGCTAAAGTACAAATTGCCCCGTTTGATGTAGTCCATGACGGGCAATTGCTGCAGTGGTTTGGTTTGGGGCAGAAACTTGGCGAGCGCTTTGCCCTGATTTTGAAAGCGGTGATTTAAGCGGTCGATCATGTACGGCACCCACATAGAGCCCGCTTCGAGAAAAACCGCCCTGAGGGTGGGAAAGCGATCCAATACGCCGCCGCTGATAAGCGCGGCAAATCCCATGAGCACGGGAAAATGAAATGCCACCACGCCCGATGGGTAGATATGGTCGTAGAGGTTATTGATTGATGGGCAGGCCCAGCCGACGTGGACCGCCAGCGGGAGCCGCTCTTCGCACAGGGCTTCATAAAAGGGAAAAAGCCGCCGGTCATCCAGCAGCCGATCGCCGGCGGTGCCCAAGACCATCACCGCCGATGCGCCGAGCCGCTTTGCTTCATGCGCCTGGGACGCGGCGGAGGGAATCTCGTCGAGATTGACGATGGCGGCCCATTTGAGCCGCTCTTGCCCCGACAGTCGGTCGCCGAGCCAACGGTTGTAAGAAGAGCAGAGCGCAGTCACGAGACTCGGGCTCGAACTGAGCGGATAAGCGAGAAAAAGCGTCGTGTACAGAACCTGAACCGCGATGTTCTCCTCGTCCATGATCTGAAGCCGCGCTTTCAGGTCCGTTAATTCCATGCACGCTATAGTTTCTGGTTTGCTCATGGTGTGAAGCGCGGGTTTGCCGTTGTAGCTGGTCGGCGTCCCTAAATTGTTGCAGGCGCGACCGACGCGGCGGGGGAACAACTGCTCGTCGATCACCCAGTAAACCATCCCATCCATGCCGACCACGCGCGGACGCTGCGCGCGGAAGGCCGGATCCAAATACTTGTCGTCGAACGTTGCTGGACTTTCCTCAACGTGACCATCGGCATCGACATAGCGCATAAATTGTACCTCAGCCTCCTTATACAATCCGCGGCCCTGCGCGTCAATTTGGCGATTTGCCATTTTACCGTGCGACTTGAGCGGCGCGACGATTTCGGATAACTTTAGGAGAATTTTCGCGGCACGATCAACGGTTCTTGTGCATTACGGAGGACGACATGACTAGAAGAATTTTTTATATGGCGATGACTTTAGCCCTGGGATGCGCCTTGAGCCTGTGGCCAACGCCGGCCGCCGCTCAAGAAGCTTTTTTCAAAGGGAAGACCATGCGCATCGTCGTCGGCTTCGCCGCCGGCGGAGGCTTCGATACCTATGCCCGCGCTATCTCGCGCCACATGGGCAAACACATCCCCGGCAACCCCAACATCCTTGTGGAGAACATGCCCGGCGCTGGAAGCCTGATCGCGGCGAACCATGTCTATAAAGTAGCGAAACCCGATGGACTCACCATCGGCCATTTCGGCGGCGGCCTCTTCATGCAGCAGCTTAAAGGCGGCGCCGGAATCGAGTTTGACGCGCAGAAATTTCAATTCCTGGGAGTGCCAATCGAAGACACGCGGGCATGTGCTTTCACCAAGGCAAGCGGGATCACCAGCATGGAACGGTGGATGGCCTCAAAGACGCCGGTCAAGCTCGGCGCCACGGCGCCGGGGGACCTGGTTCATGACGCGCCGAAAATTTTGCAGGCTGCGCTCGGGCTGCCGATCCAGCTTGTCTCTGGATATAAGGGTACGGCGGACATTCGGCTCGGGGCAGAATCCGGAGAACTAGCCGGGGGCTGTTGGGGGTGGGACTCGATCCGGGCCACTTGGAGAAAGGCCTTGGAGTCCGGAGAGGCGGTCATGGTGGTGCAAATCGTGTCGAAGCCGCATCGTGAACTGCCCAATGTTCCGCTCGCGATCAGCTACGCAAAAACCGACGAAGCGCGCCAGTTAATCGAGGCGGGTGTTACCGTTCCCGCCGTCACTAACCGGCCCTTTGTATCCCCGCCGGGCACGCCCAAGGATCGGGTCCAGACTCTGCGCAAGGCCTTCACCGAGACGATGACGGATTCGGATTTTTTGGCCGATGCAAAGAAGTCCAAGCTGGACATCGATCCGATTCAGGGTGAAGAGGTGCAAAAAATGATCGCCGGGATGTTCAAGCTGCCGCCGCCGTTGGTGGCCAAATTGAAAGAGGCGCTGCAGTAACACTGTTCCAAAAAGCGACCACTGACTACAGACCACCGACTACGATGGCTGGGTACCGACGATCAAAATGAATCACTAGCAGTTTGCTAGAAAACTCGTTTGCAGGCTGCTCAAAAAGATCTCAGAGGCGAGGCGCGCGAAAAATCGGCGAGCGGAGGCGTACTTCGCCGGTACGTTGTAGCGAGGCGATTTGAGCGGAACGAAGCATATGAGCCTTTTTCAGCAGCCTGCTAGATAGCGGAGGAGAGATGAGCATGATCAAGCTCGAGCAATCGAATCGAATTATCGCGGCCATTTTGTCACGCGGGCGCGAACTCGCGTGCCGTCCTTTGAGCGTCGTAGTCGTCGAGCCGGGCGCCAGCGTCAAAGCCTTTCAAAAGGAGGATGATTCCTCGATGCTGCGGTTCGAAATGGCCTATGGCAAGGCGTATGCCGCGCTTGCGTTGGGTCGCTCTTCGTCCCTTGTTCGCCTCCGCGCTGAAGAGCGGCCGCTGTTCATGCAGTATGTGATGCGCGCCTCGGGTGATCAGATCTTTCCCGAAGGCGGCGGGATGCTGATCCGAGGCAACGACGGCGAGGTGATCGGCGCTGTCGGTGTTACGGGAGATACGCAGGAACGCGACGAGGAGCTCGCGGCCCATGGCATCCGCACCGCCGGGCTCAAGACGGACGCCGACTGCGCTAATCTTGGGTCGAGAGTACGGCTCGAGAATTAAGAAGGCATGAGGCGGGAGGCTTGAGGCAGGAGTAGGAAAGAAAGGTTTTGCTACAGTGAAGATTAGGAGATCCTGGAGATTAAGGTCGCGAGCATTTTGCTGATTTCCTCAATCTCCATAAGAATGGGGTCACTCCGCTCTGACCCTAAATAGTTGAGTCTCCTTGCTAATAGGACTTGAGTTTCCAGTTCTAGCAACGAACCGCGAGCAATCGAGAGATGATGGCGGTATTCCCCGGTCGCTCGTCTTCCGTAGCCTTCGGCATGTTTGAAGGAACGGATATCGATGCTCGGCGCATTTGAGAAACTAAACCCCACAGCTCCGTAGGCGGAAAATTCGCCGTCACCTGATAGATTGTTTCGACAAGATCCATACTCCGCTGCCAAACAATAAGGTCTTTGTGGCTGCTGATCTTATTCATGTCGTCTCTAACATCGATCAGCACGAGCTCCTTCAAGCTTGGGGATCATCTCGCTGGCTTCAACGAGAACATGGGGAACTAGTGATCAAAGACTGAGTTGAGCTGTTCAGTGACTTCTGCAACTCACCCCAGTTGCCTTACGCCTGTTGCCTGTCTTTGGACTTACGCGATCCATTCTGATACCGGCGCCTTCGCCTCTTGTAGCGGTTGGCACACCACGTCCACTAAGGTTGGACCGGCATGCGCCAACGCTTCTTTCAGTGCCTTGCCGAGATTGTCCGGTTCTATGACGCGCCAGCTCTTGACGCCAAACGCGGCGGCGACCGCAGCGTGGTCTGTGATGTCGAAATCCACGCCGAAATAACGCGCCGCGTAGCCCGACTTCTGCCCTGCTTTGATCCAGCCGAAGGTGCCGTTGGAGATCACGATCAAAGTGATCGGCAACTTGTAACGCGTCACCGTCTCGAGCTCGCCGCAGGTAAAGCCAAAGCTCCCGTCACCCATCACCGAAACGGACTTCACGCGAGGCCGCGCGAAGTGGGCGCCAATCGCCGCGGCCAGCGAGTAACCGAGGGCGCCGTGGGCGCGGTTGGAGAAGAAGCGCCGACCCGTGTTCCGTAGGGGATAGTAAGCGGATAAATACGGACACGGCGTGCCGGCGTCGGCGACGACGATTGCATCCGGATCGAGCGCGCGGGTCAGCTCCGCGACCACCCGCTCCGGCTTGATCGGTTGGTCATCGGATTGCGCCAGCGCCTGGAATCGTCCGAACTTCTCTTCTTTTGCCCTTTGCACGGCGCCGGCATCCAGCGGCCGCTGCACCGTTGCCAGTGTTTCGTTCAGCGCCGCGAGCGCGAGCTTGGCGTCGCTCACCAGCGGCACGTCTACCGGATAATTCGCTCCCATGACCGCGGGATCGACGTCCAGATGAATCACTTTGACCTTCCCAGGCGCGGGATGCCGCCAGCGCTCGGTGGTGACCGAGCCGGCCCGGCAGCCGACGAAAACGACCAGATCCGCTTGATCGACGATGGACCGGGTCTCAGGCGTGCCCCCGTTCGAGCCGACGACGCCGACGGCGAGCGGGTGCTGCTCATTGATGGAACCCTTCCCGTTGATCGTGGTGGCGACCGGAGCGGAGAGGCGCTCCGCAAGCTGCAGGAGATTTTCCTCCGCGCCGGCAATCACCACGCCGCCGCCGCAGAGAAAGAGCGGACGTGACGCGCTACGCAACAGGGCTGCGGCCCGTTCGATGAAAAATGGGTCGGGCGCAACGCGACGGGATGGATATCGGCCGAGGCTCGAGTCGCCCCACGCGTCGTTTCGGTCCACTGGACCCACTTGCACATCGAAGGGCAGAGCGATATGAGCCGCCCCGGGTCGTCCGGTAGTCATTTGGTTGAAGGCGGCGCGAAAGACGCGCGGGATCTCTTGCGAGGCGTTGAGGACGGCGTTCCACTTCGTGACCGGGCGCATGAGCGCGTCTTGGTCAAGCTCGGTAAGTGTGTAACGCCCGCGCGAAGAAACAGAGATGTCGGTATTGATGCAAAGCACCGCAACGGCGGACTCGTTGGCTTCGGCCAGACCGGGAAGAATATAAGTGACCCCGCCGCCGCTCGGCCCCTCGCACACACCAACCTTCCCCGAGACCCGCGCGTAACCGTCCGCCATGTAGGCGGCCGATCGCTCATCACGCGCGAGGACATGGCGCATGCCGTGCGGCAGCCTCGCCAGCGCGTCATAGAACGGCAGGCTGGTATCGCCGCACAGACCGAAGAGGATTTCGACGCCGTGCGTCCTCAGCATCTCGACCACGGCTTCGGCTCCGGTGAGCGTGGCGCTTTGCTCCGAAGATTTTTCCATGAAGTTCGAAGCGAGAGTAGTCAGGCGCGCGGTCGTATGTCAACCGAGCGAAGCGCGCCGTCTCGAGTTTGGAGTCCGGCGTCCCGATTTTCCCAACCCGAGCCCCGCGCGATTTTGGCCCGTCGGCCATAGAGGGTGATTTCCCAAAGTGAACAAAAAAGAACACGCAGCGGCGACTGACGCTCGCACGCTTGCTTGACGCTCGTGCCGGTTGCGCAGTATTTTGACTCCTGATACATGCTCAAGCTGTTTTGAAAGGAGACTGCCATGGCCAAATTGCGACACATAGCCTTACACACTCCCGATCCGGAGAAGACGGCGGAATTTTACAAGCGGGTTTTCGATATGGTCGAGGTGGGGCGAACCGATTCTCCGATCGCTAAAGGCATCTATTTGAGTGACGGAACCATTAACATGGCGGTGCTCCGTTTCAAAACGGTGGAGGCCGCAGACCGTCAGGACGGACTGGGACCCGTCTTTGGCTTGCACCATTTCGGGTTCTGGGTCGACGACCTTGAGGAAACCCGCCGCCGGCTCGAGCAGTCAGGGGCAGAACATCGCTTTAATCGTCCTGAGGAGGCTACCACCAGCTTCTTCGAAGAGAAATACAAGGGGCCCGAAGCCGTGATGATCGACATCACCGCTCACGGTTGGGTGGGAGCAGAAGCGCCGAAAGAGAATCGGTCGACCGACTCAAATACGACGATCAGGCCGGAAGCATCGACGACCCGCTAGCATGCTGTCCGGCAAATTCATTGGCAGGGTCGGTGCTCGTTTTCGTCATTCCCGCGCAAGGGGGAATCCAGAACCCCCACTAGTTCTCCCCCTTTGCTAAGGGGGAGAACAAAGAGGGGGTTTCCCCAACCCGAGGCCCGGCGGACTGGTCATGCAAACGGCCGCATAATTTTTTGTTGCCTCCCCCTATAATCTAATGGCAGACCGTTCGCCTCCATTCATCGGCCGCAGCCTTAAGCCCCACAAATCAGTCCGCTTTCTTACTGGAAAAGGGATCTACGTCGGGGATATTCGCTTGCCGAACATGCTTCACGCCGCTCTGGCGCGAAGCATTCACGCGCACGCCCGAATACACTCGATCAACGCAGACAAGGCATTGGCACTCGATGGCGTGGTTGGAGTTTGGACCGGCCGCGAGATCGAGCGGCGGATCTCGGCCTTCCCTGAAAGCTTCGAGATCCATCCTGTTGCCTGGCTGGAAGGTGTTAAGCCGATTTTGCGGGGTCCTCGGCCCACTGCTTTGGCACACGCGAAAGTTCACTATGTCGGTGAACCGGTGGCCATCGCCTTGGCCGAGGACCGTCATAAGGCCGAAGATGCTGTCGATGCAGTCGAGATCGAATACGGCGAATTACCAGCCGTCATCGCTCCTGACGAGGCTTTGAAGCCCGGCGCTACCCTCGTCCATGAGGAAGCCAAAGACAACATTGTGTTCAGTTTCAGTATTGCCAAAGGTGATGTCGATCCGGCCATGAGCGGCGCGCCTCACACGCTGCGTGAGCGCTTCCGCCATCACCGATACTGCGCCGCGCCTCTGGAATGCCGCGGTGTCGTTGCTTGGGTCGAGCCCAAAACCAATGTCCTTACGGTCTGGTCCTCCACCCAGATGCCTCATCTGGTGCGGCGGCAAATTGCCGCTCAGCTCAATCTTGCCGAAGAAACGGTCCGGGTGATTGCGCCGGACATCGGCGGCGGATTCGGCCCCAAGGTATTTGTTTATCCGGAAG
Organism: Binatia bacterium; assembly: GCA_035762645.1. Classification (GTDB taxonomy): domain Bacteria; phylum Desulfobacterota; class Binatia; order UBA9968; family UBA9968; genus DASTOD01. Next base: position 11,503 of record DASTOD010000010.1, on the reverse strand, counting down.
AAATCCTGGTTGCTTTTCTCGCGCTTCAGTTACGGCGGCCGATCAAATGGATCGAAGATCGGCGGGAACACTTCCTCAGCACGGCTCACGGTCGCGACCAGATCCACGATGTGGAGATTGCATTTGGTGGGGACGGCAGGGTGCTGGCGTTCCGCGACCGCTTTCTGTTGGACAACGGAGCTTACAACCCGATGGGCTTGACGGACGCGTACAATACCGCGGCTCATCTCCAGGGACCGTACAAGATACCGAATTTCGCCGTGACCGGCACTTGCGTCTCAACCAATAAGGTGCCGAACGCTCCATACCGCGGCGCCGGCCGGCCGGAAGCCGTGTTCGTCATGGAGCGCTGCATGGACCGAATCGCCGGGCATTTGGGCTTGGATCCCGCCGAGGTGCGCCGGCGGAACTTCGTTCAACCGGAGGAGATGCCGTACCGTGCCGGAATATTGTATCGCGACGGCGAACCCGTTTGTTACGACAGTGGAAATTTTCCCGAGACTCTGGCGCGCGCTTTGGATGCGGCGCAATACGGAAAATTGCGCGAACAGCAGCAGGAGCTGCGCCGGAGCGGTCGCTATGTTGGAGTTGGCATCGGATGCTATGTCGAGGGGACCGGGGTGGGTTCGTTCGAAGGCGCCAAGGTGCGAATCGACGCTTCCGGGCGAGTCATCGTTGCTACCGGCGCAACCGGGCATGGCCAGGGCCATGAAACGATCTTTGCCCAAATCGCCTCCGATCTTTGGGGTGTGACTCCAGACGAGGTCCTCCTCGTCGAAGGCGATACCTCCGCGATCCCGTTCGGCTGCGGAACCTTTGGCAGTCGCAGCACTGTAAACGTCGGCTCCGCGCTCGTCGAAGCTTCGGGGCGGCTGAAAGAAAAAATTCTCCGGTTAGCGGCGCACCTCCTGGAAGCCAACCCTGATGATTTAGAGTTTGGTGGCGGAAAGGTTTTTGTCCGGGGCCTGCCGCAGCGCGCGGTCTCTTTCAGTGAATTAGCCCGGGCGGCCGCGCCGGGATGGGCTTCGAAAATGCCCGACGGCTTGGAGCCCGGCCTCGAGGCGACATTTTACTTCGTGCCGCCGACGGTGACCTGGTCCAACGCAGCCCACGTCGCGGTCGTCGAAGTGGATGTGCAGACGGGCGGAATTAAGCTCCTCGACTACGTTGTCTCGCATGATGCCGGGAGACTGATAAACCCGCTGCTCGTCGACGGTCAGATCCACGGAGGGGTCGCGCAGGGGATCGGCGCCGCGCTTTACGAAGAAATCGTCTACGACTTAAACGGGCAGTTGCTGGCCGGAGGTTTCTTGAACTATCTTTTACCCGGAGCCATGGAGGTGCCAAAAATCAAAACCGTTCACCTCGAATCGCCTTCGCCGCTGAATTCCTTGGGCATCAAGGGATTGGGGGAGGGGGGCGCCATTGCGCCGCCGGCCGCCATTGCCAACGCCCTGGCCGATGCGCTCGCTTCGTTCGAGGTCCGAGTAAACGAAATTCCCCTGACTCCGGACCGAGTGCTGGAAATTCTTGCCCGTAAAGAAGTCGACTTTAAAGCGCCGGCGGTTTGATACGATTTCCGCCGGGGAAGCTGCTGATGACCGAAAAGCATGCCGTCGAACTGACCGTTAATGGAAAACACTACGAGGGATCGGTCGACGCCCGGCTTTCCTTGGCTGATTTTCTCCGCGATCATCTGGGACTGACTGGGACTCATCTGGGTTGCGAGCAAGGAATATGCGGCAGCTGTACGGTTATTTTTGACGGCGACACCGTTCGCTCCTGTCTCCTGCTCGCTGTGCAGGCTAACGGGGGAACAGTCGTTACGGTCGAGGGATTGAGCAAAGATGGTGAACGGCTGCACCCGATTCAGCAAGGATTTGTCGAAAGGCTGGGCTTTCAATGCGGCTTTTGCACGCCGGGTTTCCTCATGACTATTTATGAATTGATCAACCAAAACCCGTCTCCGTCCGAAGCTGAAATACGCGAACGACTGAGCGGCAATCTTTGCCGCTGCACCGGTTACCAGAATATCGTTGCGGCTGTTTTGTGGGCGGCAGAGCGTCTGCGCGCACACAACGAGGAAATTTCTCCTCTTTGAAAAAGAGGGGCAGGGGAGATTTTAGACGAGAGCCATGGCGACTCTTCTACGACTCAAAGATCTCCGGAAAGTCTGGCATATCGAGCGAACCAAAGAACAGGTGGTGGCGCTTGGCGGTATCACTTTGGAGGTTGAGCAAGGCGAGTTCTTGGTGCTCGTCGGACCGTCCGGCTGCGGCAAGTCGACCCTGCTCCAGATCATTGCCGGACTGGAGGAAGCCGAGAGCGGCTCGCTTGAAGTCACCCGGTCCGTGGACGGCCAGAAACAGACCGGCATGGTCTTTCAAGAATATGCGCTTTTTCCCTGGCGCACGGTTTTGGAAAACATCGTCTTTGGACCGGAAGTGAGGAGTGTGCCAAGAGCCGAGCGCGAGTCAAACGCGCAAAAGCTCATCGACCTGGTCCATCTAAGAGGGTTTGAGAACCGTTATCCGCACGAGCTGTCGGGCGGCATGCGCCAGAGGGTCGCGCTGGCTCGCGCGCTTGCCAACGATCCTGCAATTTTGCTTTTTGACGAACCGCTCGCTTCACTGGATGCGCAGACCCGCAAGGTGCTGCAAGTTGAACTCGTTCGCATTTGGCAAGAGACGAAACGTACCTTTATCTATGTGACTCACGCTCTCGAGGAGGCCGTGATGCTCGGCGATCGAGTCGTGCTTTTTACGGCTCGACCCGGCCGCATCAAAGAAATTGTCCCGGTCCGGCTTCCAAGGCCACGCAGCATCACCGGTCCTGGCGAGGTCGAATTGCTGGCCTATCTTTCGGAGCAAATCCGCGAAGAGGTGGAGCGTTCACTAAAAGCCGAAGGGCTGACATGAACGCGGTGAGCGCGCGAGAAAGGCTAAGGGCATAGCGCAAAGCGCACGGCGTAATAAAGATACGGCTCATACATCTTTCCGCCCGGAAATCCAGCGTCTGCCCAGGACATCCTACGCTATGCCATGCGCTAAGCTCTTTGCGATAAGGAACATCTGACCTCTAGTATAGGAGCGCTTATGAGAAACCTGTGGAGACGCTATCGACCACTAAGGATTGTTTCTCCGGTCGCCTTTCTCGTGTTGTGGGAGGGCGTGGTGCGGGTGGGCCAGGTCGATCAGCTGCTGATTCCGACACCGGCCTCCGTTCTTCGAACCATGATCGACTTGACTGTTGACGGCCAGCTCCCTTGGGCCATAACCGTGAGTCTCCATCGGGTCCTCCAGGGATTCATCTATGGCTCGCTCATCGGCATTGCGCTGGGCCTGCTGGTGGGCTGGTTTCGCGCCGTCGAAGACGCCGTCGATCCGCTCGTTGCGGCGATCTATCCCATTCCAAAATCAGCCCTCTTTCCGCTTTTCATCCTGTGGTTCGGGCTCGGTGAGACTTCGAAAGTGGTCACGATCTTGATCGGCGTTCTGTTTCTGGTCCTCATCAACACGGTTACCGGCGTGAAAGCGATCGATCCGGTCCTTCTCAAAGCGGCGCGCGATCTCGGCGCCAACCAGCGGCAGATTTTTACCAAAGTAGTCATTCCGGGGGCTTTACCGAACATCTTCACCGGTCTCAGGCTGGGCGCGGGAATGGCGTTGATCCTGGTTTTTATCACAGAAATAGAGGCCACCAAGGCGGGTCTCGGGTTCCTGCTTTGGGAATCCTATCAATTGCTTTTGGTGAAACAGGTTTTTAGCTGCACCATCGCCTTCGGTATTCTCGGCATACTGAGTAGCTGGACGCTTCAGTGGCTGGAGCGCGTGCTTTGTCCCTGGCGTCGCATCTAAAAACAGTTTCGGGTCTTGTGTTTCGAGTTTCGGGTTTTGAGAACCCGAGACGCGAGCCTGCGAAAGAACCCGAGACGCAAAGACTCGAAACTCGAGACAGTTTCGCGCGTTGACACGTGCTGAAAGGCCGTGTTACATGCGCCTTAAAACCATTAACTCAATCGCGTATTCATTCGCGTCTTGATCAAGCCGCAAGGAGGAAAGTATGTCGACAAAGAGAATAACTCGCGGGCAATTTATTTGGTCGGTGGCTTTGGCGGTGGCGTTTTGGGCTCTGACGTCTTCGACGGCTCGAGCCCAGTCGGACACCGTCAAGCTCGGAGACCTTTCAGCGATCTCCAACGCTGCCATTTACATCGCCATCGAAAAAGGTTTTTTCAAAGAGCAGGGTGTCGTTACCGATATTTCCAATTTCGCTTCGGCGGCGAAGATGGTTCCCGCGCTGGTTGCCGGTGAGCTGGAGGTTTCGGTCGGCTCGGCCAGCGCCGGTCTTTTCAATGCCGTGGCTCAGCAGGCGCCGTTTCGCATTGTGGCCGACAAAGGCCAGACTCGAGAAGGATACGGCTTTACCCTGCTCACCGTGCGCAAAGATTTGGTTGAGTCGGGTCAGGTTAAAACCGTTCGCGATTTAAAAGGAAAAAAGATCGCTCTCCTGGCCAAAGGAAACATACAGCACTACGTTCTGGGAAAGATGGCCGAAGAAGTCGGGCTGACGATCAACGATTTTGATCTCACCTTCTTGGATGCTCCCAACCAGCTCAGGGCACTCGAGACCAAAGCCATCGATGCGGCCTACGCGGTCGAGCCGTGGGCGGCGCGCTTCGAAGAACGCGGCGTGGCCGTGCGTTTCCGCACGCCGGATCAGGTCAAAGGTCTGGGACCGGTCCAGGTCGGCGTCATCATTTACTCAGGCAAATTTATCAAGGAGCGAAAGGCCGTGGCTCAGCGTTGGATGAACGGCTATCTCAAGGCAGCCGAGTTGTTTCACAAGAATGGGATAAAGGATCCGGAGATCGCGACGATTTTAGAAAAGTACACCAAAGTGCCGGCAAAGGTTATTCAGGCGGCCATCCCTCCCTATCAAGATCCGAACGGCAAGGTGCTTGTTGAAAATCTCGCGGACCAAGCCCAGTGGTTTGTCAAAAGCGGGTTGCAGCAGCAGAAAATCAGCATTGAAAACGCCCTGGACCTGAGCTTTTTGAAATGACGAGCGTCTGCGTCAGTTGCAGGAGCTGGAAAACTTAGTTGCAGGCTGCTCAAAAATCTCAGAGGCGAGGCGCGTGAAGATCGATGAGCGAGGCGTACTCTTCTTGTACGTTGACGCGAAATCGGTCGAGCGCAACGAAGCATATGAGTCTTTTTCAGCAGCCTGCTAGTAAAGGAACTGTCTCATGGCCAAAGATCTGAGACTATTTTTAAACGAGCTTGAGAGGGAGGAGCCGGACCAACTGGTCCGGATAAAGAGAGAAGTGGATCCTCACTTTGAAGTCACGGGTGTGCTTGCCAAACTCGAAAAGGAGCGAAAATTTCCGGTCGTGATTTTCGAGAAGGTCAAAGGCTCGACTCTACCGGTTGTGACCAATGTCCATGCCGATGCGCGGCGCCTGTTCAGAGCGATCGGCCTTAAAAACGCGACACTGCCGGAATTCATCCGTGAGTACTCCGCGCGCGAGGATTCCCCCAAAGCGCCCGTGATCGTGAAAGAGGGGCCGGTCCAAGAAGTGGTGCTTACCGGAAAGGAAATCGATGTCACGCGCCTGCCGATTCTGACCTATCATGAAAAGGATGCCGGCCGTTATATCACTGCAGGTTTCGGCATCATGCGGGACCCGGACTCCGGTGTGCGCAACGCCGGCATCTACCGGCTGATGATCCATTCGCGCGATACTTTCGGCATCCAGCTCTCGGAAACGGCCCACGGGCACTACATTTGGCAGTCTTACGAGCGGCAAAATCGTCCCACACCCATGGCGGTTGCCATCGGCCATCACCCGGCATTTTATATTGGCTGCCTGTCATTCACTTCGTTGGAAACCGACGAATTCTCGGTGGCAGGCGGCATCCTGGAAGAACCGGTCGATCTGGTGCGTTGTCGGACTTTAGATCTCGAGGTGCCGGCTTACGCCGAGATTGTGCTGGAATGTGAAATCCTCCCTCAACTGCGCAAGAAGGAAGCCCCATTTGGGGAGTATCCGGGAACCTACGGACCGCAGCGAAACAACCCGATCGTGCAAGTGAAGGCGATCACCATGCGGCGTGACGCATTATATCAATCGAGCTTTGTCGGCCACGCCGATAATCTTCTCCTCTCCGGAATTGTGCGCTCCACGACCATCATGAAGACAGTCAAGATCGCCTCGCCGAAGGTCCGCGCGGTCCACGTGCCCACCTCCGGGAGGTGCCGCTTCATTTGCTATTTAGCCATCGAAAAAATCATTGAAGGCGAGCCGAAGAACGCCGCCATGGCAGCCTTTGCCGCAGACCCCTTTCTCAAATATGTCGTCGTGGTCGATCAGGACGTGAACATTCTTAACGACGAGGAGGTCCTGCACGCGATTGCCACCCGAGTACGGGCCGATACCGATATTTTTATGGTTACCCACGCCAAAGGCTCACCGCTCGATCCCGCCTCGTATGACCCAGCGGGAGGCTCGCACTTGGTCACCAAGATGGGAATCGACGCCACGCGCAAAGCCAACTATCCCGAGGAGATTCGCGTCCCGGGTTCCGACGACATCAAGCTCGAGGATTATTTCCAAGGCTGGCGCTCAACGTAGTAGCGAGACCCGGAGTCGCCATCGATAATCCCCGCCGAAGTTCTTTGCACCTTGGCGTCTTGGCGCGATAAAGTTTCTAGAACTGATTTGTTCAACATTTAGAATCTAACTTGGAGGCATCGGGCGGCGGCTGTACGAAGGAACAGGCTGACTTATGGAAATCGCCGAGGCGCAGAAGTTCTTGAAAAGCAATCATCACGGAGTGCTGGTGGCGCGCAAGCGCGACGGTTCGCTGCAGATGACCTTGGTGTCACCGGTTATAGATTCCGACGGTAGGGTAATCATCACCGCGCGGGACATGACTTACAAAGTCAAAAACATCAAGCGCAACCCCCAGGTCTCTCTGCTTGTCTATGGCGACCAATTTCACGGGTCGAAATACATCCAGATCGATGGCAAGGCAGAGGTCATCCCGCATCCTGAGGCGATGGAGATCGTCCTGGACTGGCACCGGCAAATCCGCGGAGTGCCGGCGAACTGGGACGAGGTTAGGGAAAAGACCAAGGCGGAAGGCCGGATCGCCATACGTCTCACCATTGAAAAAGTCGGTCCGCAAAATCGAAGGTAGTGGAAACATTACGAAGAGGAGGACCAGACCATGTCAAGTCGCAAGCTTGTTTTCGGGTCTGCCTTTTCAGTCTTGTTAATCGGCGTGGGGACGCTTTTTTCACCGCCGGCCTGGGGAGAAAAGATTCGGACTGCCACGCCCTCGGGCAGCTTAAACTACCTTTCGCTTTACGTAGCCGAAGAGAAGGGCTTTTTTAAACAGGAAGGCTTCGACAATGAGATCGTGGTCATCCCTGGACCCACCGGAATTGCCGCGCTTCTCAGCGGTGATGTGGATTATAGCGGCGCCGGCGGCAGCGGCATGCGCGCGGGTGTCAAGGGGGCGCCGCTCAAAGCGATCATGTTCCAGACGGAGAAGGTGACTTGGTATCTCGCCACGGTTCGCGAGATCACCAGGGTCTCAGACCTCAGGGGCAAGAAGATCGCCATAGGAGCCGTCGGCGATACTCTGGACACTCTGGTGACCGCGCTCGTCCAGCGTGAAGGATTTTCGGCGAAAGACATTACGCGGATCGCCATGGGGCCCAGCTCGATCACGCGGATTTCGGGGGTGAAGTCGGGGGCGGTTCAGGCCACGGCATTGGACCCGATGAGCGCTGTTGTGGCCGAAAAGGAAGGTCTTCACATACTGACCTATCTCGGCGATCTATTTCCTTTCCCCTTTCAGGGCTTTTTAACGACCGACAAGAAGATCGCGGAGAATCCCGCGCAAGTGAAGCGATGGCTGCGCGCGATGATGCGCTCGCTGATGTTTATCCGCGACAATCCGGAAGAGGCGGCCGATGTGGGACTAAGGCGGCTTAGGTTCAAAGACGCGACCCGAAGCATGGTGGTGGAGGCGGTCAGACGCTTCAACAACGCTCTGCCGGACGGCGTTCCCGGGGTGCCATCCGACGAAGGCATAAAGAACGTTCTCGAATATGACGTGCGAGCGCCGATGAAGTTGGCCGAGCCGGTAGCGCGGGAAAAGGTGCTCGATTTTCGATTCGTCAGGGAAGTGAAGAGGGAGCTTGAAGCGAAAAGCGGTTCGCGATGATCCGGGACAACAGCCCTGAGTTTTTTGACATATTTTGACATAAAGTGACAAATTTCGGCAGCTGTAAGGCAAGGCTTTCGGTGCCGGTCCGAATGAGAACCCATTGCTTTTAAGGCATTTATCGGTCCTCTCCCCGCTTAACTTGGGTGGCACGCCGGTTGCTTTTCCGAGCGAATGGAAATTCCTTTGGAGAAGCAGATGGGTTGGTTTGCCTTAGCATCTATTTTGTTGGTCGTTCTGGCAGTGCTCAGAGCAAAGCTGAAAGCGTTACGCGGCCAGACGGACGAATATCCTTATACCAGGAAGGAAATCTTGTTCAGCCCGGCGGAGCGCTCTCTGCTTGAAATCCTGGAGCAGGCAGTCGGCGGGGAGTATCGGATCTTTAGCAAAGTCCGGATCGCGCATGTTGTCAACGTTCGGGCCATGAGGCGGCGAAGTGTTTGGCAGCGTGCTTCCAACCGGATCAATGGCAAGCATTTTGATTTCATCCTCTGCGCTAAAGACGATCTGTCGATTGTCGGTGCCGTTGAACTCGATCATCGGTCGCGTCAGAGCGACAGCCTGCCGGAGCGAGACACTTTTCTGGACGGGTTGTGCCAAGCCATAGATCTCCCGCTTGTCAAGGTCCAAGCCGGCAGCGCCTATTCCGCAACGGAACTGCGGAAAAGGATCTTTGGCGCGCTCCGCGCGCGTACTGGAGCTGGCGTTGCGGATTGGGGACAACCCCTTGGCCGGGAACTTGAGGGCGAAGGGCCGCCAAAAGGATCGGAAGTTTTCTCTGGCGGTTGGACGCTTTGATAGCGCCAGCTTCCATGTTGAATCAGCGTTCTTGAGCCATTAGGGCACCTTTTCTTTTTTCCAAGTTACTTTCTTACCGTCCGGCAATTCATCTTCTAACTTCTTCCTACCGCCTTCTTCCTACCGCGGGGGCCGTGAGCTGGGTGTTGCCTACGATTAGGTGAAGTAGGCACAATGGGTTAGTTGCGGCGTATCCATGGATAATTTTCTATTTTGGTTCCTAGTCCTGTTCGCAATGATTTCCGTCTACCGGATATTGTCGCGACGGTTTGTCAGCCCTAAAGCGCGCGTAGCCGCTCTTCTCAGGCGCTACCGCACCTTTGAAAGCACCGGCCTTTCGGAACAAGAGAGTCTTTTCCGAATTTTGGCCACTCGAAGTGGTTGGAAGAGCTTGCCTCATCCCTTCTTGCGCGAGGTTGTCTCGCGTTTGGTTTCTAAAGAAGACGTCTTTAGATTCGTGTCTCTTGTGGAAGGCTACCGATACGATCAGACGCACTTTTCGAGTATCGCCGGGAAGGAAGACCTGGACTTGGCCATGACGGAGATCGCTTGTTTGTTGGCGAATTTCGGGATCCGGCTCCAAGGAGAAGACCGTCTCAAAGAGGCAGAATTCGTGCAAAAGTTGGCAGCGAAGTTACAGCCCAATCAGTATTTCACCAAACTTCCCTTGGCCGTTACCTACTACAAAATGGAGCGGTATGGCGAGGCTCTGTCGTTGTTTAAAGAGGGGCTTGCCGAATTCGAAAAATTTGCGAAGGGCCCCAAGCCGATGGAACAAATGCCCTCCCCAGTCAATTGGTTGGGACCGGATGCAAAAATAGCCTACAAAGAGATGTATGAGGCCTGCTTGAAAGCCGCCAGCGAAGTGAGCGGGTCACCTCAGTCATGAAGAAAGCGCAGCCGGAAGGTTTTCTCCTCGATACCAACTTTTTGACAGAAAGCCTTTCCAACCTTGACAGGTGGTGTTGGATCGCACTAGGCTCGTCGGAAGGTTACGACGTGCTTAAGCTGGATGTCGTGATCGGCTGAAATCGAGAGGAAGGCGAGTGGCAAAAAATGGCTTCAAGATCTTCGACAGCGACATGCACATTATGGAGCCGCCGGACCTGTGGGAGCGCTACATTGCTTCGGAGTTCCGGGGCCTGGCTCCTCGCGGCAGGACGTCGGAGAATGTGCGTGACCTCGGCCTGATTTTCCCAGACGGCGAGCCCAACGGTAGACGCACTGCCGGAACTCCGCACCGAGGGCGCAACTACGCGCGCAATCAAGAGGTCTACCGGGATCACGCGCGCCGCGGCTGGACAGCGGAGGTTCAGCTCGAGGCGATGGACGTGGAGGGCATCGATGTCGCGGTGCTGTTTCCCACGCGCGGACTGAGCGTGCTGACGCATCCGGATCGGGACCGGCGCTTCGCCGCCGCGCTCGCCCGGGCATACAACGACTGGGTCTACGGTTTTTGCCAGCACAATCCCCAGCGGCTTCTTGGCGCGGGAATGATCTCGGTATACGACGTCAACGACGCCGTCGAAGAAACCCAGCGGGTCGTCCAAGAGCTCGGCTTTCGCGCCGTTTTCCTGCGCTCTAACATTGTCACCGGCAAAGCGTGGCATGACCCTTACTATGAGCCGTTATGGGCCGTCCTGGAAGAACTCCGAATCCCTCTAGGGTTTCACGAAGCCACCGGCTCGCGCTCGCGCCAGAGCGGAGAGCAGTTCGAACCGAACTTCGGGCTGCGGCGCGTCTTTGCCCAGCCGTTCGAGCAGATGCTCGGTCTCGGTAGTTTTCTGGGGGGCGGGATTCTCGCGCGTCACCCCAAGCTCAAAGTATCTTTTCTCGAGGCCAATTGCTCTTGGGTGCCTTGGCTGCTGTGGCGCCTCGATGAAGGCTTCGAGCGCGAGGGCGATATCTTCATGCCCGACCTCAGCATGGCTCCCAGTGAATATTTCAAGCGCCAGTGTTTCGTGTCGGTGGAACCGGACGAAGGGCCGGCGCGCCACACGATCGAAGAGCTAGGGTGCGATCAACTCGTATTCTCGACCGATTATCCGCATGGCGATTCGAGATATCCGCACGCGGTGGAGAGTTTTCTTAAGCTGCCGCTCTCGGATGCGGACAAGCGCAAGATTCTGTGGGACAACTGCGCGCGTTTCTATGCCATAAAAGAAATTCCGGAATCGGCAACTTCCGCGCGTGACGAAAACAACAGAGAGCGACTGCAACAATAAGGAGGAGGTGCTATGGAAACGCAGGGTGCAATCCAGACTCGAGAGGAAAATGCGCTTGAGCGATTCGTCAGAAAAACCCGCGACCTCTTTGCCGAAGAGGCGGACCTGGACAGACGCTGGACGGCCTTGAGGCCGGTTCTGGCGGAGCTTCTCGCCGATCCGGGAGTTCTCGAAGCTTCGAAGAGTTGGCCTGATTGTGTTCCGGCCGAAGGACGCGCGGAGAATTTGCTCTTTTATGTCGAT
>DASTOD010000009.1:0-2784 GCA_035762645.1 Binatia bacterium | reverse complement strand
CGTTCAGGCCCAGGATGCGGACATTGGGAATTGTCGCGAGCCCGCCGCGTCGATAAACCGAATCGGGCGTGAGCGGATCATGGTTGCCGGGCAGAATGACTATTGAGTTTTTGTAGGCTGCGAGGATTTGACCGGCCCGTTCGAGCAGCTCCAAGGGCTGACGGTGATTATCGAAGATATCGCCGGCAAGAACGACCACATCGGCGCGGACTGTGTGCGCGGCATCCAGTACTTTCTCGAGCACTGAAAGTGAAGCAAAGCTGCGGGACGGCTCAAAGCTGTCGTCGATCCCGAGATGCAAATCGGAGCTATGAACAATAACCACTTCCGGTTGTGAATCAACGCTCATGCGCGTTTAAGTTATATAGAAGGAAGGGAAAATTCAATCATAAGAAAAGATCGGGCCGCTAAGTGCGGCCCGATGCGAGTGATCTGCGGCGGGAAATTGGTTCTGAAATCAAAGGGGGTCTTATTTTGTCTTAGTCTCGGTCTTTTTCTCTTCCGTTTTGGCCTTCGTGTCGGCTTTGGTCTTGCCGCCGTCCTTGACCTCTATGCTTGTGGCGGTCATCCTGTATTTTACGGTGACCCTGGAACCTTTCTTCAAGTCGCCCGTGACCTTAGTATTCTTATTGCGGCCGATCTCCCATTTCTCTTTGCTTTTCTCAACAGTGATGACATCCTCGGTCACATCAAGGACAGGCCCCGTTACCTGATAGTCCTTGGGTTCGGCGGCGATGGACGTCGATGCCAGGAAAAGCGATACAAGCGATACCCCCAAAAAGCGCTTCATGTGAGTCCCTCCTTTTTTTGGGGACTCTGTCATTTTAGTTATCAATACGCAACACTTCGCCGGTCAAAATCGGCTTGGCCGTTCGGTCCGAAACACAGGCTTAACGATTTAAAAAAACGGGGAGCTTGGTGGGATTTCGCTGCGAAAGGAACGCGAATGAAAAGATCCGGGAGAGTGGGGTGACTTGCTGCTAACCGGCCCTGTGGGAAGGTGGGGAGGGCCACCTTCCGTCAGATGCAAGCTAAAAGCCTTACTTGGTTGCCGGTGCTGGTTTCTCTTCGCTTTTGCCCTTATCCTTGGCCGCGGCTTTCTTCGCCTTGGCCTTAGTGTCCGTGGCCCCCTTAGCATCCTTGGCACTTTCTTTGGCAGCGGCGGCCTTACCGTCATCTTTGACGGCCTTACCCTTCTCTTCCTTTTCCGCCGCTATCGCTGCAGAAGCCAAGAACATCGAAGCGATCAGTACAGTTAGAAAACGTTTCATGAAGCAATCCTCCTTCGTGGGTTATCCATTGTTGAATTCAAGAACGAACAGATCACCGTACCGCCCCCTCCGCTCGACACGACGCACGCTCGTTCTGAAGCGTTAGACGCGCGATCTGTATTTTAATTCACGCCGGTGGACGCACTAGAATCAGCCCGGGTGATGTCTCAACCGGTGTTTACAACCGGAGCTGAAATAAGCGGTTGAAAGATTGGGGGATTTAAGGCCGCTGGACAGGGATCGGTTCGAAGATGACGCTGCCGCGAACAGCATAGACGGGCACGAGTGCCTGGTGCGCCCGCACCGTTTTCTTTTGTGAGTCCATGGCTTCCCACCCTCGATCCTGGAGCCTCAAAACCGAGATCTCCGCGGGCTTTCCGATCGATATGGCTCCGAGGCTACCGGGGCGGCCCAAAATTCGCGCGGCGTTGATCGTCGCCATCTCAATGACCTGAGAGAGCGTAAAGCCCAACGCCATCAGTTTTGCCATCGTGGTCGGAAGATCGTAGACAGGGCCGGCACGGTTCCCGCGGTGGCCGTCGGTGGAGACGCCGTCGGGCTGCAGGCCTTGATCCAGGACCTTTCTGGCAACGTCAAAGTTCAAGTTGTGCAGACCATGCCCCACGTCCATCAACACGCCGCTAGCTTTGGCATCGCGCACTTGAGGCCAAAGTTTGCCGTTCGCGTCCAGCAGCCCGCCCGGATGGGCGGTGAACATATGCGTGACGATGTCGGCGGGCCGGAGGTACTTGAGCACTTCGCCGATCGGCGGCGGGGTCGCGTCCTTGCTCCAGCTCTCGCCGATATGCACGAGCAGCGGCAGTTTGAGGCTGTCGCCCAGCTTGCGCGCGCGGGCGAGCGGCTTCAATCCCTCCGCCCCGAACGCCGCGCCGGTCGCCATCACCTTAATGCCAACGATCAGGTCGCGGTTCGCTTCGACGGCGCTGGCAATCTTCTCCTCGTCGATCAGTCGCGGATCGGCCAGGATGCTGTAGCCCGGGCCCGTAACCCCGCCCAACGTGGAGAGATTGATATAATTCAGAACCCGCGTTTTTGCATTTTCCGCGATGTAACGGCGAAACACATCGAGAAGGGTATGGCCTGCGCTGCCGGCATCCACCACGGTGGTCACGCCCGACCCGACTCCAAAGATATCCGGATCCACACCATGGGCGCCCATGCCTTTCATCAGATGGAGATGGACGTCAATCAATCCCGGTGTGACGATAAGCCCTTTCATGTCGAGTACGGTCGCCCCCTCCGCCGAGAGATCGGGTCCGATTTGTTCGATCACACCGTCGCTTACCCGAATATCGAACAAGCCATGGCGACCGCTCGCCGGATCGAGCACCCGCCCGCCCTTCAAAATGAAATCGGTCAATTGTCGGTCCATGATTTCATTTCGCTGGATTGTGCCGGCATTATTCCGCGTTTCTCGTTTCAGGTTTCTGGTTTCAGGTTCCCCTCGATATGCGCTCCCCTCGATACGCGAGCTGTCGCTCGCTACTCGGGG
>DASTOD010000008.1:0-12280 GCA_035762645.1 Binatia bacterium | reverse complement strand
TAAAGATACACGGCTCGGAACGCTTGATGGCGCGGATCATGGCAAAGCCGCCGAAGCCCAGCACCGCTTCCTGGCAAAGCCGATAGCGCTCGTCGCCACCGTAAAGATTGTCAGTTAAGATGCGGTCCTGGGGGTCGTTCTCTTCCAAATCGGTGTCCAGAAACAGAATCGGCACGACATGGCCCGTGACTCCCGCATAGAGGTATTGCCATGCTCGAACCGTAACCCGCCGCCCTTCGATCGAAAGCCTCACACGCGGCGACAACGGTTGTAAAACTTCTTCCGGAGACCACGGTGAAGGAACTTCGGACTGGTTACCATACGAATCGAGGCGTTGATCGCAGTACCCCTTGCGATAAAGCAGAGTAACCGCCACAAAAGGCAGGCCGAAATCCGCCGCGGAGCGGATCATATCCCCGGATAAAACACCCAAACCGCCGCTGTAGGTCGGAATGGCCGGGTCGATCGCCACATCCATCGTAAAATAGGCGATCGTTGCGGGACAGAGCAGCGCTGCATTCATAGGCTAGTGAATTTTGTTTGGGTCGGCGCCCGGGTTGTCGTGCTTGAGCGGGGAACGCAGTGGTGAAGTAACTCTCCGATATGACTTATTTTTTTGCAAGTTTACCACAGCGATCCCGTGACTTCAATTAGCAATCGAGTGTAGCAAAGATCAGCAAAAATAGTACCAATCTGTCCCAAGGTTGAATGCAGAAACTATTCGGAGGGTCGCACGCTCTGGACGGTTTCAGGTCAGTCGGTACAACGAAGATAGTTCCTGCCAGCTTCGGATATCGGCCAAAGCACGTAGTGCAATCAGGGTCGGCGGCATCATGGGGAATTTGCCCGATTCCGCCGAGTTTAGGGCAACATCGGGCGCTAACCAGAGACTTTCCGCTACTTCTTCTGAGGATGCGAGCGGGCGCTGACCGACCGGTAGTGCCGCCAGGTAAAACCGGGTGTCGAATCGGGTTTTGTGTTTTTCGGGGGTCACTCTATGGAAAAGATAAGTCAAACGGCTTAAATCACAGAACAGCCGCTCTGACTCCAGGAGATCCGAAAGACTAATCCGCCCTTGAGACAGCGTACGGCGCTGCTCGGCCAGCCGTTGTTGTGAACTCTCGGACAGTTGGCCGGCAGGCTCTCCGTCGCTGACAAAGAAATGGACCCCGGCTTCTTCAAAAAGCTCGCGAACCGCCGCCACCCAATAACCCAAGCACATTTCCCCGCGCATGGGGCTGCCCAAAATCCTTTGGGCTTCCGCCGGGCACAACCCGCGGCAGCGGGATATCATTTTCTCGGACCAGTCACACTCTTCGACTCTTCCTCCCGGAAATACCAGATATCCTCCCAATACCTGCATCTCTGGGGGTCGCCGGGTCAGAAGAACTTCAAAGCCATCGGTTTTTTGCGGCCGAACGATGATGATCGTCGACGCTTGACTCGGGACTGAAATTTCAGTCATGGGTGAAGGATTCTATTGCCTACAACAGTCGATCTGTGAATCTGTGGCGCTGGCAAGAGTTCGCATGGATGGTTTGCCGATGTGAATATGCGCGCCGGTGGCGGCGCCTGGCAGGGCGTTTCGAAACGCGATGAAAGGAATCCCCGCCCGCCGTAAGTACGCAAGCAACGACTGTCCCTCGCGACTATCCGGATGAAGCGCAACGTCGATTGCGTTTCGATGATCGAACCTAAGGCGGTCATGGGTGGCAGTCTGGCCTAGAGCCGTAATCGGCAAGGCGTAACCAAACGTCTGTGAAAAGAATTTCTGGATCGTCGCCACATCTTTCAAGGACCATGGCGCCCCGCCATTAAATCGGACCAGAGTCCCTGTTTCACTGTAGCCGCCGATCGCCAGGCTGGGTAATCTGAGCATCTCATCGCGCAGCGATGCCTCGGTAATCGCGATGTCAGACTCAGCAATCCACCGTTTATCCTCGTCGATGCGAAGAATGGCGGCAGCCAGCGCGCGCTCGACCTGGTTGAGCTCCGCGCGCGAAATCAGCCCCTGCCGATATAGCTCCTGCCGCCGTTTGTATTCATCGCCGAGTTTTTTTCGCTCTTCTTCGTGCAAGGCCAGCAATTTCTCCGCCCCGGCGCGTGATTCCTTCATTTTCTCTATGACATCCGCCCGCAGACGAGCCAGCTCCGCATCGGCCGAGGCGCCTCGGGCGGATCGAATCTTCGATTGTTTCGGCTTTTCCTGGCCGGTGGCGACAAGCGATGAAATGAGCAGAGAAGAGACGATCGATGCGCAAACGGCGGTGCTTAAATAATTCATGGCTCACGCTGCGGTTAACAAGCGACGGCGCAGCCAAGAGTCTAAGGAGTTATCTATCGCTGGTCAAGCTCGCGTGAGCGTGGCGAACGACCTGGTCGGCGCGAGAAGCACAGGCTAAGCCGCTCATTTTTCTTTTCGACAAAAGGGGTTAGAATCCGCAAGGCTCGCCCCTTGGCTTCACACTACTTAATACCTCACCAACCGATGTTGTTTCAGCTATTCGGCGATCTGGTTCTGGTGATTCATTTCGCCTTTGTCGGCTTCGTGGTCTTCGGCGCGTTCGTTGCGCTGAGGTGGCCACGCGTCACGGTGATACATCTCGCAGCGGTTCTCTGGGCGGCAGTTGTCGAGTTTGCCGGCTGGGTCTGTCCCTTGACACCTCTCGAGAACTGGCTCAGACGGAAGGCCGGAGGAGGCGATTATCAATCCGATTTCATCGCCCACTACCTGTTTCCCTTGCTCTACCCGGAAGGCCTGACGCGGGAAGTTCAAGTCGCTTTAGGGATCCTGGTGATTATAGTAAACGTAGTGGCCTATGGCTGGGTCTTACGTTCTCGCCGGCAAAGCAGCAAAAACCACCGACCAGGTAGTCTGTAGTCGGTGGTCAGTAGTCTTTTCCGCCTTCACTCGAACCGGAGATGCTCAAGCATGCGCTTCGGCCCAATTCGTTCCCGTATGCACGTCGACGGCCAGACCGCAGCGAAGATTTGCCGCCTGAGTCATTTCGTGTTCGATCAGCACCCGCGCGTGCTCGAGTTTGTCGCTAGGCACCTCGAACACCAGTTCATCATGCACGGTGAGGAGCATTTTTGCCACCGGCTCTCTCCGCAGCGCCGCGTCTACGCCAATCATCGCTTTCTTGATGATGTCGGCAGCGCTTCCCTGGATCGGGGTGTTGAGCGCCATGCGCTCACCCAGCGCGCGGAGCCGGTAATTCGATGAGCGGAGTTCCGGCAGGTAGCGGCGGCGGCCGAACATGGTCGTGGTAAAGCCGTCGATCTTCGCCCTCTCGACCTGCGCCGCGAGAAACTCCTTCATCTTCGGAAATTGAGCATAATAAGCTTCGATAAAGCTCGCCGCCTCGTCCAGCTCGATGCCGAGCCGTTGTGAAACGCCGTAGGCCGACATGCCATAGGCTATGCCGTAAGAGAACTGTTTCACCTGACTGCGCATCTCCGGAGCGACCGCGCCCACGGGAACTCCGTAGACTTTAGCCGCGATCGTCGCGTGAAAGTCATGTCCCTGAGTAAACGCGTGGCAAAAAGTCTCATCCTCTGAAAGATGCGCCAATACCCGTAGTTCGATCTGGGAGTAATCGGCCGATAGCAACACATGACCGGCCGGTGCGATAAACGCGCGCCGGATCTGGCGACCCAGCTCGCCACGGATTGGGATGTTTTGCAGGTTGGGAGCGGTTGAGGCGAGCCGTCCGGTGGCGGCTTTCGTCTGGTCGTAGGTCGTATGGATTCGGTTGGTTCCTGGCTCGATGAGCGCCAACAGCATGTCGGTAAATCCGTTCTTGAGCTTCGAGACCTCGCGATACTCGAGCAGGGAATCGACAATCGGGTGAGCGCCGGCAAGCTTTTCCAACTCAGCGGCATCAGTGGAGTAACCGGTTTTGATTTTTTTCGTTTTTGGCAGGCCAAGCTTGTCAAAAAGAATGCGCTGCAGCTGTGGCTGCGAGTTCACGTTAAACTGCTCGCCGGCGAGGTGCTGAACCGTCTGCTCGAGCGTTGCGACTTTCTCTCCGAAGGCGGCGTCGAGCTTTTCAAGATAGCCGCGGTCAACGAGAATGCCGTTGTGTTCCATACGCGCGAGCACTTCCACCAACGGAAACTCCAGGGTTGCCGCAAGCTCCCAAATGCCCTGGTTGCGGAGATGCTCCTCAAGGACCGGGACGACCGCGCGGATCGCCACGGCCTCCCTGCAAACGCGCCGTTTCTCATCTCCTTCGAAAGCGAGCGTTGTCTGCGCTCCCGCTCCATCCCGAGGCTGCTCCCCCTGTGGAGGATGCGGCTCCGGCGTCTCCTCGTCGATCGAGACGCCGATATAGCGGCTGACCGTGTCTCGCACTGTGTAACCAGGCGCCGAGCCGGGCTCGAGAAGATAGGCGGCAATCTTGGTATCGCAATACAAACCCTGAATCTCGCCTCCCGCCTTGAGCGCCGAGCGGTAAAGCGACTTGGCATCGTGAGCGCTCTTCTGCCGGGTCGGATCTTTGAGACAGTCGGCGAGCCGGTCGACCGCCAGCGAGAACGGCAAAAAGCGCGCTTCGCCCGGGGCATCACACAAGGCGAGCCAGCCGTCGTTCCAGGCGAGCGCGATGGGCTCGCCGCGGCGCAGCTCTGCCTCCGAAATCAGTTCGGACGCGGATAGGAGTTCGAGCGCCGGCGAGGCCGCCGCCGCGTGGATTTTGAGTCCTTCCAGCCGTTCGTGTAGAGTGCGGAACTCGAGCGAGGTGAAGAGCTTGCGCACCTCGTTCTGATCCCAAGCCTCGAGGCAAATCTTGCCCGGTTCGATCTCCAGCGGCACGTCGGCGTGCAAGTGCCCCAGCTCCTTATTGAGCCGCACCTGACGGGCGTGCGCCTTGATGCCGTCACGGAGCTTGGGTGTGAGCTCGTCGGCATGGGCAATGATTTGCTCGATATCGCCGTATTTGTTGACAAGCTGGGCAGCGGTCTTGTCGCCGATCCCAGGAACGCCGGGCAGATTGTCCGAGGTCTCGCCTTTCAGCGCCACGAAATCGGTCCACTTCTCGGGCGGGATGCCGTAGCGTTCGAGAACCGTCGCTGTATCATAGCGGATTACGTCGGAAATGCCCTTCCGGGTCATGATGACGGACACGCCATCGCGCACAAGCTGGAGAATGTCGCGATCGCCGGTGACGATCACGATGTCACATCCGCCCTCGCGACAGTGTTTTGCCAGCGTCGCAAGGAGATCGTCGGCTTCATAGCCCTCGAGCTCGAGCATCGGGATGCGTAAGGCCGCGAGCACCTCGCGGATCAAAGGAAGCTGCTGCCGAAAGCTATCCGGGGTTTCGGCTCGTCCCGCCTTATATTCCGGGTAGCGATCGACCCGAAATTGCGGTGTTCCCTTGTCAAAGCAGACAACCACCGCCTGCGGCCGCTCGTCGGCCAAGAGTTTGATGAGCATCGAGGTGAAGCCGTAGACGGCGTTCGTGACCTGCCCCGAAGAAGTGACGAGTGTTTCCGGGAGGGCGAAAAACGCGCGGAACGCAAGCGAGTGCCCATCGAGCAACAACACCTTGCGGGCATCGCTTTTTGCGGTTGCCGGCGCGCTATGGCTGGGTTTTTTCACGGTATTATCTTTGTTCTTGGCATTCACACTCGCAGTCTACCCATTGATTTTCACTGCCGCAAACGTCCACGAAAATTGAATTCCGGGCACAATTCTAAGGCAACTCCGATAACAGACGGCCAGCGCCCTGGACCGGTTGGCGGACGTGGAGCCGCTTCTGCACGTACCAGACGCGCGCCGCGACCGGGTGGACGACCGGGACTCCAAGGTCTTCCTCGGCAGGCACTATATCGACAACGCGCCAGGCGCCGGAGCCTAGAAGGTAAACCGCTTGGGCGCTCGGGTACTTGAGAAAGGATCGTTTCAGATGCGTGTAGATCGCTTGCGTCGAAAGGTTGTGCGATTCGTCAGGCGAAGTGTCCATCCCTTCCATGGCGAGCACTTCGAACCCGGCATCCGTGAAGTAGCGGGTGAACAGATCGTTGAGCTTTCTGTCCCGGTAATAAGTGCAGCCCACGAATTTCTTGATGCCTAAAGCGCGGAGCGCCTCGGCCTGGGTCATCCCGGAAGTAAAAATAGGCACCTGATATTTCTCCTCCCAGCCCTTAACGATCTCTTGTTCGCTCTTGTAGCCGCGCACCATGAACGGCGGCCCTCCTTCGGGATGCATGAGATCGACGCCGATTCGAGCAAGCTCGGCCACCCGCTCGTGGTAAGTTTCCAGAGCGTCGAGATAGCCGCGCTCGCTGTGTTCTTTGATTCCGGCGTAAACCGGAATTACACCCACTCCATCCGGCAGCAGGCGAATAAATTCTACCAGCGACCCCGACCCGTACGTAGGCTTCACAACGCCGACGGTTCCCCGCCAATCTGCAGACGCCATGGCAATTCTCCTTTCTGCGATGGGTTGTGTGATCTTATTCGATGGCCGCTGTCGATCACAAGGGAATTCTTCCTGAGAGAGCGACCCTGCCGGGGAATCGGCGGCTGCTTGGGTTGCCCGCCCGATCAATTTGACATAGATAAAACAGCAACCATAGATAACTCTCATGAGCCGGCTGGCAGAGTCGCCAGGAAAACCAGATGCCCCGTCGATGGCAGAAGGACGTTTCGCGATGACATCAGTTCAAAGTACTCCGGTTGCTATTGTTCTCCTCTCCATAGTCTTGCTTTCTCATGCCTGGGCGCAGGGAAAGCCGGAAAAGGAGCGGATGCGGATCGGCTATGCGGCGCGGGCGGTAACGCATTCCATACCTTTTTTAGCCAACGAAGCCGGTTTGTTCCGCGACGAGGGTCTACAAGTCGAAGTCGTGCGAACCTCGGGGTCGGTCTCGCCAATGGCTTTGATCTCCGGTGACACGGACTTCGCGACGATGTCGGCGTTCCTTCTCATTCCGGTCGCCGTCCAGAACAAGGAAGTCGTCATGCTCGGGGGCCTTACTCGTTACGCCTCGATGGTTTTGGTGGCTCGTCCTGAAGTGCGCGGCGCCAAGGATTTGGCGGGTGGTATCATTGGACTCCAGCGGCCCGGCGACGCCTACGAGAAAAATGCGCGCTCGGCCCTGCAGCATTTGGGCCTCAATCCGGACAAGGACGTGAAGTTCCTTTACCTCGGCAGCAATGAAGTCATGTGGACGGCGCTCGAGCAGCGGAGGATCCTTGCCACCATGCTGACTCCACCGGCAACCCTCTTTGCCCGCAAAGCCGGTATGAATTTTCTGGTAAACCTTGCGGATCTGAAGATCGAATATCAAGGCTCGACTTTGGCGACGCGCCGATCGGTGATGAAGACTCATCCGAATCTCACCTGGCGCACGATGCGGGCGATGGTCCGGGGCGTCCATTTCTTCAAAACGCGGCGCGAAGACACCTACAGAATTCTCGCCAAATTTTTAGGCACAAAAGATCGGGAGGCTTTGGAGGAATCCTGGAACTACGGCGCCGATATGCCGGCAAAACCCTACGCGGTGGATAGCGCGGTGCAAGCGGTGATTAATCACCTGGCCGAGGGAGATGCCAAGTATGCCAAACACAAGCCCGGCGATTTCATCGAGGCCGGCCCCCTAACGGAGCTCGATAAGAGCGGCTTCATCGACCGGCTGTACGCCGCGCGCTAACTCGAGCGATGAGTTTTATGGGCCAACCCCAGCAGCCTGCTAGCGCCCTACTGGGATTGCGGGTCCTGGACCTCACCGGTCGCAACGGCGGCTATTGTGGCAGGCTTCTCGCCAATCTCGGCGCCGATGTCGTCCTCATCGAACCGCCGGAAGGCGATCCGATGCGGCGCGAAGGGCCGTTCAAAAACAACGCCGCTCACCCGGAGGGAAGTCTTTCGTTCGCCTCCCGCCACACCAACAAACGGAGCATCGTTCTCGACCTCGAATCGGCGCACGATCGCCAAACCCTTAGCAGGCTTTCGGCCGGCGCCGATGTCATGATCGAAGACAAAGCCGCCGGCTATCTCGATGAACGCGGGCTGCGGTTTGATTCCCTGCGCATCATCAATCCGGCGCTCGTGCTTACCTCGATTAGCGGCTTTGGGCTTTCCGGTCCTTACCGGGAATTCAAGGCGCCCAATATCGTGGCTTTTGCGATGGGCGGTTTGATGAATCTCTGCGGTCATCCCGGGCGCGCGCCGCTGGTCGGACCGGGTGAGATCGCCTACCAGCTGGCCTCGGTTCATGCTGCCTTTGGGACTCTCGTGGCCCTTTATAATCGGCGCGCCACCGGCCGCGGCGACCATGTCGAGATCTCTGTTCAGGACGTTTTAGTCGCCGATCCTTTCCTGAGAATCGTCATGAGATACAGCGTGACGGGCGAGATCCTCGAGCGCACCGGCCACAGCCAGGCCACCACCGTCGCTGAAACATATAAATGCAGCGACGGTTATGCGCGCATCTTTTGCAACCAGCCGGATCACTGGAGGCGTCTTGTCGAGTGGCTGGGAAGTCCTCCTGAGCTTCTGGACCCGAAGCTCGAGAACGTGCAAAACCGCTTCCCGCTGCGCCCGATGCTCGATCGCCTGATCGAAACGCGCACGGTGAACTACGATACCAAGAGTTTTTTCGAAGAATTTCAGTCGAAGCGTTTGGCTGCCTCTCCCATCAATCCGCCCAGCGCATTCCTGCGCGATGACCAGACGGCACATCGGGGGTTCATCGCCGAAGTGGATCATTGTTACTTCGGACGCCACCGGTTCCCCGGCGATCCTTACAAATTTTCCGAAAGTCCATGGCAGATCGCACGCGGGGCGCCTCTGCTGGGGGAGCATCAGGAGGCGATCGCCGAAGAACTTTCGCGACCCTCAAGGTGGTCCGATGGGCTCGGGGATCGAGCAACGGCGGGAGACAAGAAGGCTTTACCTTTCGGTGGAATCCGGGTTGTGAGCTTTCCAACGGGAATCGTCGGGCCGGCGCTCGGAAGTTTACTGGCAGAGCAGGGCGCCGAGGTGATTTCCATCGAGCCCGGCCGAGCCCTGCGCAGTCCTCAACGCGGGCAACGATTTCAAATCGCTTCTGATCTCGAAAGCCACCGCAACCAGAAGCGCTTGGCCATCAACATGAAACATCCCGAAGGGGTCGCGCTCGCCGAACGGCTCATCGCCATCTCGGACGTCGTGGCAGAAAATTTCAGCGCGCGCGTGATGGCGAGCTGGGGACTGGATTACCCGCGGATGAAAGAAGTTCGTCAAGACATCATCATGGCCAGCCTGCAAGCGTTCGGCCAGACTGGGCCGCGGCGCGAGTTCGTCAGCTTCGGACCGATCTTGATGGCTTTTTCGGGAATGACTTACCTCTGGCGCGACCCGGAAATCGAGCGGCCGGGGGCGGCCTGCCAGACGGCTTTTCCTGACTATATCGCGCCGTCGTTTGGCGCCCTCGCTATTTCAGCGGCGCTCCATTACCGCGCGCGCACCGGCAAAGGACAGTATGTCGACATTTCGCAGGCGGAAACAGCCGCCGCCCTGCTGACTCCAGCTTTCCTGGAGTGGCTCATCAACGGGCGCGAGCCGGAGCCGCAGGGAAATTTCAGTCTCTATGCCGCACCCCACGGCTGTTACCGATGTAAGGGCGATGACCGGTGGTGCGTGATTGCCGTTGAGACGCAGCAAGAATGGGAACGTTTCTGTAAAGTGATCGGCCATTCCGAATGGATCACGGACCCGCGATTTGTCGATTTATCAGCGCGGTTGAGCTACAGAAGAGAATTAGATGGGCTGGTGGAATCGTGGATGAAAGAGCACACGCCGCACCAGGTCATGGTGATCTTACAGCGGGAGGGAATCCCAGCAGGCGTTGTACAGACCGCGGAAGATCTTTACCGCGACCCGCATCTCCGCGAGCGTGGCTTCGCGCGCGACGTTTACCATCCGGAGGTAGGCTGGCTAACCCGCGTCGGCCGATCGGTGCGGCTGAAGGAAAGTGACGTAACCCGGCCGGAAACCGTGCATCAGGCGGGAGAAGACAACGAGGCGGTGCTCGGGGAGCTGTTGGGACTGAGCACGGTTCAGATCAAGGATCTGGCGCAACGACAAGTGTTGCGGTGAGAGTTGACGCCACAGAAGCCACTTACCGATTCTCAGGCTTCACATACTTTACCGTGCCGCCGCCTTTTTGGGAGTGGAGATAACCTTCGACGTCGCTCAGCGGATTGGTGTAGGTGCGGAGCCTATGCGAGACGAGATCGTCGGCTTGGAGCGCCATGTGAAACGGCAGGTCTTTTTGCATGTACGCGGCGATTTTGGCGCTCTCCAGTGTCGCGGCGTTGCGGCTGGCGATCTCTTTCGCGAGTGTCTTGACAAAGGAATCCAATTCTTTTTCGGGAACGACTTGAGACACCAACCCGACGCGCTCCGCCTCGACGCCTGTGAGGTTTCGGCCGGTAAGTGAAATAAAGAAAGCCTTTTTAAATGGTATGCCAGCGTGGAAGAGCGTCGGCGTGGCGGTGGCCCCGTAGCTGCCGCGGATGATTTCCGGCATGCCGAACTTAGCGGTATCTGCGGCGACCACGAGATCATGGCCATTGATCATCGCGAGGCCACCGCCGAGGCACCAGCCCTTAACGGCGGCGATCGTGACCTGGGGACAGCCGCGCATGATGGCGACGATTTCTGCCACGCCGCCCTCGCCGCGATTGCGCCGCCGGTTGCTTTGGTTACGCATATCGTAGAGGTCTCTTCCCGACGAATAGGAATCGCCCGCCCCCATGGTCACGATGCAGCGGATTTTAACGTTGTCACGGAGAGAGCGGAGCAGGCCGGCCAGCTCGTCGAGCAGGGCGATACTGAGCGCGTTCTTTTTCTCCGGCCGGTTGAGCGTTAACCAGGCGATGCCTTCTTCTTCGGAAATTTGATCTGTAATGAGTTTGGCTGCGGCCATTTGTCGTCCCCTTAATTGAGTCGTCTACACGTTTAAGAATTCACTTGGCATCCGCAAATTTTCCAACAACCGGTCCGCACTGGACGGACCCCTTCCTTCGTCCTCCCCCGCGCGGCGCGGGGGAGGAAAAGAGGTGGGGGAAAGGTTGTAAAGAAAAAACTGTACGTGCCTGCGGTGAACCATCTTTGCTTGCGGCGCAGCCGCGGTAGGCCTCTGCGGTGATTTGCTCGGTTTAGTCTTGCAGCCCGTGGCGCTGGGCCAGTTTGAGAAAAACCGACCCCACGATCACGGTGCCGACCGCAATCACGAGACTGAACGCCGCCAATTCGCCGACGTGGCCATTGTCCCACAATTCCCAGATTTTTACCGCCACGACCTGAGAACCCGGAGAATAGAGAAGCAGCGCAATCGACAGCTCCCTGAAGGTGATGAGAAAAATATAAATCCAGCCGGCAAGGAGAGCGGGCAGAATAAGCGGGACAACCACGTGGCGGACCATTTGGAACCAGGTCGCGCCGCTGGCGAGAGCGCCCTCTTCAAGCTCGCGATGGAGACTCAAAAGGGCCGAGTGGCTGAACCTGACGCCATAAGGCAGATAGCGCGCGATAAATGCTAACACGAGGATCCAGATCGTTCCGTATACCGGCAAAGGAATGACGAGATACATTTTGAGAATGGCGATACCCATCACGATTCCTGGAAAGACCAGTGGAAGCATGGCCATCTGATCGAGCAACCAGCGGGCTTTGATGGAAGCGCGGACGATCAACCAGGCCGCGATAAAAGTAACGACGATGGCGACCGATGCGGACGTGACGCTCACGGTGAGGCTGTTGAAGATCGAACCGACGATACTGCTGTCGGCGAAGGCGCTCCGATAGTTGTTCAAGCTGATCAGCGAAAACGCGCGGCGCGAAGGCGCCTGGGCAAAAGGCAAGAGAGAGGACCAGGCGATGGCGGCGACGGGCAGGAATTGGAGGAGCGGGAGAAACAGCATGAGAGCGCCGCCCAACCAGCGCCATTTGCCCAGGTCAATGCGGTGAGGGCGATAGGCTTTGCCGCTGATGGTCGTAAACTTATAGGTCTTGCTGGTAATCCGGTAATAGGGGATCAGACCGAGAGCGACCAGAGCAATGAGGATGATCGAATAGGCGCTGGCCTCGCCGTATTTCGGGATAAAGCCGCCTCTGATCTGCAGATAAATTTTCGTTGTCAGCACTTCGATGCCCGCGGGGATGCCGATCAGCGCGGGTATCTCGAACGCCTCCAGCGAACGGATGAAGGTGAGAATGAGCACCGCAAGCACGCTGGGCAGCGCCAGAGGGAAAGTCACCCGTCTGAAAACCTGCCAGCCGCT
>DASTOD010000007.1:0-5480 GCA_035762645.1 Binatia bacterium | reverse complement strand
ACGCTAGCCAATCGATCCCTGATCCCGACAGTGGACTTGTGCTCCATGAGGTAGGCGAGATTCTCACGCACCGCTCGCACGACGGAGTAACGGATAAGACCGGGAAACGAAGCGATTTTGTACCCCGCCGACGCTAGGAAGGACAAATCGTTGAGCGAAAGTTTCTTGCCTTCATCCATGCTCGCCATTAGGGGCACCGGCAACTTGGCCCTGCCGATGCGCTCGACCTCGTCGGGAGTGCCGGAGACTTGGATATTGAGCATATCCGCGCCGGCTTCAGCGTACAGAAATCCCCGGCGGATGGCCTCATCCAAGCCAAGATCGGCCGCGGCGTCGGTTCTCGCAACGATGACAAAGTCCGGATCCGACCGTGCCAAGCATGCCGCGCGGATTTTCGCGGCGTGATCTTCAGCAGGAACTACCGGATGCGCGGTCTGGATCATCGCGCACTTCTTATAGTCGATCTGGTCTTCGATGATGATGCCCGCCACACCGGCCCGTTCGAGTTCGCGAACCGTCCTCAAGACGCCCATCGCGTTCCCATATCCGGTATCGGCATCGACCAATATCGGAATACTCACGGCGGCGGCGATCCTGGCTGCGACGTTCACCATATCGCCGAGGTTCACGAACCCCAAATCCGGCATGCCCAGATAGGCTGCGGCGATGGCGTTCCCGGATAATCCTACGACTCTGAAGCCGGCCTTTTCCACGAGCCGCGCCAACAGTGGATCATGGGCCGATACGGACATTGTGCAACCCGGTTCGGCGAGCATTCTTCGCAACGCTGTCGTAGGTCTCACGTGACCTCCTTCAGGGTCGAAACATCCTAACGCGACGGCAGTGGGCCCGCCCCGGCAAACTTCTTGAGCAGATCGATCGTCTCCGGATCGCGCGGCATTCCCGCGATCAGTTTCCTCAATTCCGCGGGTCCCATCGGGGAGGCGTCATCGGTTACGAGCTTCTTGAAATAGGGAGAAAATTCCGGGTCCTTGAAAGTCTTTTGCATGGCCTCTTCGAGAATCGCCACTCTCTCCTTCGGTGTTCCCGGAGGCAATATATAAGGTGAGCCCACCGATCGGAAAGTGCGCCAAAGTGTAAGAAGTCGGTTTTCCTTATCCGACTTGGCAAAACTACCGATCTCCGGAAGGTGGCCCAACCGGGGATGCTTATCTCCTACCGGGACTTCCATAATCGCATGGAAATTCATCACGCCTTTATCCAACCAATCGGGATTTCGTCGCAGCACTGAGCTGGCATTGTTGGCTCGGGCATCGAGTTCGCCCCGAACCAACGAGACGTCCAATTCCTGCGCCGTGTAGCCGGCGATAAACTTGGGGTCTTTCATATTCAAAAAGTAAGCGAATAATCTTCCGGCTACATAAGAGACATGCCCGATGGTCTGCGCGCCGATCCTGATCCCGGGTTTGGATGCGAGTTTTTCCAGATTATCGAGCCCGAGTTCCCTGCGGGTATAAATGACGTAATGGTTTTCGCTTTCGGGAGAGCCGAGGTAAATAAATTTGTCGATATCGTACGAGACCCCTTTTTCACCCATGACAGCAAGGCCAATGATGGCTCCGCTGGCTGCGCCGATCGTGAGGCCATCCGGACGGACATTACTGTAGAGATGATTCGTCCCGTTACGGCCGCCTCCGCCGTCGATGTACTGGATCACGACCGCGGGATTTCCCGGAATGTGTTTCTTCAAAAAAGGCTGAACCGCCTTGACCCGAAGATCGCCGGTTCCTCCGGCAGCCGTGGTAGCGATCAGCGTGATGGTCTTGCCTTCATAAAAATTGCTCTGGCACAACGCATGAGCCGGCAGCCAAAAGAGCGCTGCAAATAGCCAAGGGACCGTTTTCCAATGGCGCTTTCGAGCATTCATAAATTGCCTCCGTTCAAATCAACTTTGGATGGTCAGTGATCTAAGACTCCTAGCAAAGTTTTTATCGGGAATACAAGCCTGCGTGATCGTTGACACAAAATCGATTCTCTGCGTATAGCCTAGCACTATGTGCAAGCGCTGTTTGCAGGCGGCTCAAAAACCCGAGACTCGGAACCCGAGACCCGAGACGGCGACCTAGGCTGCGTCGGATGAGGTAAGCTTATGGGAATGACAATCACGGAAAAAATCTGCGCGCGCGCCTCCGCTAAGGATCGCGTCTGCCCGGGAGACATGATCGAAGCCGAGATCGACAAGCTTTACATCAAGGACCTGCGGTTCTCGAAGGCGGAAGACCCGAAGGGTCTGTACGGCCTGTTTAAAGAGATCCTGAAGGAGATGGGGATCCATAAAGCCTGGGCCCCCGACAAGGTCATCATCAACTTCGATGAGCAACCGGCGCGGAGCACGAGGCGAGCCGAAGGTCAGGAGAGCGCGAAACAGTTCTCCCGCGAGCATGGAGCGATCGTGTATGAAGGATACGAAGGCGGCATTGGTCACAACGTCATGGTGGAAAAGGGCCATGTCAGACCCGGCGAGTTCATCGTCGGCGCCGATTCACATTCCTGCACCTACGGAGCGTTAGGCTGCTTTGCGACTGGGATCGGTTTCACGGAAACCATCGGGGTGCTGGCCACGGGAAAGATCTGGTTGAAAGTTCCACCGGCCAT
Organism: Binatia bacterium; assembly: GCA_035762645.1. GTDB lineage: Bacteria > Desulfobacterota > Binatia > UBA9968 > UBA9968 > DASTOD01. Next base: position 2,864 of record DASTOD010000007.1, on the reverse strand, counting down.
TTACGTGGAGCTGGCGGGTAAGCGGCCAGCGTGGATCTGGGGCAAGGACATCGCGCTCCGGATCATGGCCGAACTCGGAGCCAATGGCGCGGTCAATAAAACCATCGAGTACGGCGGCAGCGCGGTGGCCGACATCAGCATCGAAAGTCGTCTTTCGATGTGCAATATGGCGGTTGAGAGTCTGGCGCTGAACGCGGTCTTCCCGCCGGATAAGCGGGCGATCGAATACGTGAAACAAGTCAGCAGCGCAGCCTTTACTCCGGTTGAGAGCGATCCGGACGCGGTGTACGAATCGCGACGACGCGTCGACCTCACCGATATGGAGCCGTTTGTGGCGGCTCCGGGCGTGCCCTCGAACGGCCGGCCGGTTCGGGAGTTTATCGGCACCAAGATCGATCAAGCTTTCATCGGCACCTGTTCCAACTCGCGGATCGAAGATCTCCGGGTGGCAGCCGGGATTCTCAAGGGCAAGGAGATCCATTCGGGAGTGCGAATGATTGTCACTCCCGCCTCGTACGGCGCCTATTTCCAGGCGCGCGAAGAAGGGCTGCTGCAAATATTCGAGAAAGCCAAAGTGCTCCTCACCGCCTCGGAATGCGGCATCTGCACCCGGCCGTCGCTCGCGAGCGGCGAAGTCTGTATTTCTTCCGGCAACCGAAATTTCCCCGGTCGCATGGGGAACCGCGACGCGCGGATTTTCCTGGGCAGCCCGGCGACGGTCGCCGCCAGCGCGCTGGCCGGTGAAATTGTCGATCCCAGGGAATTTCTGTCGTCATGAAGAAAAATTTTAAAGGCAAGGTCTGGAAATTCGGCGATTGCATAGACTCGGGAAACATCAAGGGTGTTATGGCCGGAATCGATCCGGAGTTTCACGCCAAGGTCGAACCCGGAGACATCATCGTTGCCGGCAACAATTTCGGCATGGGCTCGAGCTCGGAGGATGCGCCGAGATCGCTGCGCGACGCCGGGATTGCCGCCATAGTCGCCGAATCGATATCGAACATCTATCTCCGCACTCTGATTAATCTCGGCCTGCCGGCCATCGAGTGCCCGGGCATCACCGCTTGGGTCGAAGAGGGGGATGAAATCGAAGTGGACCTGGAGTCTGGCAGCGTGCGTAATCTCACGAACGGGAGTTCAGGGACCTTCGCGGCATTTTCAGACCACGCTATCGCCATTCTGGAGAAGGGCGGATTGATTCCCTATCTGAAATCCTCGCTCGCAAACCAGAGAGCGCGCGCCTGAATCCGTCATTCCCGAATGCTTCTATCGGGAATCCAGGCAAATCGGAACTGGACCCCCGATTAAAACATTCGGGGGTGACTCTTTGAGAGTCGCTATGGTGAATCGCACCGGTCCGATATCCGCTAAGTCCATTGCAACGGAGTTCGCCATCAATAATGCGCAATATTATTGGAGGGGTCAATGAAAGCAACGACAAAGCTCAGAGCATTGCTGAAGGGCGATGACATCATCGTCACGCCCGGCGTTTATGATTGCCTGACGGCGCGGCTCGCCGAGACCGTGGGGTTTACGGCGGTGAAGCTGTTGGGTAATGTCACCTGCGGGAGCCTGCTTGGCCTGCCCGATCTCGGCCTTATCGGCCTCAATGAAATGGCCAATCATGCGAAGAATGTGGCCGCCGCTGTCGATATCCCCGTGATGGTCGACGCCGACACTGGTTACTCGGGAGGGCCGCTTGGAATCGCCCGCACGGTCAAAGAATTCGAGCGCGCCGGCATCGCCGGCATCGGCATGGAGGATCAAGTCACACCGAAGAAGTGCGCGCTCATTCCCGGAGGAACTCCGGTTGTGCCGATACGAGAGCAAGTGAAGAAGCTCCAGGCCGCCGTGGAAGCCAAAGAGGACCCTGATTTTGTGATCAGCGCCCGGACCGACGCGGAGTCCGTGAACGGCTTGGACGACGCCTTGAGCCGCATCAAGGCCTACGAGGAGGTCGGGGCCGATATGGTTGGAGTTGCCATACCCTGGGTGCGGAAAGAAGGGATGCGCCAGCGCACGTTGGATACGTTGAAGCGAATCCGGGACGCGGTCACAGTGCCGGTCAACTGCATGTTCATGGACGAAGCGATTCAGGTCGGCAACGTCACGCTGGAAGAAGTCAAAGAGATGGGCTTCAAGATGGGCGGCAGCAACGCCGTGCGCTACACGGTGGTGAAGGCGGTCACCGAGATGCTGACGATTCTGAAGCATGAAGGCTCGACCAAAAACTATGCGCACCGTCTGGCTTCTCTGAAGGAATACGAGGCGCTGGTGCGACTGCCGGAATTTTTGGAGATGGAAAAGCGCTACTCCGCGTAATCTAGTTTCGGGTCTCGGGTCTCGACTACTATGCTTGAGAAGAATATTTCGCGCCAAGACGCCAAGAACGCAAAGTGGCGGGCCAAGGCCTGTCATCCCGAGCGAATGCGAGGGATCTGACAAAGATTCTCACTCCAGTCGAAATGACACGGCGCCTTTTGCGCCTCTGCGCGAGATATTTGAATTTGGGTGCGATCGTGAATGAAGTCGAGCAAGCGCTGATAGACACTGCGCTCCCCTATTGGGAAGCCGAGGCGACGATCGTACGGCGATTTTTCAGGAGCACGCCGACGCGGGAGGATCATATTTTTTGGCTCAAGGCGCAGCTCTGGAAGGAGCTCCATCCGGTCGACGGCTATTTCAGCGGGCTACAAAAGGAGCTGAACAAGCTGGTGGCGAGCTTTCCTGAGCTCGACAAAACCATCGACCGGCACCGCTATCACTCGCTCCTGGAACAGCTCACGCAGGAGTTCAACCACTACGTGCTGATGGCCGACGTTCTCGAATATCTTCTGGGCCATCCGGTTTCTGTGGAGGATACT
>DASTOD010000006.1:0-2120 GCA_035762645.1 Binatia bacterium | reverse complement strand
CGCTATGGAATTGAAACCCACCTCACTCCGCCGGAATTCCGCAACCGGTCCAGAAGTCGTCTTAAAGCGAACAGGAATATTCTCTGCTCCCGACCGGATGGCCCACGTGTCACACGCCACTCGTCCACTTGTCAATCAGCCGCGCGGTTCGGTGGCGAAACCATATCAGGTGCGTGTGCGACATAAAAGTTGGATTCAAGCGGAGCGTTGCTCCCAGTAATTTTCAAAGCGGCCGTTGAATTGGGAGCAGCGCAGAGCCAGGATGGCGTTCGCGCCGCGCACGGTCCAGAACATACCTGACCGCTTGCAGCGAGACCCAATCATAGTCTTGCATCCAGCTTCGATAACGCCGGTGCCCACGAACAAGTGCTGGCGGCGGAACTTCGGGTAACGCATACGCTTGGCGTTTCTGACAAAGTAGTCGGCTTCGGTCCGGATCTTTTCAGCCAGTTCGGCTGACGATGTTTGAATGCATCGTAAAGAGGCCACCAGCTTTTTGATTTTGCAGCGATCGAGCAGGTCTTGGTGGATCATCATCCAACGTTTTTGTTGGGCTTCATCATTGGAGTGCAGTTTGCGAGCCAACTCCCAGAGATGTTGCCGGGCATGATAAAGATCGACGATCTGAATCGCACCGGGGAAATGTTGATCGGCCACGTTCCAAATCCACTCGGCTCCATCGCCCATGACGACCTTCTTTGCGGCCCTGCTCCAACCGCGCCTCCAACCTTCCAGATAGATGCGTTTCCCAAACTCCGCGGCCGTTTCAATCGCACCCACGTAGGTGGTCGAATCGGGGTCTCGGATAGCGTAGCCTTCCTTGTCCCAAGTGGTTTGCGTGAACACACATCCCAGCTTGGCCTCGCGCGTGTGGGCTGGTTGACCTTCGGTCTTGCCGACCCGACCCATGCTTTCCTTTTTGACTACCGGCACTCCCGTGCCGTCCATTTGTATATACAGAATGGGAACCGGCTGTCCCACCACGGTCGGCAGATCCAACTGCATCGCCCGCTGGATCTCCCGCTGCTCGCCGTGAGCGATATCGTGTCCAATCGCTTCCGCCGTGCGCTCTACGGCTTTGGTGGTCACCTCCAAACCGGCCAGGACTTCCATCTGCTGGCGCCCGTGATCGAACGGCGCCGCCGCTCCCACCACCGCCAACATGCGGCGCACGCCGGGCGAGACGACCGTGTCTTTCACGTCCAGTTCCACGTCGGCCGGGAACTGACCGTCATGGCAGTTCGAGCACAGGTAGTAAGGACGTGATAGCTGCACTTCACCCATGGCAGTGAGCAGGGTCTTGGAGCGCAGTCCTTGGTAGTGAGCCTGATGCCCGCAAGGACAAGGTAACCGGCGTTGCTCCGGGGTGGGAGCCTCAAATCGCAGCAGCTCACTCAAGGTGGCTGCTCCCGCCCGATGCAGGGCAGTCCGCAAGGCAGTCTCCACAGCCTCCAGATCCGTGCAGCCGTCCTTATGACGCTGGTTGAAGATACGGCTGAGCAATTGGTTTATCTCCCGCGCAATCTCTTGATGGATTGCAGCAGCCGTTTTTTTTCCTGGTCACTCCACCCGCCGGGTTGCTGCTCGACAGGGCGAAGCGCGCAGATTTTCTCGTTGATGCTGACCAAGTCCGCGTTGAGCTTCTGGAGATGATGAAACTCGGCGACCTCTTGTTGCGCCTTGCGCATCGCGGCTAGATTGGGGAAAGTCTCCGTGACGGTTTTGCCGGCTACCCTTCGAGTTAAACGCAATTGAGGATCGTGACCAGAATCGTTGGGCTGAGCGCAATGGCAGGAAGGTTTTCCGCAGCGTCGGACCACGGCCGTAATCGAACCAGGTCGAAGATCCCCTAAGCGGAGAAACTTTTCCAGGAGCTTGGATCGATCGGCCTCCAAGGCAGCGAGAGTATCGGGCATGGGCGTCTCCTTTTCTGAGCGTATACATCCGTTCAGAATTATAGCCCAAAAAAAGAAACCAGTTAAACCACCACTTCCATGTCGCACACCCTTTGAATGGGCCTCAGAGCCTCGCTTCGAGTAAAGTAGATAATGATGGGAACTGTTGCTCCCGGCAGCCGTGCCGTCGATGACTGGTCTGTCGCCGACTTCTTCGAGAACGCC
>DASTOD010000005.1:0-16341 GCA_035762645.1 Binatia bacterium | reverse complement strand
AGCGTTGCGCTCCCGTTTGAAAGCTTCAAACTGTTCCTTTTCGATAAGAAACTCAGGGTAAACATCAAAAAACGTCTCGGAGTCCACCGCCAAGCGTGCGAAGAATTGGTTCTTGTCGATGTAGACACCGGAAAACCAAACCGCGAACGTGACCTTCTCGACCCCGGGCACCTGCGCGATACGGTCCCGATAAGCCAGGGGAAGCGGAAAGACAAACGATACAGCATGGCGTGTAATCAACCGGTTGGCGGCCGATGCCTCGACTCCCGCGTACCAGGCCGTGACGACGGTGCGCAAAAGCGTAAAGGCCATGACGGCAATCGCCACGCCTAAAATCGTGAGCAGGCTTCGCAACTTGTGTCGTAAAAGATTGCGGAAAAGAAGTCTGAGCAGCGCCAAACTTTGTTCCTCAGGCCAACTCGCCTTTTTCCAGATTGCGCACCGTATGAGCTTTCTCGGCGGCGCGCGGGTCGTGCGTCACCATCAGGATTGTCTTGCCGAGCTCGCGGTTCAGGCGATCCATCAATCCAAGGACCTCCTCGGCGGAAGTCTTATCGAGGTCGCCGGTGGGTTCATCCGCCACGAGTATGGCCGGATCGGTCACAATGGCGCGCGCGATCGCCACCCGCTGCTCCTGTCCGCCGGACAGCTGGCGCGGATAGTGGTGCAGGCGATCGGCGAGCCCGACGACTTCGAGAGCCGTCGCCGCGTGGGCGCGCCGCTCTCCCTTCGAGAGCGGCGTCAGAATCAGCGGCAATTCGACGTTTTCCAAGGCCGTAAGCACGGGAATCAGGTTGTAAAACTGGAAGATGAACCCCACCGTCCGCGAACGCCATAGGGCAAGCTCGGTTTCGCTCAGCTCCGTGATATCGGTTCCGGCAACGACGACTCGTCCTTGGGTCGGCTTGTCGATTCCGGCAATGAGATTCAGCAGAGTTGTTTTGCCGGAGCCCGACGGTCCCATAAAAGCTACAAAGTCACCCTGAGCGATGTTCAACGAGATGTCGCGAAGAACCGGGATTTCAAAGCTGTCGCGCCGGTAGGATTTGAAGAGATTGTGGATTTCAATAAGCGCCCCGTCCATGCCGAACCCGACTCATTACTGCTTCACAGAAACTTTGGCCCCATCCCGGATACTGTCATCAGGTTTTACTATCACCTTCTCCCCCTCCTTAACGCCTTGGGTTATCTCCACCAGGGTTCCGATGCGCCGCCCGACCACGACGGGGTGTTCTACCGCCCGACCGTCCCGCACCTTGTAGACGACCGGGCGCCCGTCGGGCGTGGCGACGGCTCCGGCCGGCAGGGCGAGAAACGGTTGGTTTGACTGGGCGGCGGGAGCGGCGTCCGTTGCCAAAAACGTGATCTTCGCGCTCATGTCCGGCAATACCCGTTGGTCATACTCTTTGAACCTGATTTTCACCATCACCGTCGCCTTGGCCCGATCAGCGGTGGGCACGATGCTCGCCACATAACCGGCATAGCTTTGTGCCGGATAAGCATCCAATCGGATTTCGCAGCCCTGTTTGGGGGAAACGCGCGTGATATTCGCCTCCGAGACGTCGGCTTCGACCTCGAGCGAGCTCATATCGGCAATCGTCACGACCGCCGCCCTGGAGCTTGCGGCGCCGGCGAGCGGAGCGACAATTTCACCGACATCGGCATTTTTCTTGAGCACGGTGCCGTCAAACGGCGCGACGATGCGCGTGTTTTCAACGGCGACCTCCGCCTCCCTGACGGCAAATTTGGCCGCCTCGATCGTTGCCACAACTCGTTTGTAACGCGCCTCCGCCACATCGTACTCGGCTTGAGCAATCATTCCTCCTCGCAGCAGAGTCCGCAGGCGTTCCAGGGAGGTCCTGGCGTCGTTCAGATCCGCTTCCGCGACTCTCAGGTTCTCGCGATTGCGCTCCAGTGTGGCTATGACGTCGGAATTTTCCAGCCGCGCGATCACCTGACCTTTTTTGACCTTGTCGCCTTCTTCCACGCCCAAATAAACCAGTGTGCCAGTGCCTTTCGAAGCCACCGCCGCTTTCCGACGCGCCACGACATAACCGCTCGCGGTCAAAACGGCGCTGGCTTGCGCCGGCGAAGTCATCGACACGGTGACCAGCTGTACTTCGACGCCCGGGTTCAAGTAATCCTTTAAGAAAAAAAGTCCAGCCAACAGAACAGCGATGACGACAAGAGCGACAATGCCCTTCCGCAGCCGCCTGAACTTTCTCGACGGCCCAAACCCTTGCGAAGACCGATCGATCCGCAAGGAATTCAAATCAGCTTTGCTTCTCTCCATAATGAAACCCCGACAAAGAGGGGGTCCGTAACAGTTAACGGCTTAATTCGATCTTTTTCAACAACTTTGCGCTCTTGGCGCCTCGGCGCCATTAACCGTTTAAACGTTCAAAGTTCAATGTTCAACGTCGCCGCTCCGCACTTGAACTTTGAACCTGGAACCTTGAACAGAGATTTCAATGATCGTTTGCCCAAAGGCTGACGAGCTTACATGAGAAACTTGAAGGATCATGGTTTATCGGCGCGCCATGAAATGATAATTTCCTTGGTCATGGGCCAAACGACCGCCTGGGATCCCGAGAACTATGCCGCAAACGCGCGGTTTGTTTCCGAGCTGGGAGAGCCGCTCCTACAACTGCTCGATCCCAAACCTGGCGAACGAATCTTGGATCTCGGCTGTGGCGACGGCGCGTTGACGGCGAAGCTAGCGAGCTTCGGTTGCGCTGTCTTGGGGGTGGACACGAGCTTGGCTCAGCTTAGAGCGTCAAAAAAACGGGACCTGGAGGTCGCGCTCATGGACGGCCGACAGCTCGGGTTGAGGCAGCGTTTTGACGCGGTCTTCACTAACGCCGCGCTCCATTGGATGAAACGGCCGGAGAAAGTGATCGCGGAGGTGTGGAGATGTTTAAACGCCGGTGGGCGATTTGTCGGTGAATTCGGCGGCAAGGGAAATGTAGCAACCATTCGCTCTGCCTTGCACGCCGCGTTGCGGCGCCGCGCCATCGATCCTTTCGGCGTCGATCCGTGGTACTACCCTTCTCCCGACGAATATTCCCACAATCTCTCGCAAGCCGGTTTCAACGTAATCTACATCGAACTCATCCCAAGGCCGACAAAACTACCCGGTGATATCTCGGGCTGGCTCGAAATTTTTGCTCAACCGTTCACGCATGCAGTGGCCAATGCCGACCGCCGTAACTATTTAAGCGAAGTCCGCGACGAGGTGTCCGCCGCTTTGCGGGATTCCAAAGGGGATTGGTTTGCCGACTATGTCCGGCTAAGGTTCAAAGCTGTGAAAGCTGGCTTATAGCGTATGGCTTATGGCGTATGGTTGAATTCCAATTCAAACAGTTTCTTGTTGGATGACTTCTGACCTCTGGCAAAAAGGGCGACCCGACCTGTCGCCCCTCTTAGTCCATGCTATAGAGACACTACTACCAGCGGTTACGACCGCCCATGCGGTTGCCGCGGCCTTCGCCGCCGCCGTCGCGTCTTTGCATCGGCTTGGCTTCATTCACGGTCAGCGTTCGTCCTTCCAGTTGCGATCCGTTCAGCGCCTGGATAGCCTTCTGGGCCTCTCCACCGCTGCTCATCTCGACGAAACCGAAGCCGCGCGACTGGCCGGTAAATTTATCCGCGATCACCCTGGCCGATTCTACCGTACCGTGGGCCGCGAAAATTTCCTGCAGTTGGCCCTCGGTAACCGAAAAAGGCAAACCGCCTACGTATAATTTATTACTCATGTTCTCCTCCTAAAGAGAATGTTCGTGTCTTTGACCCTGGGAAGCAGAATGCTAATGGGAGCAGAACATGGGAAACTTGGTGATAGAAACCACGCTCTGGTCGGTGTGTCCTTTAGGTATCGTTCGCAAGGAGAGACTGAATAGGCCTTCAACTCTTGTTTGTTCCTCTATCAGAAGGCCCTATACTGAAGAAGATACTTCACCGTACGCTGTTTGCCCCTGCATGTCAACCCGCCGCTCGTTTGGGCACTCGCTGTTTCGGGTCTCGAGTTCCGAGTCTCGGGTTGACACGCGAACGGGGCGGCTGCGCCCTCCTCAATGCCCCTGTTCACAGAAGACATCATTGAAAATGAGGCGTGCCTCTTCTAATAATGCGTTTCTCGTTACACCAGTGCACGAGGAGGTCTCTATGAAAGTTTATCGCTTGTACACGGGCCCGGAGGGGCAGTCCCATTTTGAAGCGTTTTCGGAGGATGAGTCAGCGAAAATTTTTGACACCCTCCATGCGGTGAAAGCTCTAGTGTTTAGAAAGGCGCACCGGCCCCACATATTGGATTGGCATCCGGCGCCGCGCCGGCAATGGGTCATCACGCTCTCCGGCTCCGTGGAGATCGGCGTCGGCGACGGTAGCAGCATGAGTTTCGGCCCCGGCGATGTATTTCTCGCCGAAGATGTGACCGGGCAGGGCCACATCGCTAACCCGAAAGATTGGATCAGAGCCTTTATCCATATAAGTTGAATAAGTTGACCGGCTGCTGTAAAAACCGCCCTTTGCTGCTGCTTGACCAATGGAGGCTGTTTTGCGTAACGTGGCTTCGGATTTGAGGTCGCCTGCAGTTTCGGAGGTACTGATGAAGGATTTATCGCGGGTTCCTGTGGTTTCGGCCGTTTTTCTGTTCAGCCTTTTAATCTCCTCCGTTCCTTCGCCGGCTCAGCAACGGATGAGACTCGGTCTCAGCGCGATCAGCGCAACCAACGGCAGCGTCTGGGTTGCGGAAGAAAAAGGGTTTTTCAAAAAACATGGCGCGGAAGTCGAGGTCATCGTCATTGGCGGCGGCGGTGCGCGGGTAATCAGCTCGCTCGTCGCCGGCGACATTAATTTTTCGGTGGGCGGCGGCGAAGGCTCGATCCGCTCCCAGCTTCGAGGAGCGGACACTGTGATCCTCGCTTCCACATTGAACAAGGGACTGCAGCGAGTTCTCGCTCGAGGGGATCTCAAAACGCCACAAGATCTGAAAGGCAAAAGAATCGGCATTACGCAATTCGGCTCGGCCGGCCATCTGGTGCTCGTCCTCATGCTCAAGAAGTGGAATATGCGACCCGACGAGGTCCAGATACTCCAGGTCGGGTCATCACCGGCCATGATGGCGAGTCTTGAAAAGGGAGGGATCGACGCGGCGGTCCTGACCTTGCCGACATTTTTTCTGGCGGAAGAAAAAGGTTACCGGGTGATCGGCGATCCGGCCAACATGGATATTTTTTATTTGCAAAACACGTTGGAAAGCACCCGCGGCTATGTCCGCAAAAATCGCGATCAGGCGCTCAGGTTTCTGAAGGGCTACATCGAAGGCATTGCGCACTTCAAGAAGAACAAACAAGAGAGCATTTCTATAATGCGCAAAAAACTCCGGATACAGTCCGAGCAAGAACGGGACGTCCGGTATCTGGAATTCTCCTACAATCTGCTCGCGTCCACTTATTATAACGACGTTCCTTACCCTTCGATCAAGGGAATTCAAACGATCTTGGATAAACTCGGGGAAGAAGATCCGAAAATGATCAAAGACCGAGATGCCAAATCCTTCGCAGACGAAAGCCTGATCAAGGAGCTGGATGACAGCGGGTTCACCAAGGCGCTGTACGCTCGGTAATCTAAAGAGTCTCGGGTTTCGCGTCTCGGGTCTCGGGTTTAGCCCGAAAAACCAAAAACAGAAACCCTTGAAGAGATGGGGGCGCTTTCAATGGCCCACACAAGGAGAGCAAATGGCTGAGTACAGAGAAATCCTTTACGAGAAAAAACGCGGCGGGGTGCTAATCACGCTGAATCGCCCGGAGGCGATGAACGCGATCAGCCGGACTCTGATCAAAGAGCTGCATCAGGCTTTGGACGAAGTGGAAGCGGATCCGGAGATCCGCGCCGTGGTCGTCACCGGCGCGGGCCGCGCTTTCTCCGCGGGCATGGATCAGGGAAAAACCGCCAGCGGGCGGCGGCGTGACCTCCACTGGCCTTACGGGATCCCAACCGGCATGACCGCCGCGGAGACCATCGATTCGTGGCGCTCTGAAAGCCGCAACTTCACGCGCCTATGGGAATTTCCAAAGCCGATCATCGGTGCGATAAATGGCTGGGCCATGGGAGCGGGTTCGTGGCTCTCACTATTTACCCACATCACGATCGCGTCGGAAAACGCCGTCTTCGCGCAGCCCGAAGTCCGCCACGGCTCCAATACGAGTTTTATGTGGACGTTCTTGGGCGGTTTCAAGAATGCCCTGCGGTACGGCCTCACTGGAGATCACATCGATGCTCAAGAGGCGTTGCGAATAGGCTTGGTCGTGAAAGTCGTGCCGCCCGATCGGCTTTTGGAGGAGTGTTTTTCGCTGGTCGAGCGCATCGCGCTCGTACCGCCCGAAACGGTAAAAATCAATCTCCAGATTGCCACGCTGGGGCTCCAGATGATGGGACTCCGTGACGCGTTGCTGCTGGATCATCAGCTCTCCGCGCCGGCGCATGTGATGTTGCGGGAGGAATGGCGCCGCCCGCTCGATGAGGCGCGCTTCAATGAAGGCACCAAAAAATACCTCATGCTTCGCGACGGCCCGTTTCAACCGGAACCGTTTGGGCCAAGGGCGAAAAAGAAAGGATAGGGACAATCATGACGACTTACGAAGCTCTCCTCTACGAGAAGCAGCGCCGCGGCGTTTTGATTACGCTCAACCGTCGCAGCGTGCTCAATGCGTTGAATGAAGAAGTCCTAAACGAGCTCGATACGGCGCTGGCAGAAGCGGCAAGCGATGCGGAAATTCGCGCCGTTGTGCTCACGGGCACGGGAGGCGTGTTTTCCACCGGCGAGGACCTCAGCGGCGAGGACCCGGAAACCGCCTGGCCCTACGGCATTCCCGTCGGCTCATCGCTGGTGTACGAATACGACAAATTTCGCGACGCCGATCGAAAAAACATTTTGCAGCGACAGCTCTATCGCTGGCAGTATCCGAAGCCGATCATCGCCGCGGTGAGCGGCTGGTGCCTCGGGGCGGCATCATGGCTGGCCCTGACCTCCCACTTGACCCTAGCCGCGGACGATGCGGTATTCGGCCAGCCCCAGGTCCGCCACGGCGCGAACACCGATTTCATCTGGGTGGCTCTGGCCGGTTTCAAAAATGCTCTGCGCTATTCACTCACGGGCGATCACGTCGATGCGCGAGAAGCGCTTCGTATCGGGCTGGTCAATCAGGTCGTCCCCAAAGACAACCTTTTGGATGAATGCTTTGCCTTGGTCGAGCGAATCGCGCTGGTCCCGCCGGAGACGGTAAAGATCAACTTGCACATTGCTACGATGGGAATGGAAATGATGGGGCTCAGAAAGGCCTGGACCTTGAACAGCGAACTGGCCGCCATGGCGCGCCTGACGAAACGCGAGGAATTCAACAGACGGCTCGAAGAGGCGAAGAAAAAAGCCGGAGTTAAAGGTTTTCTTGAAGAAAGGGACAGGCCGTTCCAGCCCGAGCCGTTCGGCCCTAGGGCGAAATAGTAAAATTGATTGGGACGGACGCCTCGCCGTAGCCCAGACCCATGCGTTCGCTGTCATTTCGACCGAAGGGAGAAATCTTAGTTATTTATCTCACTCAGGTCCTTTCCATTCTGGGTTCATGCTTAGCACCAGGTTATTCTTCTTCTCCCGCCGCCATTTCTTTATCTCTTTTTCTCTAGCTAAGGCGGCTAGTACGTCGCCAGTCTCTTCGAAATAGACAAGTTTTGTTACGTTGTATTTTTGTGTGAACCCCTGCACCAACTTTTTCTTGTGTTCGTAAACACGTCGCTCTAGATCATTTGTAACGCCCACGTATATCACTTTGTTGTTCCAGTTGGTCAGTAAATAGACATAGTATGATTTCTGTTGGGGCATGAGCTTACTCTCTCGTCTGTTTAGGCCGATTCACCCAGCGGCAAAGATTTCTCCCTTCGGTCGAAATGACACGGCTTGCACTCATCCCAGAGAGGCAAAAGCCTTCGCTGCTTCCGTCATTGTAAACGAATCTGAAGAATCTTTCCCGACTGTCAATTCGGCTACTTTTTTACATAACCGCGCCGCTTTCCTTCAGTTCTTTGATTTTTTCGGCTGATAGCCCGAGTATCTCGCCAAAGACTCTGTCGTTGTCGGCGCCGATCCAAGGCGCGGGGCGCGCCGCGCTGGCCGCCGAGAGTGACGGAATGCCCGGAAGCCCGTGGTGCGCCAGTTTTCCCCAGGGTGGCGCCTCCGTCTCCACGATATGGCCGCGCTCGCGCAGGTGGATGTCGTAATAAAGTTCTTCCCCGGACATGGGAATCCCGGCCGCTATACCGGCTTCTTGCAGCAGGCGAAAGACCTGGCGGGGAGTCCACTTGGCCGTCCACTCTGAAAGCTTTCGATCAAGCTCTTCGCGATGCTCTCTGCGCCCGCTTTTCGTGAGAAACTTCTCGTCGCCGGCCCAAGACGATTTACCGATGAGACGTACCATGCTTTGCCATTCCTTGTCCCCACCGCAGGCGATGATGATCCACGCGTCTTCGCCGCGGCACGGATAGACTCCGTAGGGCGCATAGGGTTCGCCCAACACTTCTCGATAGCCCATAGCGTCCCATTCACATCCATTCACCGTGTAATCCAGAATGGCTGGGCCCATCATCGCGCCCTGAGCTTCGAGCATGGCCGCTTCGATAAATTGCCCCTGGCCGCTACGCTGCTGGTATTCGAGAGCGGCGAGAACGCCGAGCGTCATCGTGACGGCGCCGACACGGTCGGGCCAGGCGATCTTGCATCGGCTCTCCATCGGCGAATCGGGATAACCCCAGAGTCTCATCACCCCGTTATAGGCGAGCAGCTGCCAGCCCCAAGCGACCCATGATTTGAGCGGTCCCGACAGTCCCCAGCCCGGCATGACGGCCTGCACGATGCGAGGGTTGATCTGACGTAAACCATCATGGCTAAAGCCCAGACGTTCCAGCACCCCCGAGCTAAAATTGTCCACGACAACATCGACGGCCTTGATAAGACGCTTGAACAGCTCCTTTCCTTCCGCATTTCGCAAGTTGATCGTGCAGCCGAGCTTCGCGCGGTTCATGTCGGCATGAACGGCCGCTTCCCGGTCTTTGCTCGGCACGACGTTGGACTCCACCTTGATGACTTCCATTCCGTAATAGGCGAGAATCTCTGTTCCGAGCGGACCTGCATACTGTTGGGTGAGATCGGCCATCCGCAGCCCGGCCAGCATGGGCTTGCGGGCGTGATCGTCAATGGCCGTTGAAGTCTCGCCCTCCGGAGCGCTCCGTTGTATTTCTTCCATTATCTCCTTCTGATGCTGGCCCAAGAGCGGCGCCGGGCAGCGAATGCGCATCGGCGTCAAAGACAGCCGCATGGGAAACCCGGGAGCCGTGTAGCGGCCAATCACCGGATGCTCGATCTCCTGGAGCCATCCGCGCATTCTCACCTGTTCGCAATTCACGAACTGTCCCACCGTGTTCAGCGGCGCCGCCGCGAGATGGCGCCGCTGCGCCTCATCGGCGAACTCTTCCGCCGTGAACCCGGCGATGAATTCGGCGAACACGTTTGCGACTTCCTGAGATCGCGCGTCCCGATATTTAGAGTTTTCCCATTCCGGACCGGCGAGAATCGAGCCGGTCATCCAGTTCTGCGTGAATTCACGCCACATGTGCGGCATGTTGGTCGTAAAATGCACGTAGCGCCCATCTTTGCAGCGGTAGATGTTCGTGCCGGCGCCGCCGTAGTTCTTCCGTCCGGGTCGCCGTTCCAGTCGGTTTTCTCCGATGTAGCGGGCGACCGAGCTGCTGTTCGTGAACGTAAGCGCTTCCTGAAGTGAGACATCGATCCGCTGGCCCGCTCCCGTCAGTCTGGCGTGACGGACGCCGGCGAGGCCCAGTGTTGCCGCCATGCAGGCCGCAACTTGATACGCCATGTGGTTGGGAGCTGTGCATTGGCCCTTGGTGTCGTCACCCTGCCCGTAAAGAAATCCGCCGGCCGCGTTGGCGATGGCATCGTTGCCTTTGTAGTTGCGGTAGGGACCACTGCGACCGAATGGAGTCAAGGAAACAACGACTAGCTTCCGATATCTGGTTCGAAACCTGGCATCGTTGAAGCCGAGTCGTTCCAGATAGCCCAGTGGTGTCGCCTCGATAAAAAGCTGGGCGCGAGCGAGCAGCTTGGCAAACAACTCGTGATCAGCGGGGGCATTTTCCAAATCGAGGACGATACTTCTCTTGTTCGTGTTGGCGTTAATGAAAGTAAGGCTCCGCTCGGGATGCTCGATGCCGCCGGCGAATGGCGCCAACAAACGGTTCGGATCGCCTCCGGGCGGCTCGACTTTGATCACATCGGCGCCGAGATCGGCGAGCAGGCGAGTTGCGTACGAAGCCGGGATGTCGCCCAATTCGACGACCCGGATGTGCCTCAAGGCAGCGTCGCCAGTGGCGTCTTGTTCGACGTTCATCGTGAATTTCGAGGGCGGTAGGTCATTGGCTCAGCTCCACGACAACCCGTCCGCGAATTCCACCTTTGAGAATCTGATCGATCTTGGGACTCAACGCTTCGAGAGAACATTCGGAAACGAGAGCTCCGGGGAAATCCAGCCTCCACTCGCCGGCGAGCTTTTGCCAAACGCGCAAGCGAGTGCTCATCGGGATTTCGACGGAATCCACACCCAGCAGACTCACGCCTCTTAAGATAAAGGGGTAGACGCTGACAGCCAGATCGGCGGACATGACGTTGCCACAGGCTGCGACAAGACCGCCGTAGTTGGTCGACTTGATCGCCGTGGCGAGAATATTGCCGCCCACGGTGTCAACGACGCCGGCCCAACGGCCTTTCTGCAGCGGTCGCCCCGAAGTATCGTTGGCCTCTTCGCGCGAGATCACTTGTTTGGCGCCAAGCGCAGCCAGAAAATTCTTTTCGTCGGTTTTCCCCGTGGCAGCGACGACGTTGAAGCCCAGTTTTGCGAGAAGGGCTACCGCGATGCTTCCCACTCCGCCGGTCGCGCCTGTGACGAGCACCTCGCCCTGCTCCTTCGTCAGGCCGTACGCCGCCAGCCGGGTGACGCATAAAGCGGCCGTGAATCCCGCCGTGCCGTAAGCCATGCTCTCTCTCAACGTCAGAGCTTGCGGCAGCTTCACCGCCCACCCGGCGGGGATGCTAATGTATTGGCCGAACCCGCCGGAGGTGTTCATTCCCAAATCGTAGCCTGTGACGATTACCGGCTCGCCGGTCGCAAATTGAGAGGTCGAACTGCTCGCAATCACTCCGGCGGCATCGATGCCAGGAACGTGGGGATACTTTCTCGTCACCCCTTTATTGCCGGTGGCCGACAGGGCGTCCTTATAGTTCAACGAAGAATATTTGACCTCGATCAATAACTCGCCCGCCGGCAAATCGGACAAACTCACTCGCTTCACCTCGCGAGTGAACTTCTTATCGGCCGTCTCCGAGACCACCATCGCTTTGAAAGTCTCTGGTAAAGGCATGATGTGACTCCTCATCCCCGTGCGTTCTTTTTCTTAGCAAGCGACTACCGGAGTTGCCGGAAGGTGTCAAGCGAAGCCGGCGGGCGATCCAGCCGACTTTCCCTTGCAATGCATGTCCCAATCGGTGCAGATTACTGTCTGGAGGATGAATTATGGCGCAGGAGCAATCCGCCGGTCTGGCTGGAGTCATTGCGGGACGCACCACGATTGCAACGGTGGGAAAAGAAGGCAAAGGACTCACCTACCGCGGTTACTCCATTCATGACCTGGCCGAGCATTCTACCTTCGAAGAGGTCGCTTATCTTCTAATCTATGGCCGCTTGCCCAATAAGTCGGAACTGCAGAGCTATAAGAGACAACTCTCTGGTCTCAGAAGCTTGCCTCGACCGCTGAAGACGGTTCTCGAGCAGCTTCCCGGCGCGACCCATCCTATGGACGTCTTGCGAACCGGCTGCTCGGCTCTGGGCACAATGGAGCCCGAAGGTCCCGATCATGACCAGATGGCCGTGGCCAGCCGGCTGATCGCGTGCTTCAGTGCCATGCTCCTTTACTGGTATCACTTCCAGAACAGCGGCAAGCGCATCGACACCAAGACCGACGACGACAGCACAGCCGGCCATTTTCTGCACCTGCTGCACGGAAAAAGACCCGACGAGCTCTACCGCCGCGCCATCGACGTGTCGTTGATTCTTTACGCGGAGCACGAATTCAATGCATCCACGTTCACCGCGCGCACCATCGCATCGACGCTGCCCGACTTCTACTCGGCCGTGACCGGCGCGATCGGCGCGCTGCGCGGTCCCCTGCACGGCGGCGCGAACGAAGCCGCCATGGAGTTGATCGAGCGGTTTGCCACTCCGGACGAAGCGGAAAAGGGCGTACTCGAACTGATGGCCGCTAAAAAGCTGATCATGGGTTTCGGCCATCGCGTCTACAAAGTCTCCGACCCGCGCTCCGATATCATTAAAGCCTGGACACAAAAGCTCGCCGCAGCGCAACACGACGAGCGGCTTTATCCGGTCTCCGAGCGCATCGAGCAAGTCATGCGGCGCGAGAAAAAACTATTTCCCAACCTCGATTTTTACAGCGCCAGCGCTTATCACTTTTGCGGTATTCCGACGCCGATCTTCACGCCGCTGTTTGTCGTCGCGCGAATCACCGGTTGGGCGGCTCATATCATCGAACAGCGCGCCGACAACCGCCTGATCCGTCCCAACGCCGATTATGTGGGTTCCGACCCGAGGCCGTATGTTCCAATCTCAGAGCGCTAGCGGAGCAGGGCCGCAAGCAAATCCAAATATGTCGCGCAAAGGCGCAAAGCATGTCCTGAGCAACAGCGAAGGGGGCGCCAGGAAAGAACCCGGAATACTTCTATGACCATCGAGGAGACCAATGTCCGCCCGCCGCCGGACGCCATCATGGTCGAAATCGCCGACTACGCAGCGAGCCATGTGCCTGCGAGCGTAGAGGCGGCCGACACGGCCCGTTACTGCTTTATGGACGCGTTAGGATGCGCCCTTCTCGCTTTGCGGTTTCCGCAATGTACCCGACACCTCGGGCCGGTCGTTCCCGGCGCGGTTTTCCCGCACGGCGCCCGGGTTCCAGGCACGGACTGGGAACTCGATCCCGTGCAAGCCGCTTTCAATATCGGCGCGATGATCCGCTGGCTTGATTACAATGACGCCTGGTTGGCCGCCGAATGGGGACACCCATCCGATAATTTAGGGGGTATTCTGGCGCTGGCGGATTATCTCAGCCGAACCGGGCGAAAGCCGCTGCAAATCGGCGATGTCCTTACGAGCATGATCAAAGCGCACGAAATCCAGGGAATCCTGGCGTTGGAAAATAGCTTTAACCGGGCAGGATTGGACCATGTGCTGCTCGTCAGAGTGGCGACAGCGGCCGTGGCGAGTGCGATGCTGGGCGGCACCCGCGAACAGATCATCAGCGCCATTGCGAATGCTTGGATCGATGGCGGCACGCTCCGAGTTTACCGCCACGCGCCCAACACCGGACCGCGCAAATCGTGGGCCGCCGGCGATGCGACCAGCCGCGGTGTTCGGCTGGCTCTGCTCGCCCTGCAGGGAGAGATGGGCTACCCGTCCGCGCTTTCGGCAAAGACCTGGGGATTCTATGACGTGCTTTTTCGTGGCAAGCCCTTCACTCTTCCGCGACCGTTCGCCTCCTACGTAATGGAAAATATCCTGTTCAAGATTTCCTTTCCAGCGGAGTTTCACGCCCAGACCGCGGTCCAATGCGCCATCGCCCTGCACCCGGAAGTCAAAGATCGGCTGAATGAAGTGGAAAAGATTATTATCATCACGCAGGAGTCTGCGATTCGAATCATCGACAAGACGGGACCACTGTACAATCCCGCCGATCGCGATCACTGCCTGCAGTACATGGTCGCCGTGGCCCTCATTTTCGGCGAGCTCACCGCCGATCACTATGAGGACAGGGTCGCACAAGATCCGCGCATCGATCGGTTGCGTGACAAAATGGTCGTGATCGAAGACGCGCGGTATTCGACGGACTATCTCGACCCGGGGAAGCGGTCGATCGCCAATTCCGTGCAGGTCTTCTTCAGCGACGGTACCTGCACGGACAAAGTCGCCATCGACTATCCGCTCGGCCACCGCCGCCGCCGCGCCGAAGCCATACCGCTGCTCATCAAAAAATTTGAGACCAATCTGGCGTCACGATTGGCGCCGCCCTGGTGCAAGAAAATTGTCGATCTCTGTCTGGATTTTGACGGGCTGCAGAACACACCGGTGGACCAGTTCATGGAGATGTTTGTGATCAGGACGGCCTAACGAACGAAGATCGAGCGTGATTCGTGTTCGTGTCTCGTGTTCGTAAATACGGGCACGATCACGTGTCAGCACGATTCCGCGCTAGCGGCCTGGAGGTCAATCATGAACCCACGACAAACATTTAAACAATTACTCAAGCGAGAAAAACTCCTTGTGGCTCCGGGTTGCTTCGACGGGCTCTCGGCCCGGCTGGTCGAAGAAGCCGGGTTCGAGGCCGCCTATCTAAGCGGCGGCGCCGTAGCCCGCAGCATGGGGATCCCCGATATCGGACTGGTCACTATGTCCGAGAGCATCGAGCGGGCCGCGCAGGTGACCTCGGCGGTGAAAATACCCGTCATCGCCGACGCCGACACCGGCTACGGCAATGCCATCAATCTCGTGCGCACGGTGCGTGAGTTCGAGCGGGCCGGCGTGGCGGCCATTCATATCGAGGATCAGATCACGCCGAAGCGCTGCGGTCATCTCGACGGCAAGGAAGTGCTTTCGCTGGCTGAGATGGAGAAAAAAATCGCCGCCGCTTTGGCCAGCCGCAGCGATCCGAATTTTTGCATCATCGCTCGCACCGATGCGCGCGGGGTGCACGGGTTCGACGATGCAATCCACCGAGCCCGCGCCTTCGCTAAACTGGGAGTCGACGCCGTTTTCGTCGAAGCACCCCAGTCCGAAGCTGAGCTGGAGGAGATTCCGCGCGCGCTGCCCCACGTGGCTCTCCTTGTCAATGTGTTTAAAGGCGGAAAAACGCCCATGCTGCCAGTCAATCGATTGAAAAAGATGGGCTACCGGATCGCGATTTACCCATCCGAAACCCAAAGAGCCGGGATTCACGCCATGAGGCTCGCGCTGGGATTGCTAAAGCGAGAAGGCACAACGGAGGCGATGGACCCAGCCCTGACTACCTTCAAAGAGCGGGACCAGATCGTCGGCCTCGATGACTGGCAGAACCTGGAGCGGCAGTATCTCACGGCTGACGGCGGGAAATAAGATTGCAGCCGAGTGAGGAGAACAGAACACCGCGCGCGGATGGCGCTCAGGACAAGCTTCCGGCAATTCGGCGCAGTCTTTCTGGATGGATAATGATGCGCCGCCTGTCCCTGGAAATGATTTTTTCGCGATCAAACTCATTGAGGTGTTGCGTCACCTGTTGACGCGACGCTCCGACGATACTGGCCAGGACCTCGTGGCTGACGCGCAAGTCGATCTCGACTCCGCGCGCCACATTGGTGCCGAAGCTGTCGGCCAGGTTCAGAAGCTCAAGGGCCAGGCGACGGCGAAGATCAAGGCCAATTCCTCGAATGCAATGGATATATGATTTTCGGCCCGGATATAAGGTGACGGCATACCAGCGCAAGAAACTCTCATATGAAGTGCCCAAAAGTATTTGGATGAAATCCTGCGGTTTGATGGAACCGACGGTGGACGCCTCAAAAGCTTCACAGGTGAACGGGTGACGGGCTTTCGCCATGAGCGAATCGAGACCAAAAAATTCTCCCGACGGCAACATACTGACGATCGTCTGATTTTCATTGCTGTTCATATAAATAAACCGAGTGACCCCCGACAATAGCAGGTAGACGAGCCTTGCCTCTTCGTCCTGACCAAAGATGTTTTCAGCCCTTTTGTAGCTTCTAATGGAGAGGCTGCGCGCCAATTTCTCCAGTTGCGGAACGGAAAATGACGAGAGCGATTTGAACTGCGCGATAGTTTTGGCGTTGACTTGGTTCATTTGAGTCAGCCCGTATCGGTAACTGGGACGCCGAAGATTTCCCTCTTTTCAACGGCTGGCGGCCTACATCTATCACAACGGAGCCGCTAGTCTGTCAGCTAGCTGACATAAGTAAACCTTTCAGGGGGTCGCTCTGGCGGGCACACCTCGGCCGCTTTCGCGGTGCGGCTTTCATACCGATCAGCTGCGAGCCGTCAAAGAAAACGAGACGAGCGCGCGGCTGATTTAAGTGGGAGAGTCTCCAATCCGCTGGCGATCCGAGTAGTTCACCCGTAAAAAGGCAAGCGCGTAAGCGTCCTTGAAGTTCACGCGAAGAGTTTG
>DASTOD010000004.1:0-2644 GCA_035762645.1 Binatia bacterium | reverse complement strand
GAAAGTGGCCGCCGAAAAGACGAAGGCTGTAGGCGCGGAGGCGGCGGATAAGGGCGAGGACGTCGGTAAGAAGACCGCGAAAGGCGCGAAGAGTGCGGGCAACTGGTTTACCAGGGCTTTCAAAAAGATCTTCTAAGCTTTGACGAAGTTCGACGGAGAAGCTCTAACGTAATACCCTGGCGCGGCGTATCGTAATTTGATTGTGCCGCTGGCAGAAGTAGCGTCCGTTCTTTCTCCGGCTCGCTTTCGATCGGTGAACGCAGTGCTGTGAATGCCTGGCCCACAAATCATCCTCATGAATTTTCTTTGAAGGATTCTGAAGACATGTCTGTCAGACGAAGAAAGAGGGTGGATGTCCACCCTCTCTCTGATAGAAATACGTCTGCTTTACTTACGCTGTTTTCGCAGCTGTGAGCTTGTGAAGCGTTGAAGTGGCAAGCTCAGCGACCCCAACTCTGGGCGTTCCCTCCACCAGACTCGCGAGCGTCTTCAATACCTCAGGATATCCTGAGACATTGTAGGCCTCCGCTTCCTCTTTAGTGTCCCAGAAGCTGATCGCTATCGCTTCCGAGCGGTCTGGGGCGACGAAAGTCATCTCATCGCGGAATCCCTTTTGTTTACGTAGGAGTGGCAAAATCTTGCTCTCAACAACGTTGGTAAACTCGGTGGTGGCGTTCGGCTTCAGTTCCATTATGACATGGCGTGTAAACATGGTTAGCTCCTTTAGGTTGTTTGGCTATGGACTTCAGGTGATCTGGGTGATTCCAGAGGAGCTGAGAAGAGAGTAAGCTTGTAACTCGGTTCGCCGCGTATCTTATCACGCAACTACGTGTTTACCTAATCAGGTTTATTCAAAGTGTCTATGAATATCGAATTGATCAGGAATAGTCCTTCGGCCCGTGTTGGATTTTAAGTATGTAATAGCGATACAGACGAAGAGGGATTAGTCGAACGATAAATAGACCACGTTTGGGGGACCGCTACTCAAGCGATGACCCACGATTCAGGAGACGCGCGAATTCGTTACTCAACTCCTGTGCATGACGGCGAGCGTCGCGCAACTTAGAAAAGGTAAGAATAGATACTTCTGCTGCCGTTGGTTGTCTGAAAGTCCCTTCGGCTGCCTTGACCCCCGCGAGGCTTAGCTGCGGCTGCTGGTCCTTTTCAGCATTTAGTGTATTAGTAATTTCCACTTTTGACTCTCGCGCCTGCTTTCCTCTTTTCAGATGGTTTAAATCGTATAGCAATTGCGAGAGCAGAGGTCTGTGCTCTAACACACATAGGCTTAGATCCAAACGAAGAACCTACTTCATAAGTCGTGACCTACCAACAACAACCATCGCATCGCGCGCCAGAGCGAATGTGGTGCGTATGCCCGACGTCGACGCGGCGTATCGTCATCTGCGAGCGCATGGTATCGACGTCGCGGAACCGAAGATCGCTCGATACGGTATGAAGCAAATTGTACCTGCACGACCCGGACGGGTATTCGTTGTGCTTTCAGTGGTCGGCGGAATAATCTGCGCTCCACGTCATCGTGGCGCGTTCACGGGAAAACGATCCGAGAGATGGACATTCGGTTCCAGGATCATTTCCTTTCGTGAATAGTCGAAGATGACTTTGAACCGGCGTAGGATTTCGTTTCCAATTAATCCTGCTACGTCCTTGCTACCTTGGGTGCCCTCCTCACCGAGTGGGAAATCTGCGACGACATTTCGGAAAGAAAAGCCTCCAAACGCGAAGCTTTCCACCCGAGCTCTTACGCTCCTGGTCGAATGTCCCATGCCCTGCCTCGTATTTGGATCGCTCGTTGCGGATGGCTGCAAAATCGGGTGGGCCATAACAAACGGGCGGTAGAGCATCAGCGCGCTGTCATATCCGGTGTCGATCTCGAAGCGGCCAGACACCGGCTCATTTCCGTTTACCTTCACTTGAGCCTGGATAAATGGCGTACCGTCAATAGTGATCGGCACGCGCTTGCCTGCTCCTTTGTACTCATAGTTTTTTGAGTCGTGGAGGGTAAGAGTCTTCTTGAGAAAATCAATCTCCAGCACGAACCGGCTGATGAAGTCATAACCCAGTATGCCGCCGAGGTTTCGTTTCACCCCGGCGATCTCTTTGCGGAACGGAACAGAGGCCACGGTTTGGTTCATCAGTTTCACGCCCGGCAACGTGAAGGTCACTCCCTTTGTAAACTGCACTTCCGAACTGCCACCGGCTCCGCTCGCTCCAACCTTGCCGGCAGACTTCAGACCGAGCGCACGCGCACGTCGCGCATCGATGACCGTGACGCTGGCGCCGGTATCCAATATGAACCAAAGGAATGGTGAGTTATTGATCCGTGCTTGGACGAAGATCGCGTTATCAACCCGATCGAGGCGCATGCGCGAAAAGTTTCGACGATTCGTAAAGCGGTAATCCGGTGTGGCCGGCTCCGGGCGCATGAAGCTGGTGGCTGCGATCGTCGTGTTGAGTTGGATCGACTGCTGTTGGACCAGGGCATTGTTGGTGGGATCAGGTTCGGTCTGTCGATAGCGGAAAGGTACTTTGATGCCGTTTACTTCCCGCCAATCCTCGTAGTAGATGGTGCTGGTTCCACCTTCACTTGCGACGGTCAAGCTGAACGGTAGAAAGCTCTCCTTTT
>DASTOD010000003.1:0-3482 GCA_035762645.1 Binatia bacterium | reverse complement strand
CCCATTGAAAATGGAACGATGCCGGAGCGCACGGTGATTCAATGGGACAAGAATGATCTGGAAGATCTCGGTCTCTTTAAAGTGGATCTGCTGGGGTTGGGCGGGCTCACGCAGCTCGATCTCTGCTTCAGGCTTTTAGAGGAGCATCGGGGCATCCGTCTTTCGATGGCCGGTATACCGGCAGAAGATTGCGCGGTCTTCGACATGATCTGTAAAAGCGATACCGTAGGAGTTTTTCAAATTGAAAGTCGAGCCCAGATGGCGATGCTGCCGCGGCTCAAGCCGCGCAATTTCTACGATCTGGTCGTTGAAGTCAGCATCGTGCGACCGGGGCCGATCACCGGCGGGATGGTCCATCCCTATCTTCGGCGCCGAAGCGGTGACGAACCGGTGGATTATCCCCATCCGAGTTTGATCCCGGTGTTAAAAAAAACTCTAGGGGTGCCGATTTTTCAGGAGCAAGTGATGCGGCTCGCCGTCGTCGCCGCCGACTACACCCCGGGAGAAGCCGATCAACTTCGACGTGATATGGCCGCCTGGCACCGCACCGGGCGCATGGAACGCCATCGCGAGCGGCTGATCACGCGCATGCAGGCGAAGGGGATCGCTCCGGAGTTCGCCGAAAAAGTGTTCGAGCAGATCCGCGGCTTCGGCGAATATGGGTTTCCGGAAAGTCACGCCGCCAGCTTTGCGCTGATCGCCTATGCCACGGCATGGCTCAAGTGCCACTATCCGGCGGAATTTGCCTGCTCGTTGCTAAATGCGCAGCCCATGGGATTCTACGCGCCAGCAACCATTGTCGAGGACGCCAAGCGTCACGGTGTGATCCTACGTCCTATCGATGTCACGCGCAGCGAATGGGATTGCACGTTGGAGCCCTGTCTCGACAGCGCTGGCGGTTTTGCGGTGCGCATGGGCTTAAGATACGTGAAAGGCTTGGGAGAGACCGACTGGCAAAAAATCGCGGGCGCGCATTGCATCGCCCCGTTCACGTCGCTCGATGACTTTGTTCGGCGCGTCGCTTTGGACGAAGGCAGCCTCAGCCGGCTCGCCGAGGGCGGCGCTTTCGAGGGCTTTGGCATCGACCGCCGCGCGGCGCTCTGGGATGTGCGGCGGCTGGTTCGCGCGCGCAGAGAGTCTTTGTCTCTTCCGGCGCGTGAAGCGAGCCCCGCCTTCGATCCGCTGAGCGCCTTCGAAGAAGTCAAATGGGACTATCGCACGACTTCCCACAGCCCGCGACGCCATCCTCTGGAACCCTTGCGACCCAGTCTGGCGCGTCAAGGACTCCCCGACGCTCGCACCGTCGCATCGATGAAAAACGGTGAAAGAATACGCTATGCGGGTCTGGTCATTTGTCGCCAGAGACCGGGGACCGCCGCTGGCGTGGTCTTTATGACTCTAGAAGACGAAACCGGCTTTGTGAACGTTGTCGTATGGGAAAGTGTGTTTGGCCGTTATCCGGTGCTGGCGAAGACTGTGAATTTTCTCGGCATTACCGGAAAACTTCAGGTTGAAGGCAGCCTGGTTCACCTGGTTGCGGAATCGTTCTGGGAGCCCAAAGTGGAGATGGCTCCGGCTGCTGTATCCAGCAGGGATTTTCATTGAGCAGGCTGTTGAAAAAGGCTCATTTGCTTCGTTGCGCTCGACCGCCTCGCTCCAACGTACTGCGTAAGTACGCCTCCGCTCGTCGATTTCTCGCGCGCCTCGCAACTGAACCTTTTTGAACAGCCTCAAAAGTGATTTAAATCATAAGATTTCACGATGCCAAGTCTTAACTACGCAACAGCTGCATTGACTTCCGTCTGATTCTTTTCCACGCGCGATCGTAGGCGTGGATAGAAGCGCAGCGGGTTGTCCCAAAAGATCTTCCGTTTCAGCTCGTCGCTAACATCATTGCGCTTGATCAAGTTCGGGATGTCCTGGCTAAAATCGCGCTGGTCCCGTTCGTGCGGATAATCCGAAGCCCAGATCAACGCGTTCTCGTTGGCGACCTGCGCCGCCAGCGGCAGGGCCGACTCGTCGACTTCGACGGCGAAAAAGATATTGCCGTTCTTCACGTACTCGCTGGGCTTCAGCTTGCACCGGGGTGAGTAGTGTCCCTTGCGCTCCTGCTCCTCGTCCATGCGATCCATCATGTACGGAACCCAACCGACGCCGCATTCGATGCAGCCAAAGCGAAAATTCGGAAACAGCTCAAACACGCCTTCGAACATCATGCTGACGAATTGCCGCATCTGGGCAAACGGGTGCTCCAGCGTGTGGGCGATGGTGAAATTGCCCAAGAGGTCGAGACCGAGCGACGGCATGCTGAGTCCGCCGTGAGTGGATATCGGCACATCCAGCTTTTGCGCCTCCTCCCAAAGCGGGTAAAACTCGGGTCCGCTAAAAAGCCGGCCGCCCGGCGCCACCGCGGGGAGAACCGCTCCCACCATTCCAAGGTCGTTCACCGCGCGCCGCAACTCCTTGACCGCTTCGGCGATGTCCTGCACAGGGAGGAGAGCGACGCCGACGAGCCGCGGGCTAACCGCCATGAATTTGTTGTAGAGCCAGTCGTTATAGGCGCGCGCCATGCAGACGGCCCAACCCTTGTCCTGAATCGCGGCATGGGTAAGGCCCTGCGTGGGGTAGAGAACCGTAAGCTCGATTTTATTCTTGTCGAGAAAGTCGAGCCAATGATTTGCTTTGGGGCCATCGCCCCCGCCTGCCCAGCCGCCTTTTTGCCGCAGCGATCGCAGATAACCGTCCATCGTCAGCCCGGGCCAAAAAGAATAGCTCTGGTGCCACTCAAGATCTTTGTAGGGCGGACCGATGAACTCTCGTAGCTCGCTGTCCAGCTCCATCACGTGACCATCGGCATCTATAATCTTGAAATCGGCCATTTCCAGAACCTCCTGTATCACTTTCGATTACTTAAAGGATATGTTTAGCATCAGTCGTTGCCCCGCGACTCAGGTGTTTCTCGTGTTTTCAGTGAATAGCTCCTCGACCGTCAACGGCCGAGCGAGCATGGCTTGCTGCTGGGCGAACGTTATCATGTTTTGCACGTCGTGGTAATTCTCTCTCAGTCCCTGATAAAAGGGATGCTTGCCGAAGAACTTGCGCTCCTCTTCGAGATAGGAGCGCCCCCAGGCAAAGCTCAAGCGGTGCGGCTGCTGCATGAACTCGTCGTAGGCGCGCCGCGTCGCCATGAAGGCCTCGTACAAACTGGTCGCGACCCAAGGATCGTTTTCGAGAACATCGGTTTTGATAATGATCGGATGCATGATGGGAAAGATCCTGGTCTTCTGGTAATAGTCGCGCTCGTCTTTCTCGAAATCCGAAAAGAGGCGCTCCACCGTGTCTTCGCCGCGAATCCAGGCTTCGGGCAGGTCCGGCTCCGCTGCCGCATCGATCTTTCCCTGGATCAAAAGATCTTCCAGTCTCCATTTGCCTTCGACTAGCTCGATTTTGATGGAAGTGGGGAGCTTCGAGCCCACGGGCTC
>DASTOD010000002.1:0-2035 GCA_035762645.1 Binatia bacterium | reverse complement strand
AGAGACCAAAAGGAGAAAGATAGTATTGGATTTCAAGGGCTCTCCAACGAATGAGTAACTATCTATGTCGAGCAGCGCGGAGTGCGCGGAATCGAATCATCTCAATTGGCCGAGTGCACAAAAAACCCAGGGAGAACAACTGACATGACGACAAGCATCAACAACGTCACCGTGCTCGGAACCGGTGTCCTTGGTTCACAGATCGCGTATCAGACCGCGTACTCCGGATTCGAAGTCACCGCCTACGATATCAGTGACGAAATCGTCAAAATCGCCAGAGAGCGTTTCGAGGAACTCGCGGCCCGGTATGAGCGGGAGGTCGAGGGTGCACGCGGCGGACGAGCGCAAGCAGCCTTAGCGAGAATCAAATATTCATCGAGCCTTGCCGACGCGGTTCGCGACGCGGACCTCGTGATCGAGTCAGCGCCCGAGCTTCTCGACGTCAAGCGAGAGCTTTACAGGAAGCTCGCGCCGCTCGCGCCTGAGAGAACAATCCTTGCCACCAACAGCTCCACGCTGCTGCCGAGCGCGCTAGCTGACGCCACAGGGCGACCTGACCGGTTCCTCGCATTACACTTTGCAAACGAGATCTGGATCCACAACATCGCTGAGATCATGGGCCATCCGGGGACCGACCTGGGCGTCTACGACGCCGCGGTGGAGTTCGCGCGCCGGATCGGCATGGAGCCGATCAAGCTCCACAAGGAGCAGCCTGGCTATGTCGTTAACTCGCTCCTGGTCCCGCTCCTCACAGCGGCCCATAGCCTCGTCGTCAAAGGAGTCGCGGACCCCGAGACGATCGACAAGACCTGGCGCATCGCCACGGGCGCGCCGTCCGGTCCGCTGCAAATGCTGGATATTATCGGGCTCAACACCGCCTACCACATCGCTGCAGCGGGCGATGAACAGGCCAAGGCCAACGCCCGCTATCTCAAGGAGCACTACATCGACCAAGGCAAGCTGGGCCAGGCAAGCGGCGAAGGTTTTTACAAATATGACGCACCGCCCCAAGTTCGTGTGCGAACCCAATCGAAATGACGGAAGTTGAAAAGGAGACGATGATGTCTGAAAGAAACACTGCCGCGCGTGCCGTTACAGAAGACACTAAGCCTTCGACCAAGTACACCTACAACTATACCTACCTCCCGCCCCTTGCGATGGTAGGTGCTCTGTCTCCAGCGGAAGGGTTTGCCGCCCGTCCCGAGTGGATACATCTGGTTTCGATCTCGGCGCTGAGAATCCTAATCAATAGCATCATGATCGGAATAAAAAACAAGGGCGACAATATCGAATTCGTGCCAGAGGTGGTCCAAGCACTAAAGGCGGTCGCTCAGCTGCTTAGCGCAGACGCAAAGCGTGACCTGAGTAATGCAATTGCCATGGGGTTCGAGAAGCAGGGTTCCCCGACTACGCTGCCGGAATTGAAAGTGTTCCTGGACGGGGTCATAGAGTCTTTTGCAAAGACGCTCACGCTGGAAACTTTGGTCGACGTTGGGCAAAAGCTTGGGAAGTTTCCAACTGTCTCCGGTCGGGCTTCCAGCCTCGAAGATTACAACCAACTGTTCCAATTCATCTCATTGCCGGCGATCAGCCAGAATTTTCAAGAGGACGCCGAGTTTGCTGCCATGCGAGTAGCTGGGCCAAATCCGCTGGTCATTCAGCGGCTAAATGCGCTGGACACGCGTCTGCCGATCACTGAAGAACAGTATCAGTCTGTGATGGGAACGCAGGACAGTTTGGAGAAGTCAGTAGCAGACGGACGGCTTTATCTAGCCGATTATTCCGTGTTTGACGGAGCTGTAGATGGCAGTTTTCCGACGGAGCAGAAATACAATTACGCGCCCTTGGCGTTGTTTGCCGTGCCGCCGGGCGGACAATCGCTCTTGCCCGTGGCGATTCAGTGCGCGCCGCAGCCAGGCCCGGATAATCCGATCTTCATGCCGCGCGACGGCGATAGCTGGCTCATTGCCAAAAACCTCGTCCAGATTGCCGACGCCAATTTTCACGAAGCCGTTAGCCATCTGGGGCGGACGCA
>DASTOD010000001.1:0-7269 GCA_035762645.1 Binatia bacterium | reverse complement strand
CAAAAAGGTTACGTTCAGGCCTGGACCGATGGAATAACCACACTTGGAGTGGATTGGGCGGCGGCCTGCAAGGCACAGACCCATTGACCGCGCTCGGAAGGGCTCGCCCCTTGGTTTCGGAGCCTCGCAACATATTGAGATAGTTATCAACTGCTTAATAGTCGTTTGCGTTCTGATCCCTCAACCCCGCAAAGCACGGCAGCGCTCGGCGGGAAGCTCGAGAGCGACGATCTCTCCTTGCCTGACCGCGGAAGAAGGATGGAGCTTGGTGCGCAGCTTCTGCGCTCCCACGACCGCCTGGCACTCCAACGCCTCGCCCATGAAGACAACCGCCTCCACCTTGCAGCGAAGAAGATTGTTTTGGTCCGGGCGGGGTTCGGTAACCAGGTTGATATCCTCGGGCCGCACAACGATGACGACGGGATCCTGCAAGGCCACGCCACCCGGAAGCACGCACTTCAAAGCGCCGCTTGCGGTATCGACAATTCCAAATCTCTGACCGTCGCCCGGCAACTCTTTGACTTTGCCCTCGAGGAAATTCGTGAGCCCGATGAAGTTCGCCACGAAGCGCTGTTGGGGAGCTTGATAAATCTCGGTCGGAGTTCCTTCCTGGATGACACGCCCTTGGTCCATCACGGCGACGACGTCCGACATCGTCAGCGCTTCCAGCTGGTCGTGCGTGACATAGAGGGTCGTTATACCGAGGCGTTTGATTAATTCTCTCAGCTCAAAGCGGGTCTCTTCCCGCAGTTTTGCGTCGAGATTGCTGAGCGGCTCGTCGAGCAGCAATACCCGCGGCTCTTTGACCAAAGCCCGGGCCAGCGCGAGTCTCTGTTGCTGGCCGCCGCTCAGAAAAGGGGCCGGACGATCTTCGAGGCCGGCGAGCTGGACCAGGGCCAAGGCCTGCAGCACCCTTTGACGAAGATCTCCTTTGGAAAGCCTTCGCCTCATTTCCCGTAAGGGAAAGGCAACGTTTTCAAACACAGTCAAGTGCGGCCAGATCGCGTAAGACTGAAACACCATCCCGATATCTCTTTTATAAGGCGGGACTGAAATCCTCCCTGAAGAGGAGAAGACGAGATGGTCGCCGACCGAAATCTCTCCTTCGTCGGGTATCTCCAGGCCGGCCACCGAACGCAACGTCGTCGTCTTACCGCAACCACTCGGGCCGAGCAAGGTGTAGAACTGCCCTTGCTTGACCTCAAGGCTGATACCGCGCACGGCATGCACCTCGCCGCGGTCCGTGCGATAGCGCAAATGAAGATTGTCGATCCGAATCATGTCTTTGTGGACTGTACGAACTGCCGATGAAAACCGACCGTTCGCACCAGAAAGGTGAGCAGCAGCAGTGTCACCATCAGCAGCGTGCCGATAGCGGCGACCGCCGGCACATATCCCTCGTCCCACATGTTCCAGATGAGAATCGCGAGCACCTGATTTTGCGGTCCCTCATAGAGGATCAACGGCAGCCCGGCGATGCGCACGGCATGAAGCACCACCCAAATCCAGATTCCGACAAAGCTCGGAAGCATCAACGGAAAAAAAATCCGCCACAACGTGCGCCAGGGCCGGGCCCCGCTGACGTAAGCGGCTTCTTCCAGTTCCTTGTGGACCTGCAAAAGCGCGGCATTCATCGCGCGGGTGCCGTAGGAAAGAAAGCTGACGGTGAAGCCAATCGACATGGCCCAGATGGTGCCGTAGAGCGGGAGAAAGTCCAGCTTGAGAAACACCCAAAAAAAGGCAATGCCCATGACGATGCCGGGAATAGCATGAGGCACGAAAGCCAATTGATCGAGAAGTTTTCTTCCCCAGAAGCGGCTCCGAACGATCACGAGAGAAGTGAAAAAGGAAAGCAAGACCGTCGCCGTCGCGGTCACCACGACCATGACGAGCGTGTTCTGCAACGCGGACCCGACCTCCCCGTATTGGGCCAGGAATCGATAATTTTTGAGCGTGAAGCCTTTGAAGGCCTCCACGGAAGGCGCCTGGAGGTAAGCAAGAAACGAAGTGTAGAGAAGCACAGCGAAGGGCAGAAGAACGGCCAAGAAAATATAGAAAATGACCAATCCAAAGGCGGCGTAACGCCACCGTCCCAGATCCAACTCGCGGGGCCGGTACCCTTTTCCGGTTATGATCGTGTATTTTTCCACCCGGCTGATCATTCTGGTGTAGTAATAGGTGGTGACGACAGCGATAATCAAATAGACCATCGCCAACGCGTTGGCCTGGCCGTATACGGGCATGAACGTGGCCGATCGCACGATGGCATAGATCTTAGTGCTGAAAACGTAGATGCCGGCGGGAAGCCCTAGAATCCCGGGGATCTCGAAGACCTCGAGCGCCGTCATCGCCTGGTAGATCATCACCGCGACCAGGCCCGGAGCGAGAAGGCGCAAGGTAATTTTTCGCGCGGTGGAAAGCGGCCTCGCCCCCGAAACGGCAGCCGCTTCTTCCAACGCCGGATCCATGCTGCGCATCAATGGGACGAGCATCAGAAAGGCGGTTGGAACCAGACGCAGCCCTTCGAGAAAAATCATGCCGCCGAGGGAATAAATGTTGACCGGCGGCCGATCCAGCTCAAAGATGTGTTGCAAGGACTTATTGATAAAGCCGATCCGCGGGCTCAAAAGAAGAACCCACGCCATCGCCTGCAGCATGCCGGGCACGGCCAGAGTCATCGGGACACCGGCATAAACCCAGATTTTGCCCGGCATATTAGTTCGCTCTACCAGCCAAGCGAGCGCGACCGCCAGAGTGATTCCCAAACACGCGCTGCCACCCACGTAAATCAGCGTATTGTTCAGGATCTCATAGGTGCCGGGATCGGTGTAGACTTTGATGTAGTTCACCAGCCCCATGGTCGCCAGCGAGAAATCCGTCGGCAGCTGGGCCGTGCTGAAGCTTCCCATGATCAGGAAAGCCAGCGGAGCCATGACCAGCAGCGCGATCAATGAAAAAAGCCCATGCTGCCAGAAATGAAGGCGAAGCGCAGAGGTCACGATTCCCTGCCGCGCTTTCTCCCGCCGCCGCGCAGCCACAGCTCATCCCAGAAAGTCAGGAGTTTCGGCTGGATGTCGAGCTCGATCTGCGGGTCTCTAAAGACTCCCTTCTTCGGCAAGATCTCGTCCGCGAACGGCACGAATTCCCTGCGTTGTAGCCCTTTGTGGACCGGCGGAGCGTAATCCGAAACATACTGAGCGATTTGTCCTTCCTTGCTGAGAAACCAGTTCACGAAGATGCGCGCGGAGTGGAGATTGGGG
Organism: Binatia bacterium; assembly: GCA_035762645.1. GTDB lineage: Bacteria > Desulfobacterota > Binatia > UBA9968 > UBA9968 > DASTOD01. The sequence continues at coordinate 4,009 of DASTOD010000001.1, read as the reverse complement.
GCCCCCTTGAGGATTCCCATCTCGGAGACGGCAATCGGAACCGGCTCGGGACAGTGGTAGCTCACCGGGGCTCCGTCCAGAACCTTCTGATAGGTGCGGTATTCCGCCGACGGTACGGTCGCGTGAAACTCGCCGGCGGCCAGAAGCTCCAACATCGCGTTCATTCCTTCCCGACGAAGCTGCGGTTTGACTTCGCTGAAAACTTTGGTGAGAAAATCCATGGCCCATTTTTCGCCGTTGGCTTTCCACAGCCCCAGAGCCCATAACTGGGGACGGTTGCCCAAAGCGAGGTTACCTCCCCGAAACTTCTGGCTGGTAAGGAGATCGTCCCATCTTTTAGGCATGTCCTCCTTTTTCAGAAACCGGGTATTGTAAGCCATGCACCAGTACCGCATATGCATGCCGACCCATAGCCCTTCGGGATCGCTGGTATCCTTCGGATTATTTTTCCAGTTGGGAAGGTTTCTCATGTCCTCCAGCGCGTTCATCTCTTTGTACATGAAGAAGCTCCCGCCGAGGCCGGTCAGGATATCGGTCACCACCTTCTTATTTTTATATGCAACCAATGTTCTGATGGCGCGGTCTTCGTGGCTGGCGCGGGAATATTCGAGGTTCTTGATAAACGGATAGCGCTCCTTGAACGGGCGGAAGAGGACCTCGGCTTGCGGCGGATCTATGGTGGAAAAAATGCGCACCTTGCCCTCTCTCCTGGCGCCGTCGATCCACTCCTTGGGAAGTTGCAGTTCCTTGTCGACATCGGAGAGGATGGAAGCGTCCAGCTTGAGCTTCTTGAGCATCTCTTCGGTCGACTTGGGAAGGGGGGCGGACCCACTCACTCCATGGCAGAAAAAGAGCAGCAACGGGAGCAACACAAAAACTGCGAGTCTGTTTTCTTTGCGCGTCATGGTTCATGTCCTCCTTTGAGGTTTCTTCGGCCTACCTATTGAGTTTTCCATCTCTGTGTCAAGGTCCAAGGGCGACCGACGAGTGCTTTAACTTCCACAGGTCTACTTAGTCAAATCGTCACGTCTTTACCTATTCCCTTTGCCCGCGCGAGATTGTAAGCCCAGGACGCTATCGCGGGATCCCAGACGGACGAAGCCGGAACGAGACAGATGATGATTTCCTCATCGCCGCTGCGGCCCGACCAAACCCCGGTTATCGCCTCGTGAAGCTCCCGGCACTTCGCTTCGAATTCGCCGAGCCTTCCCTGCGCGGCCAATGTCTTGAAAGGCTCGCGCGGAGGAGAATCGTGCAGCGCCTGCTCTTTCCACGTCGCAAACAGCGCGGCGCGCTCCAAGGTGGCGACATCGATCTCGCCCGGCGCCAACGTGATCACGAGCGTCCCCGGTACCAACCAGTTGCCGTCATAGACCGGGCGGTAGGCATTCGTAGCGGTGATCAAGATGTCCGCGGCCTCGACGACCGACTTCGCATCCGCTTGCGGCTCGACTTCAATCCTGAGAAGAGAGCCGATCTCCTTGGCGTAATCGCGGCGATGATCCGGATTCGGACTGTAGACTTTGATGCGGCGAAACGCGCGCACGCAAGCCACGGCTTCCACCGCCCGGCGCGCGATCCGCCCCGTACCGATCACACCCACGGTATCGATTTCCTTTCGCGCCAGATACTTCGCCGCAATCCCGGCGGGAGCTCCCGTCCGGATGTAGTGAAGCCAGGCGTCGTTGATAATCGCTTGGAGCGTCATATCCTCGAAGCTGAAAAGGATCAGCAGGGCGCTGGGCTCCCTGCGCTTTCGCGGGCCGATGGTGTAAACACGAAAACCCGCGGCGTCGAACTCGGGTACGATCGCCGGCAGGATCCTCAAAGTCCGGTTGCCGAAACCGCTCCGTCTTTCGGAAGAGCCGGACGGTGGATAAGGCAGATGAACACGCGGGTGATTCGTCGCGTCTCCCGATGCTTGAATCCGAAGGCATCGTTCAATGACGTCTATGGCGCCGCTCATTGGCGGATCGAGCAGCTGAAGGTCTTCTGTGGTGAGGATCAACGCCATAAGTCTTACAGCACGAGCTCTCGCCCGAGTCCTTTTCGTATAGCTTCCCCGTATACCCAGGCGGCGAAGGCTGCGTCACCGAAACCTCCCTGGGACTCTCTGAAGACAGTGATTTCGTTCGGATGAGCTCTTCCCGAGAACCGCCCAGAGACTAGGTCTCCTAACTCCCCAATCCTTTCCCAGGTAAGTTTTCCTTCCTCAACGAGCTGCAAAAGCGGCAGAGGCGCCGAGCGGTCGTGATAGTTCTCTTCGTGCAGCTTGCTGCCGACGACGATCCGGTCCGCACGCTCAAATATTCCGGCAGCCAACTCGCTGGGCTTACCCATGCTGCTGATATGCAACCCGGGCTCCACCCACTCTTCTGAAAGGACCGGCGAAAGAGAATTGGTGGCGGTCAAGACGATATCCATTCCCCGTACCGCCTCCTCGGCCTTTTGCGCCGGCCTGATCTGCAATTGAAGCGCTTGCGCAGCCCTTAGACAAAAATCTTTGCGTCTTTCGTCGTCGCGACTAAAGACCGTTACCTCACCTAGCGGACGCACCGAAAGGAGACCTTTCAACAGATGTAGAGCGCTTCGCCCGATTCCGAACAGACCCATTCTCTTGGAATATTCTCTGGCCATGTGGCGTGCGGCGAGCGCGATCGTAGCCGAGGTCCGTAGAGTCCCAAACGGATAGCCCATGACCGAGAGCAGCTCCCCGGTCTCGGTATCGAATAGGAGAGCGTACATTCGATTTCCGCCCAGGCCGTAACTTGGCCCGGCCCTCAACACGGCCTTGTTCCGCGCGCCCAACAGCGCGCCCGATACAACACGCAGCGCCTTCTCGCCTCCGAGATTAAGATGATAGGGAGCATGGGCTACAGCCTGCCCCAAAGACTGCTGCCGATAGGCTGCCTCGGTCAGCTCGATCGCCTTCGCGAGGTCGATGAGCGGCTCGACTTCCTGTCGCGTGAGCAGCAAGGCCACAAGAATTCCTATTCCCCCGCCAAATGTTTATTGTTCTTCTTTCTTGTCTCGAGTTCCCCTCGCTTACCCCGAGTCCCTCGCTACAGCCTTATGGCCTACTCGGGACACCGGAGACCCCGAGTAGCGCGCAGCGCGTATCGAGGGGAAACCAGAAACGCGGAAACCTGCAGCATCTACCTTCTCTTCTTCTGGCTCAGGTATTCCTTCAGTAGAGGAGATTCATAATCCGCGCATTCGACTTTGCCGATGTGAGTATAGAACTTACCTAAAGGCTTACCCTCGGGGTCATACTTGGTGCCCATATAGAGGAGCGGATTGGAATCGTCGCGGTAGAGCTCGCCTTCCATCGCGCCTTTTCTCACATGGGTGGCCAAGGCTTCGCCTACGAATAGATCCGCCTCGTCATCAAAGGGAATCTGTTGAATCACCCGGTATTCGACATTTCCAATGGCCTCGCCGATCAACGGCACGGAAACTTTTGACGGTTTGACCGGAGTTAATCCGGTGGCTTTCCATTTGTCGACGTCGTGTCCCGAGATGTAACCTGCAAAAACCACAACTTCCATCATCTCGTCCGTAGGCGCGCTCATGACGAATTCTCCTCTTTCGAGCATGAGTTGGTAGGTCAGTGTCCTTTTCAGGATCGACACAACCAAACGGGAAGGCTCGAAACCTGTAGGCGTGAACCACATCGCCGTGAGAAAATTGATCCTGTCGCCCGCCCCGCGGCTTACAACCAACGCCGGCACTCGAATGGCGAACGGTTTGTTGCCGTGCTCCGCCGGCTCAAACATTTCCGGATCTTTCCAATCCATGTCTATTCCTACCTCGGTTTCTTAGATGTTCAGGGCTCCCGGGCGTAGGCCGACCGTTCGCTCCGCCAGTCGCTGGCGACGATCATCTCGCCATATCGGTCTCGGGATTCATCGGACGCCAGGAACAGCGCCGCCGGCACGATTACGTCGTAGGGCAAAAGCGCGGGACTGTTTTCGCCTCTCAGGTTCACGGCGCCTCCGGGTTGAAGAAG